>JAFAOW010000023.1 GCA_019247455.1 Acidobacteriota bacterium | reverse complement strand
AATATTCGAGGCTTGCATTTACCAGGCTCCCAATCACTCAAAAAGCGATTCCCCGTCGCCCGTTCGGCTATTGCGGCTTCACGGATACGCCATTCTTCAACTTTCGAAATCCAGTGTGGTAAGTAAAGATCTCGGACGCGCGCATTCCTCCGTCCAGGTCGTAAAGCAGCACCTCGACTATTGAGCTTCCACTGTAATCCGTCTTCGTCCCGAGAAGCAGGTTCTTGCTCTGGCGAACACTTCCTCCGGAACTGATCACACGCGAACGTATCACCCCGATCCGATTTGACGGGTAACGCCGGATAAACCTATCCAGCTTTTCCGCCCGCACCATCCAGCGGAATTCGGTGAGGGATGCCGCGGCGGCCGGATCGTTCGGAACGGGATCGGGCAGGACCGGAAACAGGAGCCCGTCTAGCTGCGCCTTGACCAAAACCGCGTGACCGATCACCGGCGCAAGAGGCGGCGACTGCCTTTGTTTTAGCGGGACCTTTGACATTGCTTCGAGAAATGCCGTGACGATAACGTTCGCAGCGCGGACCCTTGCAAGCTCACTGTAGAATGAATCCCTTTCCTCCAGGCCTCCATCGTATTCAGGTACGTACTGCACAGGATCGTAAATGCGTAGTGATCCGTGCTTTTTCAGAAGCGTGCCGGCGAGCACGGTATTCAGTGCTCTATCATCGACGCCGCCCGGATACTCTGTGACAGTTCGGTCCGTCCGAAAGAGCGAGAGTAGTTCCGCGACCGATTTAATTGCACTTGTAGCGATTCCGGGCAAGTTGAGTGTCGTGAGCAGGGCGCCGCCCGCAAAGCTCTTATCTACCGATTGCGTGGAGAATACATTTTCGTCGCCGCCGGGCTCGGGCTTCAGGCCGTTGATCTCACGAAGTAGGGCATCGTAGTCGGCAAGCATGATCCCAGCTTGCGTGCGGTAGAGCCGGTACCGGGACAGGGCGTTGAAATCGGCGTCGCTGAAGAAGATGATCGCGTCATAGTTAGCGAGAGGCGTTGACATCCGCTTGTCGACATCGTCGGCAAGCTCCTTTGCCGCCTCGAAGCTGAGCGACGTCGTCTCAAAGATGCCGGTGGTTGCGGCTGAATAGTCAGTCTTGCCGCCGCTCGTATCCGCGGTGATCGAACTGTTCCCCGCAGCGCGTTTTAGTGCGTCGAGATATTTCTGACGTGCATCGAGCAGCTCCGTTTCCTTGTCTAGCATTTCCTTTTCTTTTGCGAGTTGTTCTTCGCGCGTTAACGCGGGGCTCGGCGTCGCCTGCTGCGCCCGCGTCCCTAGCACCGTGAATGTGAGCAGCAAGGCCAATATGAACGGTCGTCGAATCAAAAAAGAAGCGGTTTTCATAGGACGTCTCAAAGAAAGGCACCATCGCCTTCGATCATTGTTTTCAATGACCTAGAGGCCAGAAATTCATTTACAACATTAAGGAAAGGTTGTATCATCGCAGGCAATGGTTTTGAACAGAGTTCAAACATTGCAACGAAACTCCTAAATATTACATCAATTTTCGGGACTTAAGTTTTTCGTCTCTCGTTCCCTCTCACCAGACAGGATTTTTTGGAGGACGCTATGTCACTCAGTTCATCGATCTCTCGTTTGGCGGCGGTAGCCGTTCTCATATTTTCGCTCGCGGGGCTTACGCTTGCAGACACCGTTCGTCTAAAGGACGGAAGCATCATCAAGGGCAAGATCGTAAGCTTCGATAACGGTAAGTTTGTCATCGTTATGGGCGAGGGAGCCCGGCGCAAGGAGCTTACTTTCACTGCCGCGGAGATCGAGTCCATCACGTTCGATACACCGGCTTCGTCGCCCGCAGTTAAGCCTACGAATACGGCGACCTATCAGCAGCCTGTTTCGAATGACCCGGTTCCGGTAAAGGTCGTGTCGCAGAAGCTTCCGGATCCCGCTCCGGCCAGATCAACTTCTAACGGCGGCTCGATCAAACCGATCACCTGGGACGTCAAGGTCCTTGCTGACAATACGGCTAATGGCTGGACCAACACCGGCTGGGTCGTGAAGAAGGGACAGCGGATCCGCATCACCGGCGAGGGGACCGTATCGCTCGGAAAAGGCAAGACATCGTCGCCGGCCGGCGTGCCCGAGCTTAACGACGATATGAAACTGCTCAAGAATGTCGCTACGGGAGCTCTTCTCGCCGTTATCGGTGACGACAACAACGACTTCATTTATGTCGGAGCGTCGCGCGAGTTCACGGCCACCAGGGACGGGGCCCTGTTCCTCGGCCTCAATGAGGGAAATCTCGACGATAATTCGGGCTCTTATAGCGTGAAAATAGAGATCCTTCCTGATGACGGCAGCGGAAACTAGTTTTCTAAAACAACCGTTTTCTAGGGCCTCGCGATCGCGGGGCCTTTTTATTTCACCACGGCCCGGCGAATGACCGGAAGGAAAAGTCTGTCAGGCAGCAGCCTGCGGGCCGCCAATATTAGTCGCGAATTCACCGGATATCGCATTTTTGAGGATTCGTCAGTGACGGCCCGGAAGATGGTCTCGGCGACAACTGAGCCGTCAGGTCCTGTTTCGCCGGCGTGCTGCAAATTTGGCATCGTCCTCGCGACGAAGTTGTCGTAAGCCGTCAGGCCTTCCTTCCTCGAAATGCTCATTGAGCGATCATAAAAATCCGTTTTGATCGGCCCCGGCTCGATGATCTTGATCTTGATCCCAAAGTCTTTTACCTCGTATTGCAGGGCCTCGCTGAAACCCTCAACGGCCCACTTCGACGCGTGATAAATGCTGTAAAGGGGAAAGGTTATTCTGCCGCCCATCGATGCTACGTTGACGATGATGCCGCGCGATCGCTCGCGAAAATAAGGCAGTATCTCACGGCATACATTCATCACCCCATACACGTTGGTCTCGATCTGCCGTTCGATCTCGCTCTGGGATGCAGCTTCGAACGGGCCCACTACCGCGAATCCGGCGTTGTTGACGACCGCGTCAATACGGCCCCATTTTCCGAGCGTCGCCGAGATCGCCTCGCGGATCGAATCGGGTTCGGTAACATCAAGCCGAAAGCACTCAATATCTGCGATCTGTCGGAGTGCGGCCGCTTCGTCAGGCCGGCGCATGGTCGCCGCTACCTTCCAGTTCTTGACTTGAAACAGCTTCGCCGTGTGTAGACCGATGCCGCTCGACGCACCGGTGATCAAAACCACTTTTTCCATGAACCTAATCTAGCAGACGCCGAACGCACAAAGAAAAAGGAGGGGTCGAGGCCCCTCCAATATCATCCGATCAGGCTGCGATCAGAAAGTCAGTCTTACACCGATCTGGACCTGACGTTTCGGGAACGCTGAAGTGAACCCAAGGGGCTGGCTAGGCGATCGCCCAACGACTCCCTTCAGGTTGTATGGGCCCGCGATGTTGCCGACCACGTTGTTCACACTCGCGTAATTCGTGCGGTTGAGGATGTTAAAGCCGTCCGCGATCACATCAAGGTGGGCCCGTTCGGCGAACGTGATCCGCTTTGCTATTCGCAGATCGACGTCAAAGTAGTTCGGTCCGATCCCCGTATTGCGGGCGGCTCCCGCCGGCCGGTCATTTGTCGAGTGACGATCGTTATTTACGTTGGTCCCCGCCAATAAATTAAAGGGATGCGGGCTGTTATACCTTACGATCGGCGAAAACTGGAATCCGGAGAAGAACTTAGCGGCTCCTCCCGAGCCCTTCAAGTGGGTTTCCAGTACTCCGGCAAACACGAATTTATGCCGCTGGTCAAAATCCGAGAGTGAGTACTCCCCAGCAAGGTTTGTCTGGTCCATCGGGCTGAAGTCACTATTAAAGTCCGTGACGTCGTCGTGCGCCCTGCTCCAAGTGTAGTTCGTCATTATCGACACGTACTGGCTGAACCGCTCCTTCGCCTCGATGATAATGCCGTCATAATTCGCACGGCCGATGGACGAGTAAACGTTGTTCTGGAGTATGGTCGGATCCACAAAACAGTTAAAGATACCGGCCCCGGAGCAGGGGAAACCAGCGCTCGTACTCCATTGTCGGATGGATGCTCCCGTCACCGGGTCGGTCACGAGCGGAGCGGCCTTTAGATTAGTGTCGATCGCGATAGGCAAGTGCGTCGTCCTGACGCGAATGTAGCTTCCGCCTAAAGACATACCTCTAAAGAATTCGCGTTCGAAGCCGAACTCCAGTTGCTGTGACATCGGGTTCTGATAATCAGCCTGTCCGGCAAACAGCACGGTCAGCGGCGGTAATGCACCGCTATTTGTTACGGTGATCCCAAATTGCGTCAGGTCCGAGGGTCTGATACAAGCGAACGATCCGGCCGGAGGCGACGAGCACTGCACGCGCCCCTGGGCGAACAGCGTTTGGAAGATCAACGCCGAGGTAATGGACGAGGGCAGGCCCGGCGCACCGGTTAGAGGTATCAGCAGATTTGCGATCTGGCGTGTGTTGTTATTGTTGCCCAGCGTCTGGATGACGTTCGGGATCTGCGCATAGATCTGCGAATAGAAGATACCGTAGCCGCCCCGAATGACTGTCCTGTGGTCCTTGAACGGGTCCCATGAGAAAGACACGCGCGGCCCGAAATTATTCGAGTCCGTGTGCATTATGCCCTTCTGCGAATCCAGCTCGTACCGCACACCGAAATTCAGCGTGAGATTCGGCCGTACGTTCCATGAGTCTTGGGCAAAAGCAGCCGTGAAGGGCCGGCCTACGTTATATGAGGGACTGCCAAATCCCTGCTGGTAGAACTGCGGCAAGCCGAGCGAGAATGACTGAAGCGGATTGATCGTCGTGGCGCCTGCTGTTAGCCCGCATGCGGCTGGTACTTGCAAACATGGACTGAGAAGGCCGCCGGGCAGCGACCCGAAAACGAACCGGCCCGGGAAGAATGTCCACGAATCGGTCTTGTTTCCCCTCACCAATTCACTAAAACCAAACTTGAACGTGTGGTTGCCGTGGACCATGGTGAGGTTATCCGCGATCTCGGGCCTGCTCAGCACTGAGAAATTCGGAATAAATATCTGGTTGCCGAAGTTGCCAAAGCCGGGGATGTCGATACCGACCTGACCCAGCACGTTCGGCGTAACGTTGAAGTTGGTGCGGTTGTATTGGCCCCTGAATTCGTTCGTGACATTCGCGCTGAAATTGTGGAACCAGGCTCCCGCGATCGTGTGGTAACGCCCAAAAGTGCTGCTTCCTCGAGAAAAACCGATCAGCGACTGAACATCTGGATTGTTTTCAGTGTCCTGGCTGTAGTTGTAGCGAAGGAAGATCTGATCCCGCTCCTTAAAGCGCTCGTCAAAGCGGAACGACGCCTGGGTGGCGTGAGTTTGGTAGTTAAAAAGCCCCCCATTATTCTCAAACAGGTTTATAGCGTAAGCGCTCAGAGCTGAAGACGCCGGATTCAAGGTCAGGACATTGTTCAGAATGGTCGCACAAGTTGCGGCGGGCAGCGCCGGCTGGCCCGTAAGACAGGGAACGGGCGGATTGCCCGCGAGCGTCGCGAGCTGGTTGATGATCGTCGTTTGGGCCCCAGTCGGACGAAAAATGCTTGTTGACGTCAGTATCGGCACTGAGTTCTGAGCGTTCTGCCGAAGGTTTTCAAACGAGCCAAATATGAACGCCTCATCCTTCAGCAACGGGAGTCCTAGCGAGCCGCCGTATTGCTGCCGGCTCAGCTTGTCTTTAACAGGCGAGCCTGACAGGTCGGCAGTCGCCGGATTGAAAACCTGGGCCGGAGCAAGGGCCTGGGAAAATGAGAACGGATTGCGGGCATCTAGCCGGTTGTTTCGGAAAAAACCAAATGCGCTGCCGTGAACGATGTTAGTACCCGACTTTGAGACGATATTTATAGTCGCGCCGCTCGCCCCTCCGAGCTCTGCGTTGTAGTTGCTGCGGTTTATCTGAAACTCCTGGACGGCATCCTGACTCAGGTTTCCGCGCACGCCGCCCGAATCGTCATTGGTTTCGCCGCCATCCACTGTAACGCTGTTGCCGCGGCCGTTGCTGCCGTAAAATGAAAGACCGCTTTGCGGCGTCTGCTTAACGCGAAAATCCTGGTCGGCCGCGAGCCTCGTCGAATCCGACACTGCGGGCGACAATAACGAAAACGTCAGGTAATCACGCCGGTTGATGGGCAGATCCTGGATCAGTCGTCCGCTGATCATCGTCGCTTGCTGGGCCTGGGTCGTATCGACGACAGCCATGTCGCTTGTCACGTCGACCGTCACATCAGTAGCGGCAACTTTAAGCTGCACGTCACCGATATACGCCTGGCCGACGCTTACCGGGACCGACTTTGTGGTGAAGGTTCCGAAACCCTTACCTTCGACGGTCATGTCGTAAGTCCCCGGGGGCACATTAATGAATTGGTAGTCGCCGTTCGGATCGGTCTGGGTAGTCCGTTTAAATCCGTTTTCTGCTCCGACGAGAGAAACTGTCGCTCCCGACACGACCGCTCCCTGCGGATCTGTAACTGTTCCCTTAACAGAGCCCGAGGAGCCAACGCCTTGTGCAAATACTGAGACAGTCGCGCTGAAAAGAATGATTAGACCTGCGAACAGGAGCGAGCGTTTAAAATACGGCATAGTACCTCCGAATATGGATTTATTGAAACCTGCCTTTTTTCCGCGCATCCGTGGGCGGTCCCTAGATGCAGTCCTGAAAAACGGACGTTTGGGGATGTTGCGCGACAGCCGGCCGAACTAGGTAAGGAGATGAGGAAACGAATATTAGATCGGCCAGGGTCCGGCGTTCAGGGGAATAATATTATTGTTTTAATACGGGGTCAACAGGTTTTTGAAGGTATAGGTTGGCCTATTAGGTTAAGTTACAATCATTTACATGAAGTTCCTGCACATCGCTGATGTCCACCTCGGCTGCACCCGCTACCAACTGGTGGAGAGCCCGCGTGATTTCTACGACGCGTGGGTGGACGTGCTGGAGCGGTACGCGGTCGGAGAGAAAGTCGACTTCGTGCTGATCGCCGGTGATTTCTTCCATAAGAAGGCGGTCCCGCCCGAGACGATGAACTATGCTGTCGATGGCCTTACCATGATGCGGGATGCTGGAATTCCCGTCATCGCCATCGAGGGAAACCACGATCAAAAACACACCGACAGCGAATTCAGCTGGCTGCGTTCGCTCGCAAAATGGGGCTTGCTAACGCTTCTTGAGCCCCTTTCTCAAAACGGAACGTTTTCTTACTGGCCTTGGGACGAGGCTAAAAAGGCGGGGGGTTACATCGATATCGGCCAGGCGCGGATCTTTGGCTCCGATTGGTACGGCGCGTCGGGCAACTGGGCGATACCCAGGCTTATCGAGGCCATAAGCGCGGATCGACGAGAAGGAGCGTTTCACATACTCCTCCTGCACACCGATGTCGAGGGGCATCAGACACATCCCATACCAGCGTTGTCGCAGGACGCCTTGAAGCAGCTAAAGTCTGTCGTAGACTACGTCGCACTTGGTCATACGCATAAACATTACGAGATCGACAATTGGGCCTTCAATCCTGGCTCCATCGAGATCACAAACATCGCCGAGTTTCGCGAGACCCGAGGCGCTTTTGTCGTGGAAGTGGACGATAAAGGGAACGTTGCCGCCCGTCATTTCGATGAATATCATGCGCGTCCGTTCCAGAGGCTCTCGTTTGACGTATCGAATTCCGCGGACCCCAAAGAAGTCACCGCCGGCGTCCTCGAAAGGGTTCAGCTGGAATGTCGGATCGCCGAGCCCGGCCATCCCAAGCCGATCGTAGAGATAACGCTTCGCGGGCGGCTGGGATTCCCAAATTCAACGCTGGAATTGCAAAAGGTCCGCGACGAAGCGATGACGATGACCGACGCTCTTCATGTACGCATCAAGAACCAAACCATCCCGGCGGAATACATCGAAACTTCGGTAGAATTGGATGACAGCGCCCGCGATCTCCTCGAACGGCGGGTGATCGACGATCTCGTGATCCGCGATGATCGCTTTAAGGCTCGGCACGAAAACGTCTCAAATGCCATCGTAGGCGCCAAGCGAATGGCCCTGGGTGATGAACCCGCCGAGAAAATAGCTGACTTCATCGCTCAGACGGCTTTGGCACGACCCGAGCAAATAGGCGGCTGAGAATCCGTTTCTGCTTTGCGGTCTTTGCGGCTCTGCGGGAATCTCCTCTTTATGTCAGAAGCATTGGATAAAGTAGCCGGGATCGACTACCTGCCGTTGTTTCCGCTCCCGCTCGTAATGCTGCCCGGCGAGGTTCTCCCGCTCCATATTTTCGAGGAGCGCTATCGACAGATGTTGCGTGACATCGAGTCGGGGAGACGTCTCTTTGGGATCACGCTCTTCGACCCGCAGCAGTCGTTCATCGAACAGCCCGCCACGGGAACTGTCGGTTGCGTGGCTGAGCTTCGCGAATCGGAGACCCTGCCCGACGGCCGGTCTAACATTATTACGCAAGGCATCATTAGGTACCGCCTGCTGGACTATATAGAGAACGGTTCGCCATACCTTGTCGGACATATGGAATTTTTCGAGGATGAGCCTGCCGACGCTCACATCGAGAAACTTGCCGATGAGGTTTTTGTCCTGTTCGAGCGCATGGCCAAAGCGGCTTTCCGCATGGGAGGAAACCGCGGTACGTTCCCCGAGATCCAACGTTCTGATCCTGAGGCACTCTCATTCCTGATCACCGCGGCGTACAACTTCGAGAATCAAAAGAAATATCACCTCCTAGAGATGACCTCGACACAAGAACGGCTCGCTGAACTGCACGGCATTCTCGAACAGACCGTCGGCCAAATGGAAGAGAGTGCTGACATTCAGTCGGCCTCCCGCACAAACGGCCACAGCAAAAAAAAGATCGATCTATAGGTCGCCTTGGCTCCTTTGCGGTCTCATGGGTTGAGATGTTCTTCTTAACTTTGCTTTCAATGACCATCCAGCCACAAACGCAGCCGTTCCATTATTTCATCTCTTGCTCGACGAAACGCTTCAAGCCGTTCTTCGCCATTTGAACCCGCGAAAGCTGGATCGTCGATGCTCCAGTGAATGCGTTCGGCTTGGCCCGGGAAGATCGGGCACTGTTCGCGGGCGTTGTCGCAGACAGTTATGACGTAGTCGAAAGACTGGGCTAAAAATTCATCCTGCGATTTTGAAAATTGCTTCGAGATGTCGATGCCGATCTCGGACATTGCTTCTATTGCGTGCGGCCGGACGTAGGTTGCAAGCGTACCCGCACTAAATACTGCGAAACGATCTCCAGCCATGTGACGCAGCAGTCCCTCCGCCATTTGAGATCGGGCCGAGTTCCCGGTACATAGGATCAGGACCCGTTCATTCTTCTTCATAATCCTGAACAAAGAGCCAAATGACGTTAATAAAGCAAAACTTCGGATCGAATCCCCAGATAAGCTGCAGCACGATCAGCGAGATCGTGATCACGATAGGCGTTTTGTATTTGATGAATTTTCGTTTCATCGTTTAGCAGCAGGCGATCGAGGGCTCTTTTTTGCTTCCGTCGATGGCGGTGAAGGTTGGCGTGCAGCAAGCGCCGTCATTTCTAGGCGTCGATTCCGGCAGGTTGTCCTCAAGTACAACGAAGACCTCCCACTTGTTGCCATCAGGATCTGCGACCCACGCCTTGTCCTGTAACGCGTAGCAGCATCTCGTCTGCATCTCTTCGCGAGTAACAAGGCCGGCGGCCTGCCAACGCGCTTTTACCGCATTCACATCCTCTGTCGTCGTGACCTGTATGCCGAGATGCGAAAGTGCGCCATGTCCTTCGAAAGGAATTTGGTTAAGCGTGAAATTCAGCGGCGGGTTCGACACATCGAATTTGGCGTAGCCCGTCCGTACCTTCGACGGCTCGATGCCAAACATCTTTTTGTAAAACTCAATACTCGCCACGGTATCGCGGACGTTGATCGCCAGATGAGCTTTTAGCGCGTTTACATTGTTTTCCATAGTATCTCCTTAGTTACGGATATCCATAATTGTTTTCAATGTAAACCTCAATATGAATTATGTCAAGCCATAATTGTTACGTGCTAGAATATTCCTTATGAAGACCCAGCCAGGATTCAATGCGGAGCTGTTCTTTGCCGCATTGGCAGACCGGACGAGGCTTCGATTGCTGAATCTTCTACGAGGCGGCGAGGTCTGCGTGTGCTTCTTCGCTGGGACCCTCGGAACTAATAACCCCAAGATCTCTCGGCACCTCTCATATCTGAGACGCGCGGGGCTCGTAACCGGCCGGCGCGACGGCAAATGGGTGCACTACAGCCTCAAGCGGCCTGAAAACAAACAGGCCGACGAGCTGCTCGAGGCAACACTCAACATGCTGGAAGACGATAATGAAATGATCGCCGACAAAAAGCGGCTTGTTGATTTCTGCTGCGATCCCAACGCACCTGTAATGATCAAGGGCCGAGCCGCAAGAAAATAAGCGCGCACAGATCGCGCGAAAGAAATGGTCTATCTTGAAAGCGAGTCCCTAAAGAAATCGATCAGCCGCTGATCATATGCTTCGGACTGTTCCATCGATGCGTTGATGATGCTGTAGCCCGAGGGGCTGAGATCGAGCTTGCTGTCGACCTTATTGCTCGCTGCGAAGCATTTGGCCAGTTTCGAGGTTGAGTCCTGGTACTCCTGTGCGTCCACGCCTGCGAGAAGCAGAATATTCTTGTTATCGATCGACTTTGCTATATCGCACACTGGTTCACGCTTGTAGCAGCCGTCAAAGTAATAGAGATAGGTTCCAAGCCGGGCGAGTTTTGTGGTCGCAGAGCTTGCGAATGGATATCTATGACCGACTGACTCACGAAGAAGGTTATCAGAGTCCTGTGGGACCGAATCGACGGCGATCGCTTTGACTCCCTGGTCTTTTGCGGCCGTAGCAACGGCCACCATCGCGCCCAGTTCTACACCGTAGATGCCGATGTTCCTACCGACAAGGGGGTTCTGGCTTTGCGATTTGAGACCTCTCAAAAACTCCAGTGCCGAGCCGGCGTCTTCGGCCTCGCATCCGCCGAATGACGAGTTATCGACGGCAGGTTTTTCGCCATGGGCACGCTGGTCCGGCATCAGGACCGTGAAATTCGTGGACTCGTTGAGCTTTACGCCGAGGTTCAAGACGTATGACCGGTCCGCGCCGTACTTGTGATAAAGGATGACGGCGGGTGCGTTCTCAACTCCGCGAAGAAGCCAGCCGCGCGACGAACTTCCATCCCTATTGGTCCATGTTTCGTCGGTTACCTGAGCGGCACGCGAGCTCAATTGGCCGTATTTGTCGGGCGTGACGAGGTACTGAGCCCGTTTCGGTCGCGCGGTTGAATAAACGAGATAGACCGAGCCCGCGATAAAAGCAACTGCGATCAGTAGGACAACGGGCAGAATTAGACGGGTAATGCTCTTAAAAAGGCGGGTTGAATTTGCCATGGCGATCGGAACAAAAAAGAAAGCTTGCGTCGTGAAAATGCGAAGGATCGCGAGAGGATAGCAGCCAAACAAAACTTCGCTGACAGCCATCATAGATGTTACCATAATCGCCGACCTTGTTAAAGAAGTTTTTAAGCATGTTTAAATCGACATTTTGCCTGTCTTTACTAACGATTTCGCTATTTTCGGCCATATCGATCGCTCAGGTTCGGCCCCTCGACGTTCGATCCTCGGGAACCTCGATCTTCCCCCTCTCCGAGATCAAAGAAGGAATGACGGGCACCGCTCGGACCGTCTTTTCCGGCGATAAACCTGAGGAATTTTCCGTCGAAATTCTCGGCGTTCTTCCGGGCTGGATAGGGCCTAAGCAGGACGTGATCGTCGGACGGCTTCACGGGGCTAATGCGGAAAGAACATTCGTCTTTGCCGGAATGTCAGGCTCCCCCGTTTATATCGACGGAAAACTGGTCGGAGCGATCTCCTATAGTTTTCCGTTCGCAAAGGAACCGATCTGCGGTATCACGCCTTTCGAGCAGATGGAATCGATCATGTCGAGTCCCGCACCGAATAAGATGAGCGCCAAGTCCCCCGCGTCAGTCTCGTTTGCAGACTTGGGCGCGGATATCTATAGACCTTCACTTTCGGCCATACCGGTAAGCTCGGTTGCTTCTGGTTTTGCGTCTAATTCGATGCTGGCGGCCGTAGCGGGCCAGACGTTCCGGCCGATCGCAATGCCGATGGCATTCGGAGGTGTTTCGCAGCAGGTCCTCGACCAATTTGCTCCGCAGTTGATGCAGGCAGGCCTGATACCGGTCGCGACGGCCGGAAGCGGCGGCGCGCGGACCCCGATGAAGAAAGCGACCGACACGACGTTGCTTGGCGGAGATTCGGTCGTGGTTGCACTTGCCCGGGGCGACATCCAGATCTCTGCCGCGGGGACTGTGACGCTTCGCGAAGGAGATAAGATCTATGCATTCGGCCATCCGTACTACGGCCTTGGTTCGACCGATCTTCCGATGAGCGAGTCGCATGTCGTCACCGTGGTACCCAACGCCAACAACTCGTTCAAACTGGCGGTCGCCGACTCCACCGTGGGGACGATGACCCAGGATCGGGCTACGGCCATCTACGGGAGGCTCGGGCGCGAGCCCAAGATGCTCCCGGTCAAGATCACTCTTTCTACCAGCCGCGGCAAGATGATCGAATACAATTTTGAGTCGGCCATCGATGGGATTCTTACGCCCATCATCGTCAACGTCGGTATCGCAAATGCTTTAAGCTCCCAGGAGCGGAGCCTCGGTGAATCGACGGTTGAGATCAACGGTGAGATAAGCGTTAAGGGCGAGCAGCCGGTTAAGATCAGCAGGCGTTTTGCGGGGCCGCAGGCGCCGATATTCGCGGCCTCCTCGGCAGCCATTCCTCTCTCGGCGTTGCTCAAAGCCGACTTCGAGGGGGCTGAGATAACCGGCGTGAACATCAATGTCCGATCGGTAGACGGTGCAAAGACCGCCGTGTTGGATCGAATAGCAGTGGACCGCACGCAAGCCCATGCGGGAGACACAATTGAACTCACGGCCTACGAGCGCACGGAAGGCGGCTTGATCATCACCCAAAAAGTTCCGGTGACAATACCAAAAGATACGGCCCCGGGTGCCTTAACGATCTTGATCGGGGATGGTGCTTCTGCTCAGCAGAATTCAGCGATCACTCAATTTGTTCCGCAGAACGCCGGTGAATTGATAGCGACCATCAACAAGCTAAAGAGGTCAGATAAGCTTTACGCCGTTGTCAGCCGCACCAGCACCGGCGCCGTTATCGGCGCGAGCGAGCTGCCGAATCTGCCCCCGTCCGTAATGGCGACGATCAATAACGACCGCACCGCGGGCGGCTCAAGATCGATCGTGCAGACCGTCATTGCCGAGCAGGAACTTGCCCCCGGCGAGTATATTGTTTCGGGCTCGCAGTCGTTATCTATCGAGATCGTGAGGTAGAACTAAGCAAGGTTTTGAGGGTCCGCGGTGGGCGTATCTATCGCGGACCTTTTTTTCTTATTCTCTCGCAAAAAGTAAGAGAAGTATCCCCACATCGACCAGATGGCCGTAATGACCGCAAGCCAAAGTGCTCCGCGTCCTACGAGATAGCCGAACACCTTCCAGTCATTCGACGAAATGTGCAGGCTCAAAAGATCGGAAAACGCAGTTCGCACCTCGGCCACCTGCCAAAAGAAGGCTGGGTAGTCAAGGCCGAAATTCGAAACCGGCGGATTGCCGTTCGCCGCGGCGACGAGCAGCGAGACGACGGCCACGCATTGGGCCCACATCTTTATTTTGCCGAGATTCTGCGCCTGTATCACGATGCCTTCGCTCGCAGCCACCGAGCGTAGGCCCGTAATAATGAATTCACGGCCGAGGATGACCACGACCGCCCACGACGGTGCGAGATGTTTTTCGACGAGGACGATCAGGGCGGCGGAAATGAGCAGTTTGTCGGCGATCGGATCCAGGAATTTACCCAGCGTTGACACTTGGTCCCGCCGTCTCGCAAGCTGCCCGTCGACGATGTCTGTCAACGCGGCGATCACGAAGATCACGATCGCCAGCCCGTATGCGTTGAGACCGAACCAATATTCCGCGACGGGCGTCAAAAGGACGACCACCAGCAGCGGTACGACCACAATACGTCCGAGCGTAATGTAATTGGGCAGGTTCACGGGTTACGCTAAAGTTTATAAACGAAGCGTCCAAAGTTCAACAGATCCGCCGCGCGCGGTGTTCTTATTACAGGAGATGCCCATATTGACCCTAAAACAGCCGGAGGGGTTCAGCTTCCGTTCTACCGTCTACAGCCACGGCTGGTCCGAGCTGCGCCCCTTCGAGCTGGATGTATCCCGATGGCGGCTCACATACGTCTTTACAAATGAAACCGGCACAAAGGCTTCTCTCGGAACTATTTTTGAAAAACGCGGCAAGATCTTCCTCGACCTTTTTGATGACAAGGTTCCGGCTGAAAAGGCACTTCGCGATACCGCTCACATTCTGCGGCTGGATGACGATCTGACCGGCTTCTATGAGGTTGTAGTAAAACATGGGGCCGTACCATGGGCGGCTGAGCGTGGGGCGGGCAGGCTGCTGCGGTCACCTACCGTTTTCGAAGACCTCGTCAAGACGATCTGCACAACAAACTGTTCCTGGGGGCTGACAAAGATCATGGTGACGAATCTTGTCGAAAAACTCGGTATCAGGGCCCAGGGCGGCTCGCGGGCCTTTCCGACTGCGAAAGCCATGGCGTCTGTAGATGAAGATTTCTACCGGGATGAAATACGGGCAGGTTATCGATCGCCGTACATTGTAGAACTGGCGCAAAGGGTCGCATCTGGGGAGCTGCATCCGCAGAACTGGCTCACTTCAGAGCTTCCGACACCGGAACTTAAGAAAGAAATGAAGAAGGTAAAAGGCGTCGGTGATTACGCTGCTGAGAATCTACTTAAGCTTGTCGGCCGGTATGACGGCCTGGCACTAGATTCGTGGCTCAGGTCGCAATTCTACAAACGCCACAACAACGAAAAGCCGTGCAGGGATAAAAAGATCGAGCGGCATTATTCGAAATTTGGAGAATGGCGCGGGCTGGTCATCTGGTGCGATATGACGGAAAAATGGATCGCTGATATCTAAGGGTCCGCGAAACTAACCAGAGGCGATTGTAGTATTATTAACGAACAAGAATTCCACGCCTCACAGCAGTAAAAATGATAAAGATCGGCACGACATTGCAGCAGCGGTATCTGATCGAGAGACAGATCGGTCAAGGTGGAATGGGTGCGGTCTATATCGCCACCGACCAGCGCTTTGGCAGTACCGTGGCGATCAAAGAGACGCTTTGCATGGATGAGAATTTCCGCAAGGCGATAGAGCGTGAGGCTCGTCTTCTTAATAGTCTCAAGCATTTTTCTCTGCCCCGCGTCAGCGACCATTTTGAGGAGGCGGACAGTCAGTTCCTCGTTATGGAGTACATCGAGGGTGACGATGTAGCAAGCATTCTCGAGAGGGATCGTCAACCCTTTCCTGTGGATAAGGTCCTCCGGTGGGCCGATCATTTGCTCGATGCCCTTGATTATCTGCACACGCAGAATATGCCGGTTATCCACCGGGACATTAAGCCTCAGAATTTAAAGATCACGCCAAAGGGTGAGATCGTGCTTCTCGATTTTGGGCTTGCTAAGGGCAATCCGACAGATGCGAGCCACAACACCGCGGCCAAGAGTATTTTTGGTTACTCTCGCAGCTACGCGTCGCTTGAGCAAATACAGGGAACTGGCACGGATCCTCGAAGCGATCTTTATTCGCTCGCGGCGACACTCTACCATTTGCTGACCAATACACCGCCCGAGGACGCCCTGACGCGGGCGATGGCGGTGCTCAGCAAGAAGGATGACCCCCTGGTCCCGGCACAGTTACTTGTCCCGGAGATACCCGACGGCGTTGCGGGAGTGCTTCGCCGCGCAATGGCGTTGGACGCCAGCGAGAGGCCGGCTTCCGCCGCGGAGATGCGGCGAATGCTCAAGGATCACAAGCAATACGCGTATTTCGCACATCCCACGGATGCTGCCGTTACGATCGCGAATGCTCACATCGGCGGCCAGCAGACAGCGCTGATGGCCGAGGGCACTCGTCCCCTCGCCCGGTCTACAGAAGCGAAGACGGCGGTTCTCCCGGGGAATATTTCAGATCCTACTGCGGTTCGCGGTGAGGGCCTCCCGCTCGCTACGAACGTCGCGTTGGCCTCATCTACCGAGTCTCCGGGGCGTGGGCTTGGGTACAAGCTTGGGGTCGGCTTGGCGGGTGCTTTGCTCTTGTGCGGAGCCGTTTTCGGTGGTATGTACCTTGCGAGGGGCTCGATGTCAGGCAGTGCGCCGAGCGCTGAAACGCAGCCCCCTGCTCCTCCGGCGATCGCAAATACGAACGCCGCGGCGAATACGAATACTAATGCCGTCGAGACAGTAGGAAATCCTGGGAACCCGGCAGCTAACGGCAACCGTCAAGCTGCCGAAAAGAATTCCGAAACTGCTAAGACCTCAAAGCCCGCTAATGCTGCCAAAACAGAGTCCAATTCATCGGCCTCGACAGGCAGCAGCGACTCTGGCGATATCGTGGTTACCGACCCCGACGGTACGACCATTCGCGTGAACCCGAACGCCAATAAGATGTATATCCCAAACCTTCCTGGGCCAAACTTCTTCCCGTTTCCGCCTGGGATGGACCCGCGCAGAATGACGCCCGAGGAGCTTAAGAAGCTCCGCAACATGTACCGGCGGCAGCAGCAAATGCGGCAGCAGCAGCAAGGGCATCCGAGGCCGCCGTCAACGCCGCATCCTTAGGACTCGATCCCCTCTAGTGGATAGAACCGGTCAATGAATTCAATGTGAAGTCTGGTGATTTGGTCGGCGCCTACTCGAGAGCCGCGTACGACCGAAAGGATCTCGATGTTATGCCGTGGACTCAACACGCGGATGAAGCTCCCGGCGGCGACTTTCATTGTCGTGAAAACAGACGCTCCGCCTAGGCTAATGTTTTCCGTGACCGTCGTTTCTGACAGGATCACGTTCCCGGCCGCATCGACCTGCTCGATGGTGAGTGCTTCGGGAATGAAATACCGCGTCTGCTTTCGCGCGTCTTTTGGGAGCGAACTTTCATCCGCCCGTAGGTCTGCATCGTTGATATGCCATAGTCCTTTGCCGTCATCGTCTTGATAGGCAATGTCGTAAAGCTTTGAAGGGTGGTCGAGGTAATCGATCGGCGGCTTCTTACCTGTGAAGGCAACACCGATCGAATATTCCGGACTTTTCGTGTTCTTTCCGACAGAGATGCATCGCCTGACCAACCCCCAAACCTTATACTGAGGTTCGCTGTAATCGTAAGAGCGCAGTTGCCTGGGCATGGGCATGCTTAGAAGGACAACGCGGCCCCGTTTGATCGGGCGCTTCAGATTGAATCCCGCACCAAAGGCCGAAACATCTGACAGACGGGTGATCTCGTACCACGTCGTTGCGGTATCTATTTTCACCTCGACTCGTACCGGCAGCGGCAGCGCGATGCGCTGAATGCGGCGATTCTCCTTTTCGAAGATCGGCTGCGGTGCGGCACGGTCGATCGCACGGGTCTGTTGTGGTTCGGTTGAAAGCATTATTCTGGTCAAAAATGGGGCGTCGAACGGAAAAATTGGGAAACCGTCGTACGTTGCGGACAGGCTTTTGAGCCTGTAAAATAAGGAAATAAGTAAGGGCAGGCCTTTTCCAGAATCACTCGAACAAGCGGACCTCGCTTAACGCTCTAAAGATCAAGGTTTTGTACAAATGGATTCACTTTTAGACCGCGACCAGATCAATATCGAAGACGAAATGCGCAGGTCCTATTTGGACTATGCGATGTCGGTCATTATCGGCCGGGCGCTACCCGACGTCCGCGACGGGTTAAAGCCCGTGCACCGGCGCGTGCTCTGGTCGATGAATGAGCTCGGCAATACGTTCAATAAAGCGTACAAAAAGAGTGCCCGTGTGGTCGGTGACACGATCGGTAAATACCACCCTCATGGCGATACGGCCGTCTATGACACGGTTGTGCGCCTCGCACAGGATTTCTCGATGCGCTATCCGCTCGTTGACGGGCAGGGTAATTTCGGCTCGATAGACGGTGATAATCCCGCGGCAATGCGATACACCGAGGTCCGCATGGCGAAGATCGCTAATGAGGTCCTCGCCGATATCGAGAAGGAAACGGTCGATTTTCAGCCTAACTACGACGAATCGCTTTCAGAGCCGACGGTCCTTCCGACGCGCATCCCTCTGCTTCTCGTAAACGGTTCCGAAGGAATTGCGGTCGGAATGGCGACCAAGATCCCGCCCCACAATCTTACCGAGGTCCTTGACGCGACGATCGCTCTCATCAAGGATCCGACGATCAAGATTGACGAGCTGATCAAGCATGTTCCGGGACCGGATTTCCCGACCGCGGGATTCATCTACGGCAGGGAGGGCATCACCAGCGCCTATAAGACCGGCCGCGGCATCATCCAGATGCGTGCGAAAGCTGTTGTGGATGAGATCGGCCGCGGCGACCGCACACGTAACGCGGTTGTCGTTACCGAGATCCCGTACCAGGTCAACAAGGCGCGTCTTATAGAAAAGATCGCCGAGCTTGTGCACGAGAAAAGGCTCGACGGCATCTCCGAGATCCGCGACGAATCCAACCGAGAGGGAATGCGCATCGTTATCGAGCTAAAGCGCGATGCCATTCCGCAGGTCCTGCTCAACAAGCTTTACAAGCTGACGCCGATGCAGTCGTCATTCGGCATCATCAACATCGCGATCGTTGACGGCCAGCCGAAGGTCCTGAACCTCAAGGAGCTGCTGGAGCACTTTGTTGAATTCAGGCGCGAGGTCGTCCGGCGCCGCACCGAATTCGATCTCCGAAAGGCACAGGCTCGTGCGCACATCTTGGAGGGCCTCAATAAGGCGATCGACGCCCTGGATTACATCATTCCGCTGATAAGGAATTCACGGTCGGTTGACGAAGCCCGTTCGCTGCTCACTGCCAATTTTGCAACTCTCGATGAGATCAAAAAATGGCGCGGTATCACGGGCGGCGAGTCCGAGGCCGCGTTTCTCAAGAAACTGCAAAAGGTCATTGCCAGCCTCGAATTCAGCGAGATCCAGGCGCAGGCGATCCTTGACCTGCAGCTTCGCAGATTGAGCGCGCTCGAGCGGCAAAAGATCCTGGACGAGTATGCCGAGATCATCAAATACATCGCCGAGTTGGAGAACGTCCTCGCCAATGAGAGCGTACTCCGGCAGGTGATTGTCGATGAACTGACTGAGGTGCGAAAGGCATATGGCGATGCGCGGCGAACGACGATCGTGGACGCGGACGCCGAGTTCAATATCGAAGATCTCATCGCTGATGAAGAGGTCGCCATCACTGTCACGAAGGCGGGCTATATCAAACGGACACCTGTCTCCGTCTATTCGCGGCAGGGTCGCGGCGGTAAGGGACGGCTCGGCGCCACGGCAAAGAATGAGGACTTCGTCGAGCACCTGTTCACAGCATCTACGCACGACGCGTTGATGATCTTTACCGACGACGGGCAGGTCTTCAAGATGAAGGTCCATGAGATACCCGAGGCTGCTGCTGCGGCCCGCGGAAAGGCGGTAGTGAATATGGTCCAGCTTTCTTCAGAGAGAAAGATGGTTGCCACCATGGCCGTTCGTGACTTTGCCGAAGAGATCTATCTCACGATGGTCACCCGCAACGGTGTCATCAAAAAGACCGCCCTCAGCGAATACCAGAACATTCGTGCTAATGGCATCAACGCGATCAATATCGACGCGGGCGACGAGTTGCTCGAGGTGATCCGCACCGACGGCAAGTGCCAGATCTTCGTCGCAACGCATGATGGGATGGCGGTGAAGTTCAACGAAACCGATGTTCGGCCGATGGGACGAGCCGCCCGCGGCGTGCGAGGCGTGAACCTGCGAAAAGGTGATTATGTCGTTTCCGTCTGTGCAGTCTCTGCTGAGGGCAGCGAAAAGATCCTGTCAGTCTCAGAAAAGGGGTTTGGCAAGCAGACTACGGTTGACAGCTACCGTCTGACAAAACGCGGCGGTATCGGTGTGATCAATATGAAGACCACCGAGAAAACTGGAAAGGTCGTCGCCGCGTTCCCGGTCGAGGAGGACAGCGAGATCATGATCATTACCCAGCAGGCAAAGCTCATTCGCCTTGGCGTTGATAAGATCCGTGAGACCGGACGTTCCGCTCAGGGCGTCACGCTCATCAAAACCGGCGAGGACGATCTCGTTACGAGCGCGACCTTACTTGCGGCGGACGACGAGGAATAGGGCAGAATAATTATTAGTTAAAGAGCGTGGGTTCGTTGCCCCGGCGCATCAAGGAGTCGAGGCCGAAGTGTTCGTAAGCTCGCCGCGTTGCCATTCGCCCGCGGGGCGTGCGGTTGAGAAAGCCGATCTGCAAAAGGTACGGCTCGATGATCTCCTCAATAGAGTCTTTTTCTTCGTGTATAGCGGCCGAGAGCGTGCCTAAACCCACGGGCCCGCCGTCGAACTTCTCAATGATCGTCCTCAAAAGCTTCGCGTCCATCTCGTCCAGCCCGTAACTGTCGACCTCCATCTTGTCGAGAGAGACCTGGGCCACAGATTCTGTTATCACCCCGTCGTGGTCGACCTCCGCAAAGTCCCGCACGCGTCTTAGAAGCCTATTGACGATACGCGGTGTCCCGCGTCCGCGTTTTGCGATCTCGTGCGAGCCTGCTTCATCTATCGCGACATCCAAAATTCCTGCCGAGCGCTTGCAGATCGTCTGCAGTTCATCAACTCCGTAAAAATCGAGGTGAAAGATGATCCCGAATCTCCCGCGTAATGGTGCCGTGATCAATCCCGGCCGCGTCGTTGCTCCGACAAGAGTGAATTTCGGCAGCTCCAGCTTGATAGATCTCGCAGCCGTGCCCTGGCCGATCATGATGTCGAGGCTGTAATCCTCCATCGCGGGGTAAAGGATCTCTTCGATAGCCGGGTTCAGCCGATGTATCTCGTCGATGAAGAGAACATCGCCTTCTTCAAGGCCTGTCAGGATCGCCGCAAGGTCACCCGCTTTCTCGATCACAGGTCCCGAGGTCGCCTTGATCGAAGCCCCCATCTCATTCGCGACGATATTCGAGAGCGTTGTCTTACCAACTCCCGGCGGCCCGGTCAGCAGAATATGGTCTAATGCCTCGCGTCGTTTCAGTGCGGCCTTGATAAAGACACGCAGGTTTTCTTTGACCTTCGACTGGCCTATGTATTCGGCAAGCTGCGCCGGACGCAGCGTCGCCTCGAACTTCGACTCCTCAGGCGAAAGCTCTTCGTTGCGGATGTTAATGGCGGCTACGTTCGTCATGCGTAGAAACTTAACCACAGATGAAAACAGATACACACAGATGGTACTTGCCAATTATCTGTGTTTATCCGTGTCCATCTGTGGTTCCTCTTCAAAACAACAAGCCCTTATTGTACAACGCCAAAATATCCATCGAGAATGCGACCGTGCAATGCAGGATCAGCCCTAGCCAGATCGTGCCGTTGCGATACGAGATCCAGCCGAGGAATATTCCCGCGATCACCGCGGCAAATGCCTCGGCGAAGGGCTTTTGAAAGTGGATCATCGTGTACGGCACCATCATCGCAAGTATCGCGTACGGCCCCAGCTCTTTTTTGTAGCTATGCACCAAAAACCCACGAAAAAAGAACTCCAGCCCAAAGAACTGCAGAAAGTAAACGAGCTCCCATATCAGCAGCGTGTAACTCAGGTATGGTGAACCGTCATAGACCTTGAGAAACGGGTACTTCGCGCCGAAGCCCGCCGTCGTCGACATCAGGTAAACGAGCGGCAGCATTATCAGGATGCAGGTTACAAGCAGCTTCGCGAAGCCAGGCTCGATGTTCATCGCAAGGCCGATCTCTCGCAGCTTCCGCTTTTGCACGAACCTAACGATGATCGCCGGCACGACGAAATAAAACACCATCGACACGAACACCCACCACATGAGCGTGTAGAGATTGTTCGCGGTCGGATACATCGCTTCTTCGCCGACCCACGCGAAGCGCGTGTGCTTGAGGATCGCGTTGAGATAATCGGGCTGCTTTAGGAAATTGATGAGCGTCAGGCCAACCGCCGCGTAGACGAACGCAAATACGGTCCGCCGGTCGAGACGAGCGAGGTCATCTTTGATCTGGGGGATTATCTCGAGCAATCAGTTGCAGAGGCCCGCGCGTCAGCAAGGGC
>JAFAOW010000020.1 GCA_019247455.1 Acidobacteriota bacterium | reverse complement strand
CTGCGCGCCCAAGCAGCGCATGGGCCAGCTTAAAAGCAACGCCAACCCCAGCAAGATGCTTATCAGGATAACCGCAGCCCGGCTGATTGGGATTCACAATTGCTATTGCCGGGGGAAGGCTTTCGCCCGTCTTGGGTAAATGGTGATCGGTGACTATGACATCGAGTCCTATGCTGTTTGCGAACTCCACCTCACTAACACTTGTCGTGCCCGTGTCGACGCTGATAACAAGTCGGAATCCGCGGTCATATGCGTCCTGAAGCGCCGGCTTGTTAATGCCGTATCCTTCCGTGAACCGATTTGGTACGTGATATCCCGTCTGGGCCCCAAGGAGCTTTAGGGCCTTGCGTAGCAGAACGGTACCCGTCGTCCCGTCTACGTCATAATCACCCCAAACAAGGATCTTCTCGCCTTCGCGCACGGATTTTTCGATCCGGGTTACTGCTGCATCCATCCCCATCAACAAGAAAGGATCATGAAGATGTTGCGGCGACGGATTGAGAAAAGTATGGGCCTTATCAGAAGTGTCATATCCGCGTGCGATGAGCAACGCGGCGACAAGCGGAATGACATTCAACTCGGCAGACAGCCGGTTCACAGCATCGCGATCATGCTTACGAAGATTCCAGCGTTTCGAGGGCATTACTACGAGACGAGTGGGCTAATAACACCAAGTCCGAGAAGTACAAGGATGGTGACCCCAAGGATTATCCGGTAAACAACGAAGACGAATGTCGTATTCCGTTTAAGGTAGGCCAGCAGGGCCCAAATAGATAGATAGCCAATGACGCCTGCCACGACCGTCGCGACGATGAGGGGGCCAAAACTCTCGTGCGGAAGGATCTTTAGAGCTTTGCGAAGCTCAAGAAGTCCGCTCGCCGTGATCGCGGGTATCGAAAGAAGGAATGAGAAGCGCGCCGCAGTCTCTCGCTTTTCCCCGGCCAGGAGGCCGCCCATTATTGTCGATCCCGAACGGCTGGCACCAGGCATTAATGCCAGGACCTGACAAAACCCCTGCACCAGCGCATCCGTGATACCCAAATGCTTGATGTCCTTTCGCTGGTTTCCGAGCTTCTCGGCGATCACGAGCCCAATAGCGATCACGATGAGCATCGACGCAATGAACCACAGGTTCTTCGTACCCGACCCCTCGATGACGTCCTTTAGCAGGAACCCGATGGTGCCAATAGGGATCGAACCGATTATGACCAACCAGCCCAGCCAGGACTCCTCAGAGAGAAAGATCGGGCGATTGCCGTCCGTTCCTGAGAACCGCATCCTCCGTTTATTGAAAACCAGGTTCCAGTGGTCCCGAGCGAATGCCGTACCGATGCCCCAAAGGTCCGCCGCGAAATAAATAAGGACGGCGGCCAGCGTTCCTAACTGGATCACGGCGATCGTCGCAGTCGTCATTTCCGCGTTACCGCCGTAAATGCCTGTTAGCCGGCTGGCAAAAACAAGGTGCGCGGTAGACGAGACTGGGATGAACTCGGTCAAACCCTGAACAACGCCGAGAATGATAGCTTGTAAGAAATCCATTAGGAAAGGACCGGGCTAGCTGAGAATTTAACACAGCCGGGGAAAACGACCTATTCCCGATACCGCGCGCGGCTTGAAATTCTATCGTAGAGCCATGCCGGCATTATCAAGCCTGCACGGACGATCGAAGCCAGTTGCCACGGGAAGGCCGCGAATTTCTTTTTGCGCTCGATCGCCTTGATAAACAAAGGGATCGCGTCGTCCAGATACATTAAGAAAGGCATTTTTGCTTCCCGTCCAGCGGTTAACGGCGTCCGAATGAAGCCCGGCTGGATGATAGTCACAGAAACGCCGCGATCAGCGACGTCCAGCCTGACACTTTCGAAATACGCGGTCATAGCAGCCTTGCTGGCAGAATAGGCGGCCGACCGCGGCAAACCGCGGAAACCCGCGAGGCTGGAAACAGCGACAAGTTGACCGCTGCCGCGGCGAAGCATATCGGGAAGGACGGCGTGAACGGCATTGACCGCGCCCATCAAATTGGTATCGATCACCCGCTTGACCGCCTCCGGCATGAGTTGTTTTGTTTCGTCGCTCTTCCCGCTAATGCCCGCATTCGCGATCATGACATCGATGTGCC
>JAFAOW010000016.1 GCA_019247455.1 Acidobacteriota bacterium | reverse complement strand
GCATCGACGATCTCGCTCTCTCCCTCGGCCAGTAACACGGCGACGGCAAATGCCATCGCGACCCTGTGATCGCCAAACGAGTCGATCGTCGCGCCGGCTAACTTCGACGTTTTTACCGCAAATCCGTCATCGAATTCAGTGACCTCGGCACCCATGGACTTCAGGTTTGTGACGACAGACGAAATGCGATCGGATTCCTTGACCCGCAACTCACCGGCATCGCGAACCTCGAGACCGTGCTCGAGCTGAGTCCCGAGTACAGCAAGTATGGGGATCTCGTCGATCAGGCGAGCGGTTTTTTCGCCGCGGATGACCACAGTACGTGCTGGCGCAGGGAGTCCGCCCCCGATAATTATCGTTCCTGAGGGTTCATTGCAATTGTTTTGCTCATCAATGACCTTCAGGTCGGAACCAAGACCGAGGAGCAGATCGATAATGGCCCGCCTCGTGGGATTGAGTCCGACACTGTGCAGCGTCAAAGTCGAGCCCGGCAAACAAGCGGCCCCGACAAGCAAAAATGCCGCGCTCGATACATCTCCCGGAACGACAATATCCCTGGCATTCAGTTTCGCCGGGCCTTGCAGCGAGATAGTTGTTCGTGCATCCTCCGATCGCTCCAGGACGTTGACGCCAAACCACGCAAGCATCCTTTCTGTGTGATCCCGTGTTGATACGAACTCGCTGACACTGGTCTCGCCGTCGGCAAAGAGGCCTGCGAGAAGAACACAGGATTTGACCTGAGCCGATGACACGGGCATTTCATAATGAATTGGGGTCAACGGCGGCCTGCCGCGGATCGTGATGGGAGCCCGGCCGTCTGCCGAATCGATCGCGACGCCCATTTGAGCGAGAGGCTCAATTATTCGCCGCATGGGCCGGCTCTGTAGGGACTCATCGCCGGTGACCACACTCTCAAATTCCTGCCCCGCCAGAATGCCGGCGAGCAGGCGCATCGTCGTTCCGCTGTTGCCGCAATCAAGCGGCGCGGTGGGCGGCTCCAGTCCATTCGGGCCGACGCCGTGAACGACGACGTTCGTATCGTCTACGTCGATTTCGACGCCCATCGCCTGCATGCAGGTGATCGTAGAATTGCAGTCGTCACTCCCTGCGAAATTCTCGATCCGCGTAATTCCCTCCGCTATTGACCCGAGCATCACGGCCCGGTGCGAGATAGATTTGTCGCCCGGAACGCTGACTTCGCCCTTGATACTCTTTGCCGGCCGGAAAATCACATTAAAGATGTTAAACGAGCGGGCCCGCGTTTGTCTTGACAGCAAACCCATTAAACCTATAACTTACAAAGACACAAAGATGACCGCTACGCGTCAGATAAATCTGCCGAGCCGGCTGGAATCGGTTGACGAGGCCGCAATGACCGTCGATGAGTTTGCTCGAAGCTGCGGCTTTGGAGACGATTTCATCTCGTCGATCGACCTCGCCATTCGGGAGTCCGTCGCAAACGCCGTGAAGCATGGCAACAAGTTCGACGAGTCGAAGCAGGTCGAGCTGACCATCGCGGATTCGGACGAGGCCTTCGAGGTGATCGTTCGTGACCACGGAGCGGGCTTCGACGTGGACGACGTTCCGGACCCGACCAACCCTGAAAACCTGTTAAAGGCCAACGGCCGCGGCATCCTCTTTATGAACGCATTTATGGACGAGGTCCGGTGGGAAAATCACGCCGGCGGCGGAATGGTCGTCAAAATGTTGAAGAAAAAGTGACCTTTGGCTTTCACTTTTCGGTGGTTTTGGCTAAAATCGCCTATCGCACTCAAATTAAATTCGAGAGGAGATAACAATGTCTGATATTACAATTTCTGAGCGCCAGGCCGGCGACGTCACAATTCTCGACCTCAGCGGTAAAGTGACGATCGGCGAGGGCAGCGTTGCACTTCGGACGGCTATCCGGAGGTTGCTGGGCGAGGGTAAGAACAAGATCCTGCTAAACCTTGCAGGCGTTGGATATATCGATTCGAGCGGTATTGGTGAGCTTGTTTCGAGCTTCACCGCCGTTAAGAAAGAGGGCGGCACCCTCAAGCTCCTGAGCCTCACGCAAAAGATCCAGGATCTCCTTGCTATCACGAAGCTCCTCACCGTTTTTGACTCGTACGATGACGAGGCCTCGGCGCTGAGCAGCTTTAACTAAATAGAGTTTTGAGACAAGGATCGGGATAAGGGAATGCTGTCGATTCCTTTATCCCTTCTTTTTTGCGATACATCTATCAGCCGCTCCGAATCATCTTTAACAGAGACCTCAGGCCGCATTTTTTTGATGAAGACCATTTTAGCGAGTTTAGTTTTATTAATAGCCGCAGGTGCGGCGTCGACCCAGGTGCCGCAAGGCTTTGACATCGCCAATTATGGTGTCAGCATTCAGGCCGACCGGCGTCTGATCGCCGTACTTGCGACCCTCGAAATGGCGTCGACTGTCGATGCGGACGGCCGCCCCCAGAAGCTCATCAACACTTCGCTTAGCGATGTCGGTGCGAAGTTTCGCGACCGCGTTATCGCCGACAACGCTAATTTACCCGAAGATCTTCGCCGCAAGATCACGGGCTTTGTCGCCACTTATAAAAAGAATCATCCGCGCGCGAGCGACGCCGAGACCGTGGCTCCTTTCATGTCCATGGCGTATACGCTGTCGCCGGCGCCCGAGCTCAACGATCCGGTAGCCGTCTCCGACCTGCCCGGGAATTTGCTCGACGTTCTCGACTTCGCTCCCCTGGTACGGGAATTCTACCGCCGCTCATCTTTGCCAGCGAATATCGACAGTTACGTAAAGGACTACGCATCTGATGAGATCTTAAACTCCTCGGCCCGCGAGATGGTGAGCGACCTGCTCGATTATCTCCACACCCGCCCGGAGCTTATCTTCACGGAACGCGTCAACGTTCAGACGACGAAAGAGAACAAGAAAAAAGAGGCCATTCAAAAAACTGAGATCAGAGAACACCAGCGGCACTTTTACATTGTTCCTGAAAAGCTTGCTCCAAAGGGCGCGGTCACTTTTTTGAATGTTCGCGACGATTATTACGTGATCGTGCCGCCGGGGACGGATCTGTCGGCTTCTGAAGCAAGGCGGGCGTTCCTGCAGTTCGTAATAGATCCGCTCGTGCTCAAAAACGCGAAGGATATGACGGCGATGCGCGATTGGGTGAAGCCGATCCTGGATGAACAGCGAAAAAATAATCCCGATCTGTCACCTGATGTTTTTCTCGCGATGACACGCTCGCTTGTTGCGGCGATCGATGCCCGGCAGACGGAGTTCATCAAGGACAAGGTAGCGACCGAGCAAGCCCGGGCCAAGATCCTAACGGTTAAAACCGACGTCGAAAAACGTGCTGTCTCCGCCGCCCTCGACAAGTTCAAGCAGGAGGCCGAGGACGAGGCGACTCTACAGCTATACGAGGATTACCAGAAAGGAGCGGTACTCTCCTTTTACTTCGCCGTTGAGCTAAAGGGAGTCGAGGAATCGGGCTTTGATATCGCGTCGTCGCTAAAAGACATTATTGGCGCTTTTGACGCCGCCAAGGAAAAGGACCGCATCGCCTCGACCGCCGAGTCCCGCAAACGCGCTCTCGCGGCCCGCGCCGAACGAAAGAACCGCCCGATTGAAGCGATCGCCGTCGAGAACCCTGTAACAAAAGGACTGCTCGATATCCAAAAGATCATCGACGCAAAAGATTATCCGCGTGCGACATCTGAGCTAAAGAAGCTGCTTGCCGCGCACCCAGGCGAGCCGCGAATTTACTTCAACATCGCGCGCGTCGCGCGCCTTTCGGCTGTCGGTGTTGAGGATGAGAATATTCTTGCCACCCGATTGCTTGAGGCAAAGACCGCTTACAGCAACGTTCTCAGCACTGCCACCGCCCAGACCGATCCGGGCCTGATCTCGCTCACTTACGTCGAGCTCGGCCGCATCTACGAGGTCATGAATCAGGACGAATATGCGATCAAGCTCTACGATAAGGCTATCCAGATCGGCGATGTCTCAGGCGGCGCGTTCAAGGAGGCAATGGCCGCGAAACAGCGGTT
This sequence comes from Acidobacteriota bacterium, assembly GCA_019247455.1. Taxonomy (GTDB): domain Bacteria; phylum Acidobacteriota; class Blastocatellia; order Pyrinomonadales; family Pyrinomonadaceae; genus OLB17. Next base: position 14,239 of record JAFAOW010000016.1, on the reverse strand, counting down.
GTTGAAACCGTAGCTTCGAAATACTACGATTGCCGCGAGAGCCTTTCGAGAACTTCCTTTTCTCCCGCATCGTCAAGCTTCCCGCGCCAAGCGTCGAAAACAACCCCTCCCTCGGTCACAAACATAAGCGTCGGCGTTCCGGTAATACCTGTGGACGCCAGCGTATTACTTACAACTTGATCTACTTTGATATTGTGCGATTCGAGATACTTATTGCCGTCTTCCACACTCTGCGGGAAAACGGCGATCACTTTGAATGTCTTGTTTGCTTTCTCCGCTATCAGTCTCTGATAAAAACCCGTACTCTCCGCGCAAAAATGACAGCCAGTCGAAAGATACAGTACGACCGTCGTTTGTCCTTCCGTCCACTTAGCATCCTTGAGCGGCAGTACAGTTCCGCTCAAGCTTCTATCAGGCATTTTTGGCGCCGGCGCCGTGGTTGCTGAGGTCGCGGCAACAGTTTGATCCGGAGCCTTCGGCGAGATAACGTATCGGTCCACCACCACGAACGTTAATAACAGTACGCTAATAATGATCGCTAAATTCGCTGCGAATTGGACCAGTCTGAACAATTTCTTCATACGCTTCTCCTGAGAATTTGAGAATAAGAAGGCCCTTGAGAAAGAATGTCAGCATTTTAGCTTGACATTGCCCCCCCCCCGTCAAGTAAAATCCGCGCGCTTTTGGATTTTTGTCTGGATCGGTTCTAGATCCTTAAAACGAAGACGAGAGAAACTCCTTAACTTTCCGCTGTTCTCGTCGGATCTGTAAACGGAGGATTTTATGAAAGAAGGAATTGTCCTGGCATCTGCCAAAAATATTCCGCAGGTTTGTCGGCGCCTCGTAAAGCGATACGGTCCCGCGGTTTTCGCTTATTTTGTCGTCGTTGCTGGCTTTGTTGCGGGTATCAAATCTCCGAGTTTTTCTCTTTTTGCGCAGTCGGACAAAAAGAGTGTAAGCCTGGCGCGAACAGGCCCATCTTCTAAACCCCAGATCAAGATCAAGGAAGTAAAAATCGGGGGGCGTTCAAAGGAACTGGGTGAGGAGTTCGATGACGCGCCCGACTGGCTTCAGCGAACCGCCTTTAGGGTAGAAAACGTCTCGCAAAAGACAATCGTCTATTTGAAAGTGAATCTACTGTTTCCTGAGACCAAGACATCGGGACCACTGATGGCCTTTCCGATATCGTTCGGACGAAAACCCGGATCCACCTTGCAATCCACAGCCGATCCATTACAGTTCGCTCCCAATGCCACGCTGGACGTTTCGGTATCCGATCGATACTCAGACTTGTCGCGTTTTCTTAGCGAACGGCATTCGGTCGAATCTATGCACCGCATAGAGTTGGAGGTTGAATTCGTGGCCTTTGAAGACGGAACCGCGTGGATTGGCGGAGAGTTCATGATTCAGGACCCGAACAACCCAAACCGCTATATTCCGGCGCCGGTTAAGATTGCAGGGGAAAGACCATGAAGAAACTACTTACCTTTGTGGGATTGTTCGCTCTAGGAATTAGTTCGGCCATTGTTTGGAAGGTTTTCGCACAACCACGCGTCGTAAAAGCTCAATACTCGCCGATTTGCGAAACCTTTGAGGCTGACAACAATATTCAATGTGGCGAAGGCTCTGGCGACGGTCAGTGTGGCTTTGGAAGTTTTGATGCTACCGCATATGCCGGGACCGGAGAAGGGACCTACACATCCGAAATGCGTTCTGTGCCTTGCTCCGGGAGCTCTTGCCCCAATGAAACCGCCCCGACAAAGATCGACAATTCTTTATATTGCTGCGACCGAGATAACGACGGTCATCAAGGAAGCCATCCAGGGCAAGATATAACGGTCTGACGGAAATCTGTAAGGACAACGATTGTGACAGCGCGGTCGACGAAGGATTTGATGCAGATGGAGATGGATACAAAAGCTGCGCTGCGGGGTGCGCAGGTACTTGCGATTGCGATGACACAGACGACATGGCCTATCCCGGCTCGCCATACTGGTTTCCGTCATGCAGTTGGAATCACGACAGGGATTGCAATGGCGTGCCTGACGACGAGGACTGCGTCAACCGAAACGAAGGCGGGTCGCCAATCCTTGTGGATGTCATAGGGAATGGCTTTGCTCTCACTAGCTTGAGTGAGGGCGTCAACTTCGATCTAAACGGTGATGGCAACGTGGACCACATCTCGTGGACCGCGGCTCGGACGGACGATGCGTGGCTCGCATTGGATCGAAACGGGAATGGTTCTATAGATAATGGAACTGAGCTGTTTGGTAACTTTACTCCACAACCTAATCCGCCCGGTCACGGCAGGAATGGATTTCTTGCCTTGGCGGAATTCGACAAGCCAGGGAACGGTGGAAACAACGATGGACGAATAACAGCTCAGGACAGTGTCTTCAATCGGCTTCGGCTGTGGCAGGATACAAACCATAATGGAGCTTCGGAACCGGCTGAACTCCATACACTGCCCGAGCTTGGGTTAACGCAAATCGACCTTGACTACAAAGAGGCGACAAGGACTGACCAGTTTGGCAACCGGTTCCGATACCGTGCGAAAACAAAGGATATTCATGGAGCGCACCTCGGACGCTGGGCCTGGGATGTGTATCTGGTAAGAGGCGATTAGGTAAGGGTCAAATGAATCATGAGAGCGGGTCGGAAACGGCTCGCTTTTTTGCGCAAACCACGCAATTTGCCCATTCTGCTCAATTTGCACTTCCTTTAGTCCCTTTTGCTGCACAAAATAGTTTCGGCTTCGATCTTTGACAACTGATCGCGGCGCAGCTGCCGCTTTTCGTACTCATCAAAGTTTTGTTCTCGAAAATATGCAAAACGAGACCTGGGTATTCCCGTAAGATAAGTGTTTCCAATGGCTTCCGCGTCTCATCGCACGGTGAGACGCCCATGAGACGCTCGTGAGACGCTTGTGGCTCGACTCGACCGCAAATATCACGCACGAATAGGGTTAGCTTGTTCACACGTGTAAGGTCGTCTCACGCCACTTTTCGAGATTCGCTGCCGACTTTGATACCTTTGACGAGATGGAGAAAGCCTTTCGCAGCGGCTTGGTCGCTCTTATCGGGCGCCCGAATGCGGGTAAATCCACGCTTCTAAATCGCGTTGTCGGCGAGAAGATCGCTGCTGTCTCGAATAAGCCTCAGACCACGCGGCATCGCATCAAGGGCGTTGTTACTACCGACAAAGGCCAGGCCGTTTTCATCGACACACCTGGAGTTCACAAGCCGGGGCATCTGCTCAATCGCCGTATGATGGCGGCAGTGCATGATGCAATTATGTCCGTGGACCTTGTAGTGCTGATGCGTGACGCGAGCGTCTCGACGGGCAATGGCGATCGGTTCGTGCTCGACCTTGTGAAGAAAGCTGAGCGGTCGGCGGTGCTCGTTCTAAACAAGATCGACAAGATCAAGAAAAAGGCCGACTTGTTGCCGCTGATCGACTGGTATCAGAAGGAATACGAGTTCGCGGCGATAATTCCGGTCTCGGCGCTTAAGGGGGAGGCGGTTGATGAACTCTTGAATGAGATCATCGCGCGCTTGCCCGAGGGCGCGCCGATATTCGCCGACGATGAGCTTACCGACCAGCCCATGAGACAGATCGCCGCCGAAATGGTCCGCGAGAAAATTCTCGCCAGCACCGGCGAAGAGATCCCATACGTGACCGCGGTGGTACCTGAGCTGTGGGACGAGAGCGATCCAAACATCACCCGCATCTTTTGTGCCGTGTACGTCGAGCGGCCTTCACAAAAAAAGATCATCGTCGGCAAGGGCGGGGCCCGCATCCGCGAGGTCGGAACAAAGGCCCGCATTGACATCGAGAACCTTTTGGGTAAGCAGGTGTTCCTGAAGCTTTTTGTGAAGGTAGTAGAAGACTGGCGAAACCAGGCTAGGGACCTCGACGAAATGGGGATAAGGGAATAGTTGAGAGTTGAGAGTGAAGGGTGAAGAGTTGGTTTGCAGTTGATGTCAGGGTCCAGGCGGCGGCGGCGGAGGCGGTTGAGTCCGCGCTTGATCTGACCGGCGCAGCAGGGACTGCGATCGACGGTCTGCGAAAGAAACTGGACGAGCCGCTGACCGTTACTGGTTTTTTTGAGGAGGCAGTGTCACTCGAGGATGTCGAAGACGCGATCGCGGGAGAATTTGCTATTCACAGCATAGAGCGCGATGCGGTTCATTCGATCGATTTTCGCGAGGTCGCGAACGAGGACTGGCTAGCCGAGTGGAAGAAACACTGGCAGCCGACCGAGGCGGGGAAGTTCGTGATAACGCCGCCGTGGATCGAGCCTGATACCGACAAGATCGTCATAAAGATCGAGCCGAACATGGCATTCGGTACGGGCACCCACGAGACGACACGTCTTTGTCTTGAGGCGATCAGTGAGCACTATCGGCCGGGAATGTCGGTGCTGGATGTCGGCACGGGAACAGGGATCCTTGCGATCGCATGCGCCAAACTAGGCGGCACGAAGATCTTTGCATGCGACACGGATATCGATTCGGTGGCCATCGCTCGCGAGAACGCGTTCCTCAACGGCGTCGCTGACGTGATCGAGTTTCGCGATGCGCCGATCGACGACCACACTCCGCAATTCGATATGGTATGCGCGAACCTGACGCTTGACGTCATCGAGCCGCTGCTGCCGCTTCTCATTGAGAAAAGTAGGGAACTCCTGGTCATGTCAGGGATCCTTGTCGAACAGGAAGGTGAGATCCGTAGGCTCCTCAAAACGCTTGGCTACGAGGCGCCGCATATCGATCACTCTGGAGAGTGGCTTTCGGCTAAGGTTTATCCTTCTGTGGTTTCTTGATGACCGGCGGTATCGCGAGTGGGATGTCGCCGTCGTCTGAGACCGTGACGAGCGGAACGCGGGGGCGTGGAGGCACGCGGTTGCCGCCGTACTTTAGGACGGGCGGCCCGCTCGGAACGGAGATGGTCTTGGGCGACAAGGGTTCGGTCCTCTTGAGCATTGTCCCGCCGCGGCCAGCTACCCACAGCCGGCTTCCTCCGCGAAAGGCCACTGCCTGCAGCAGCTTGCCCGTGATATTCGGCTGGGCACCCCACGTCCTACCGCCATCGTCGGTGACAAGCACGGCACCGAGTTCGCCGACCGCGATCGCGCCGTTAGCACCATATGCCTGCACGGCAAACAGGTTCACTCTCGCGGCCGATTCCTGGTCCTGCCAGGTCGCTCCGCCATCGGTCGTCTTGAGGGTGACGCCGTTTGATCCCACGGTAAAACCGGTCTTGTCATCGACGAAACTCACCGAGTAAAGATTCTCCCGAACGTTGGTCTTTATCTTTACCCACGTCAGGCCGCCGTCCGCCGTGCGAAGTATCGTTCCTTTATCGCCGACAGCGACACCCCGTTTGTAGTCGAAAAATTTCACGTCCTCAAGCCATTGGCGTGTCCCCGACTCGAGCTGCTCCCAGTACGCACCCGCGGATTCTGTTTTGATGATCATTCCGTCCGAGCCTACCGCAAATCCAATTTTATCGTTTGCAAAGCTTACGGCGGAGAGGTCCTCGCTGATATTTGATATACCTTTGCCCCAACTCGAACCGCCGTTTATCGTCCGAAGCACCGTTCCCCTGTCTCCTACTATCCAGCCTTTATCGCCGTCAATGAAGGTAACAGAATTCAAATTTACAAGCGTGTCCGTAAACACCGGGATCCACTGCCGGCCGGCATCGTTGGTAAGCCACACGCGGCCATGTGAGCCGACCGCTACGCCGATGTCGTCGCTCATAAAAGCGAGATCATTGACATCTTCTCTTCCGCCCTCACTGAGTCGCTGCCAACTGAAGCCGCCATCGTCAGTTCGGAGGATAAGGCCGTTCTCGCCGACGGCCCAGCCACTGAATTTATCCGCGTAATGGACGGCGACAAGTTTGGGGTTCGTACGCACGTTGAATGGCAGCCAGGTCTTTCCGCCGTCGCCGGTGAGCCAGACCATCCCGTTCGCATCGGTCATCGAGCCATTGTTATCATCGGAGAATGACAATGAAAGCAGGTCCGCGTGGCTGTAGATATTTGTTCGCGACCAGCTGCCGCCCCCGTCCTCGCTTCTTGCGACGCATCCGTCGAAGCCCGCAACTAATATACTGTTCGGCGTAAGATAAGCCGCGTCCGATATCGTTGAGCCGCCGCACGGGTCAAACGACTTCCAGGTTTCTCCTCCGTCGTGGGTAATAAGGGCCACGCCATTGAGTCCGACCGCTACCACATTCAAAGCGTCGGCAGCATCGAGCGCAAGCAACTGTTCCTTTGAGTTTGTGTTCAGGGACTTCCAAGTGAGACCGCCGTCAACGGTCTTTAGCACGCACCCATACGTACCGGAGATGAAACCCGTTCGCAGCCCCTCGCCCGTAAATTTGATGCTGTACAAGTGATCTTTGGAGTCGACCTTGACAGTCATCCAGTTCTTGCCGCCATCAGCGGTTGAGAGAACAGTCCCGCGAGCGCCGACAATAAAGGCGCTCGATTCGTCTCGGACAAAGACGGAGGACAATGCAGATTCAACTCCTGCGAATTGTCGTGTCCAGACAAAGCCGCCATTCGTGGTGTGCAGGATCGTTCCGTCCGAGCCGACCGCAAAGCCGTTCTCCTTATCGGGTCCGAAGTGTATCGAATAAAGTGGATTGCCCTGAGGCAGCGGATTCTGCCACATCCAGCCACTCGCGCGCTGCTGCGCCGCGGCCGCGCCGGCGGCGCACAAAACCGCAAGCAGCACAAAAAACGTGATGAAGCGTTGGCCGTTCTTCATTGGTCGTCCTAGTGAATGTGAGCCGTTATTTCCATCTCTAAAGTTCTATTATGCCGATCTCAGCGGATGCCTCGTCGAGCAATTGGCTGTCCACCGCACCGCAGGCCGCTATCTTCCGGGCAAGGCTGTCTGCGACCTCCTGTATCTGATGCCCGTCATGGCCCTTGATCCATTCCCAGGTGATCTCATGCTTAGATGCAGCTCGATCCAATCTTTTCCACCAATCGTGATTTGTTTTCCTTTTCCAGTTGGCGCTCATGGTTTGAACGACATAACGCGAGTCCGACATTACAACGACCCGACAAGGTTCCCTTAGGTTCTCCAAGCCGAGTGCCGCTGCCGCGATCTCTGCCTGCTGGTTTGTGGCGCTGCCGAGGTATTCACCCACCGCCTTCCAAAATCCTTTGAAGCCAAGCACCGCGACCGCGGCCGCACGAGGACTGCCCCGGCCATTCCCGAGACTCGAACCGTCGCATACGATGGTGACAGACTTCATTTCAATTCAGAGCGATCACATTATCGACATAATTGTCGAAGGTCTCGTCGTGAGAGATCACGAACAACTGGTCAAAATGCTTGATCCTGCTTATCTCTTCGGCAAAATTCTCTCGCCGCTCAATATCCATATTCGCGGTTGGCTCATCGAAAAAAGCGATCCGTATATCTGTTAGCTGCTTTAGTATAGCGAGTCTTACGGACAAAGCCGCCGCCATCTGCTCGCCGCCCGAGAGACTTTGGAAAGGCCTCTCATAGCCGCCATCCTCAAGGACGATCGAATAATCCTCAGCCCACTTTAGAGACCGCTCCGCGTCACCGCTGATCTCGCGAAACATCTGATTTGCTTCGACGGAAACGTGATAAACATAATTCCGGGCGACCCGAGGGGCGGCCTCTTTGAGCGTGTCGCGGATAAACGCGGTGGTTTCGGCTGTTCTTTCAAGATCTTCCTTTTTCTTAAAGTCAGCCGCCATTGCGTGGCGTATCTCAGCGATCTTCTCAAGCTCCTTCGACAGTTGATCGAGATTGGACGAAAGTGTTTGTAGTTTGGCCGCCACCGATGCGTGAGACTGCTGCGCTTCAGAAAGATCCTTGCGCGCTGTATCGTGAGCGGCTCGGTCGTAAGACGTTTCGGCAGATCGGAGCTGTTGTTCGGCAGTTCGCTTTTTAGAAGCGAGCGTGTCACGCTCGGCTTCCGCGGCCTTTAGCTGGTCAATTCGCTGGTCCAGCAGCGACGCCTCTTTTTCATTTGCAAGAAGTGTCCGATAGGCTTCCGCGGTCCCGTCGCGCTCAATGACTGAGGCATTCCACTTATTATCTAGATCTGCGAATTCATTCAGCGAGGCCGCTATCCGAGTTCGCTCGCCATCTAGGCGTTGTAGCTCTTTTTCGGTTCGGTCCACGGCCGCCTCAAACTCCTTCTTGCGGCCCGCGGTCTCGGTTAGCAGCTTAAGCCGGGGGCGGGGATCATTGAGCTTTTTTAGGCCATTCTCCGCAGTCCGAAGCTCCCTCTCGAGTTCAGCCAGGATGGCGGCAGTTTTTTCATGTGCATCCCGTTCCGCCCGGAGACGCTGGCCTTCGGCACCAAGTTCCTTTTCACGCCTGCGAAGGCTCTCGACCGAGGCAGCCGCCTTTTGCGCCTCGCGCGCCAGCGCGATGCGTGTCTGGTTTTCGGCATGTTCCTTTTCGAAACGAGCTATCTCCGCCTTAAGTCCAACAAACTGGCTTGTGACGAATGACTCAAGCGATTCACCGGCCTTTAGGTTTAGACACTTTTTGGAAAGGATGGGACACAAGCCGTTAGTGATCTCTTTTTGAAACTGCTCGTCTCGCGCGAGATTGGCCTGCAGGGAAGCGAGCGCCCTCGTGAGCTCGCCCGAGCGGGTTTCCAGATCCACAAGCTCCGCCGCAAGACCCGCACGCTCTTCAGCCTTCTTCAGATCCGAATGGTTGGTTTTGTAAAGTTCGCGCAGCTCGTCCAGCCTTGCATCGATACTTTTGATCTGCGACGCGGCCGCACGTGCGACAAGAATGCGGTCGCGCGTGTTAGCCGCGTCTCGTTCGAGCCTTTCCTGCTGAGTGGCCTGGGGAGCCAGGGTCTCGATCTCTGCCGCGGCGGCCTTCGCATTCGCTAGCTCTTTCCGGGCGCTTTCAAGCGACCCTCTTGCCGCCACTGCCGCGTTGTCGGCCTTTGTCAGTTCCGCTTGAATAGCGTCTCGTTTGGCCCGTGCCGACTCGAGGCCGGACAGTGCTTGAAGGGCAGCGGTGTGTCTCTCGGCGTCTGGCCGGATCCTTCCGACGATCGCTGCCGCGGTGCGTGAGGTGTCAACCTCGCGTGACAGCTGTGCCGTTACCAGCTCATTCTTCTCAAGGTCCGCACTTATCTTGTCAAAAGTCGTCTGCAGCGTCGCAACCTCAGACGCTCGGGCGTCAAGCCGATCAACAAGCACCTTTTTCTCGGCTAGGACGTTTTCCAGAGTCTCCTTTTCCGTTGCAAGCTGCCTAATTTGGGAGCTGAGGTCTTGATATTGGCTTTCTACGGCCTCTGCGCGGGCTATCTCGCCCTCGCTGCGCGCGATCTGCTCCCGAGCATCAGCGATAGAGTTGTCGAGATACCGGGAGGTTTCGCGGAGTTTCTCTGCGGCCTGGCGGTACTCCTCGACCTTTAGTAGCCGGTCGAACGCTATCTTCCGGTCGGTGGCGGATTCCAAAAAGATCGCCGTGAAGGTACCTTGGGGCACGCCTATCGCTTGACGAAAGAGGGTTCGCAGGTCGGTACCGGGCTCAAGTCCCAGGTGCTGCCAAAGGAATCGCTGGACCTCCTCCTTTTTTTCCGCAAGTTTCGCACCGAGGCGGCCGTCCGTGACGAAATATGCTGTGCCTGTGTCTCGTTTGACGATATATTCGCGGCCGTCAAGACTGCTCTCAAAGGTTACTGTCGCCGAGCCTTTCTTGGCACCGCGTCTCAGAAAATCCTCTTTCTTGTACTCCAATAGATCGAAGAGTACCCACGCGATCGCTTCGAGAATGGTGGTCTTGCCCGCGCCGTTCTGGCCGGTGATAGCCGTCGTGCCATGGCCGAAATCAAAACTCGACGAGGTGTGGGATTTTATGTTCTCGAGCTCGAGCCGTGAGATTTGCATCGCCTGTATCTAAAGTTTAGATCAAAGCGGTGCGAATAGCATTCGCGATTGCGGACTTAAGGAAGTTTTCGGATCGAGATGCCGCCCGAATTGTTGGTGAGCCTAACCAGTGCGTCTCCGCCCGAGCCGAGAGTTCCGTTGACAGATCTGACCGGACCGGAACGGACGTCTTCTGTGCCGCGCTTGAAGGGAAGTTCGGACGCGAAGCTGCCGCCGTAGGTAGCGTTTATCATACAATTCGTATTGTTTGGGAGAAACAGCCGAACCGTTCCGTTGTTTGTGCCAAAACTGTAGGCCCCGGCCGGCTGGATCGGGCCCGAATAATAGACGGCACCGGAGATCGACCCCACTTCAACCTGACGATGTTCGAGCCGCTGAAGCGAAACGACGCCGCTGTTGGTCTTCACGCGAAAGGTATCCCCGATCTCGCTCGGGCCTACCGAAAAAGCGATTATGTTACCGGAGGTAGTATCTAGCTGCATCGAGCCTTTGGATTCCTCGACAGTTATGTCGCCCTCATAGGTTGACGCCGTTATTCCGTCAGATACATTTCTGACCGAGATATTTCCTCCGACGTTCTTGATCGTAGCTTTCTTGACGGTATCTACGGTCGTCCGGGTCTCCTGACCGCGGAGGTCAAGCGTGGCTCCAGTTGGAAGATCGACCTCCACGGCTTCGCCTGTTACGCAGCCCGGAAATGCCTTTCCGACGCCCGCCGAAGAGGTGCCGACAAGCGTTACCCAGACGGGTTGGTCGCCCTTTCCTTTCTCCTTTACTTTGAATACGAACGGACTGCCTTCGCGGACAAGAACTCTTAGCTCCGGCCGGCCCCAGCCGTTCACGGTAACGCGGCCCTCAACGACGCATAGTGTGAGATTCATATTCGGATCCACGGTCAACGCCCGCTCCGTCGTGACGCCGTCAGGCGGCGCGGGCACGCCCGGCCACACCGGCCGCGGCGTTGCTGGCCAGGGCGCGGGATGAGAGGGCTTCGCTGGCGGAGTTGTCTGTGCGGAGATCGCGCCGGAAACAGTGCCTATCAGGGACACGACGACCGCGAGTTTAAGGATTTTGCCACACAGGTTATTCATCGACATTTGAGAAACGGCCGTTTATCTGAGGCTTGCGACCAATTCCTCCCTTTGGGCGACCGAGTTGAGCAGATCGATCTTGTTTTGGTAGGAAGCGTAAAGGATCTGCTTTGCAGACTCGTTCTTCGGATCCCGCTTTACAGCCTTTCTAAGTTTTTTGATCGCATCGTTGACGACCGCCATATCCCGCTCGTATGAAACACGTTCCGACGGCCGGATCGCACCGCTGGCCTTCTGCTCGTTCACGGTCTTGGACAGGCTCGCGATGGTCTTTACATAACTTTCTTCACCGGGAAGGTAGTTCTCGCCAAGAGCCGATGTTGGCGGAGGATAGTACATCGCACGCCGGTATAGGGTCTCGTTATCGGGACGATACGCGGCGCGCTCTATCGTAGGCCGTGTTGAGGTTGAAACCGTCGGTTCGGGATCGTTTGCAGCCTGTTGAGCAGGCTGGTCGGTCGGAACGACCCTTCGGGCAACGGGTGACTCAAACGGAACCGGTGCGGGACGCCGCAGATAAAGAGCTGCTGAAATGCCGAGCACGATCAAAAGGCTCGCCGCAATAGCAACAGTGGGACTGAGGAAAGCCGCTCGCAGGCCAGCCCAAACCTTGGTCCGGATAGGAGCGTTTTTCTTTTCGTCGACGATCGCGTCGTTGATCTTATTCCAGAGACGATGCGTTGGAACCAGCGAATCTAATTCTCGCTCAAGCGCGGCGAATACCGCAGTCGACTCATCTTCCGCAGCGGCAAGCTCGCGGGCACACGACGGGCACAACGCCGCATGCGACGAGACAGCTGCTGATTCTTCATGGCTCAGCTCGCCATCCAAAAAGGCTTGAATTCTGCCTATATCAAAACAATTCCCGTTCATACCGTTCCCTTACCGCCGCCATAGACGCGGGCAAATTCCTGCCTTCCGCGTGCGACGTATGTGCCGATGCTCGATTCGTTAAGATCGAGGCTCGAGGCGATCTCTTTATACGATAGCCCCTGTTGTTTAAGTATCAAGCAGCTTCGCAGAGGTTCCTTTACCTTATTGAGAGCTTTGTAGATCTCGCTTACTCCCGCCAATTCTTCATAGTCCGCCTCAACAGAAGCGACTGCCTGGTTCCCTGACTCTTTGACGTAGTTTTCTTCGCGGGTGTTCGCCCTTATGTTACCCCGAACTGCGTTCTTTGCAACGTTTATCGCGACGCGGATCAACCAAGGCCTGAGCATTTCCTCGCAGCTGATCGAATCGAGATGATGGTACAGCCGGAGGAAGGTTTCCTGCGTCACGTCTTCAGCTAGGCCGGCATCGCGCACGACCGACCGTGCGGCGCGGAAGACGGTCCGGTGATGAAGCGTAAAAGCCTCCTCGAACTCGACCTGTCCTCGTCCTGCTGCCGTCGCTGTCTGTTCGGACATTATGTCCACAAGAATGTCGGTATTCTCGTTCATCTCAGCATCGCGAAAAATGCTCTTACCAACGCAAATACACCGCGCCAGCCTATTTTATGACAAGAGTTTACCGATAAAACCTAAGTTTTTCTACGTTTGATGCCGCCCGGAATGGATTGGGTCCCCCTATTATCTCAGACGTCAGACAGAGGGGATACGTTAACTTCGCCCGGGCGGTTCGCATCAGTGAATAATGCTTTGAATTTCGGGCCCACACGGGATAAACTTTTGAAACTTACGGGGAGCACTTACGTGATACACGCGTGAGAGGCGAATTGTATATGAAGAACTACAGATCAAGGCTCAGTGATGAGCGGGGTTTTAACCTGATCGAGCTGATGATCGTTATCGCTATCATCGGGTTGCTTATCGGCGTGGGAAGCCTTGCTTGGCAGGCCGTCATTCGCAGCGGTAATGAGACAACCGCGTCGCAGCAGCTCGCGAACCTGAGAAACTACCAAGCTCAATATGCATCCAAGAACCACGGCAACTTCGCGTCGTTCGACGAGTTGATAGCAAAATCCGGCCTTGACGAGAGGTTTAAGGGGCAGAATCCGGTAGTGAACGGGTACGTCTTCACGATGACGGTCGAGGCGGGTTCGGCGTCCAAACCGTCCTTTTACTCGATCGCGGCGGACCCCCAGGTGGCCGACGGCGTGACCGCCACAGGCACGCGGCACTTCTATTTCGACTCTTCGCTCAGTGCTATCAAAGCGACCGACGAGAACAGGCCGGCAAAGCCCGACGATCCGTCACTATAAGTTATAGGCCGTCTTAGCTCAGCGGTAGAGCACTCGCTTCACACGCGATAGGTCAGAAGTTCAAATCTTCTAGACGGCACCATATTCTCAGCGTTGGAAATATTCTTTTGTGCCCGCGTACCCGCGGGCTGCTTTTTTCCTACGGGGCAGATTCGAATTTCTACGGTTTCAGGTCGCCATACAAAACGAAAACGTTTTCACGGTCCGCAACGAGTTCCGCAACTGAGTATCTATTTCTTAGCCGGCTGTAGCCGTCTGCCTGCCCGATTACGACACCGCCGCCTTGTTTCGGAATTATCGAGACGTTGCCTGGCCCTTTTCGGATTATTGTAAAGCGTGCCGCTTTACCCAAACCGGCCGGTACGCTGAGAGTGACGTCAGCTGCCGAGTCCACGAAGATCGTATATCCAATATCAGCAGGCGTGAGTGAATAGTCGCCGGTAACTTCCTTGATCAAGGCTTTCACGGACGGCAGTTTTGCCCCGTCGACCGTTAATCCTTCGGGATCCACGCCTATCGTGTGCCTCGCAGGCGATCCCTGATAGCCGAGGTAGAAGCCGAACGGCATCCACATCTTGCCCGATCCGTCGCCCGCGTTCGCGCCGCTGAATAGGAAGGGCACTTTCGAGAGGTTCGTCCCGTATTCAAAGCCGTACCAACCTGAATAGGGATCAGAGCTTACCGGATAGTATCGAAGCCTGTAGGCGGGCGTCCGCACGTTATAGGTCGTACCGCCGCTCCCCGTATTAAGAGTCTCATCCGCCGCCCCAAAGCCCAATATCGCTCCCGCTTCATCGCCCGGAGTGAGCATCGCAACGGTCTGATTGCTCACGGTTGACTGCACTTTCAGGTTCTCAGGCTGCATCTGCCCCTGTTCTGCCCTATACCAATTTTTTGAGCCATAGAGCGTATCTATACCGCCTCCCGATGAGAGGTTCCCGCCAAGTTCGATGTTGTAGCCGCCAAAGCGGGACGATGTGCCGTCCGTTTCCTCGTATTCGTTGAGGAACAAACTCGAATTCG
>JAFAOW010000013.1 GCA_019247455.1 Acidobacteriota bacterium | reverse complement strand
GAGGATCATGTTGCCGGTGAGCGTGACTTGTCCGGGGCTCGAACCGGGCGAAACGTTAATGGACCGTGCCGTCGTGTCTAAGCTGCCGGTGTATGTTCCCGTCTTAATATGCACAGTACCGCCGCTTGCGGGCGCACCATCGATACCCGATTGAATATCGCTGAAGGAATCGCATCCAAAGTTTGTTGCCGGGCCAGCTCCGTCAGGATCTGTACCGGGTATCGTTCCGGCCCAATCATCATCAACATATATCTCCGTAGATGGATTGCAGGTCGAAAGCGTGTACGTAAAACGCGCATTCGCCGAGGTGTTCGAATCGCCACCGCCGGAGGTGTGAACGATCACGTCCACTGTACCTGCCGTGTGCGCGCCCGTGCTGCATGTGAGCGAACTACTGTTCGTCACACTCACACTCGAGCACGTTGCTCCACCGATCGCCACGGTTGTCTCACCTGCGTTTGTCGAGAAGTTGCTGCCGCTGATAGTTACCACTGTACCGCCCGTGTCCGGACCATAACCCGGACTAACGCCGCTGACGGTCGGCTGGCCCGCCGAGGCGTTGATCGTCAAACTCGCACTATCAACTGCCGACGAGAACGCGGTCGTGCCGCCGTTGGAAGTCACGTCGGCGGTAGCACCGTCCGTGCCTGTCGACTGATCCCAGGCCCGAAATTGTATGGCGGCCGTAATGACGCCGCTGAAGTTTGTATTCGGCTTGAAATAAAGCCTGTTATTCGATGATGTGGAGAGCAGGCGCGCGCTGGTACCGCTGACACTACCCAGAGCCGTCCACGTCGAGCCGTTATTTAGAGTAAAGTACCAGGTGCCATTCGTAGCGTCGGTATCCATGATCGCGATGCCCAGGCCCGGGCCATCGACGTCGGTAACGTTGTCGAGGCCTCCTGCAGGCGGCGTGAGATCGACCAGATTAGAAATTGGAGTTCCAACCGTCCCGGAAGGAGACCCGGCGTTCTCATTTTCGGAATTCAGAACAGGCGTTTTGGAGGCGTCCAGCACGGGGGCGTCGTTCACGCCCGTTACGATCAGACTCGCCGTATCGGTCACGGACGAGAAAGCGGTACTGCCGCCGTTCGGCGTAGTTGAACTCCTTGCTCCGTTGGTACCCGTCGACTGATCCCACGCTCTGAACGTGATCGCGCTGTTGATCGTCCCGTTAAAGTCCGCGTTCGGTTCGAAGTAGAGGCGATTCGCCCCATTCGCTGACAGCAGCAGCGCGCTCGTGTCGCTGACTGAACCGACCGCGCTCCACGACGAGCCATTGTCCGTTGAATAGTACCAAGTGCCGTGCGAGGTATCCGTTCCAACTATGGCAATCCCGAGACCGGGACCGTCGGAGTCCGTTACGTTGTCGAGGCCTCCTGCAGGCGGCGTGAGATCGACCAGGTTCGAGACCAAGGTGCCGACGACGCCGCTGGGAGTTCCCGCATCTTCGTTCTCCGAGCTAAGGGCAGGTGACTTCGAGGCGTCGAGCACGGGGGCGTCGTTCACGCCCGTTACGATCAGGCTCGCCGTATCGGTCACGGACGAGAAAGCCGTGCTGCCGCCGTTCGGCGTAGTCGAGCTCCTTGCTCCGTTGGTACCCGTCGACTGGTCCCAAGCTCTGAATGTGATCGCGCTGTTGATCGTGCCGCTAAAATCCGGGTTTGGCTGGAGGTAGAGGCGGTTCGCCCCATTCGCTGAAAGCAGCAGCGCGCTCGTGTCGCTCACTGAACCGACGGCGCTCCATGACGAGCCATTGTTCGTCGAATAGTACCAGGTGCCGTGCGAGACGTCGGCCCCAACTAGAGCGATGCCAAGCGCGGGACCGTCGGAGTCCGTTACGTTGTCGACCTGACCGCTCGGCGTCGCGTAATCCACAAGGCTCGACACCGGGGTGCCCACGACTCCGATCGGAGTCCCTGAATCCTCGCTCTCCGAGTTAAGGGTCGGTGACTTCGAAGCGTCGAGCACGGGGGCGTCGTTAACCGCAACGCCAGTCATTATCTTTGTGCCTGTTATTGCCGCGGTAACCCCGTCCGTGACGCTGGTGGCGATACTAAAGTTGGAGTTGTAGTCCGCACTCGGCGTAAACGTGACCCCCGCGAGCAGTACGTTAACGTCCGCGATCGGGCCCTGCGCCGTCCATACACCTGACGCAGCGACGTAAGTCGATGTTACCGACCCTGAGGTGGCCGTGCTTAGGCCGCCGGCAAGGGGATCCGATAGGGTCAGGGTGACCGTGACATCTGAGCTGTCCTGGTCGCTGACGACGATATCGATCAGATCTAAGGCCGTATCTTCCGTATAGGTCTCAGCCGCCGAAAGGTTCGTCGCGGTCGGGGACGCGACGTATGTGAAGAGCGAATTGGAAGGAGTGTTGGTGCCGCCAGGAGTCGTGACGTCGACGCTAACGGCGCCCGGCGCCGAGTGCGCGCCAGTCGTGCAGGTGAGCGAGCCGCCGTTCGAAACATTTACGCCTGTACATGTGACCCCGCCGATCTTGACCGTAGTCTGGCCGGAGGCGACGGCAAAGTTCGCACCGGAAACGGTAACCACCGTTCCCCCGCCTGTCGGACCCGAGTTCGGCGAAATGCCCGACACGGTCGGCGCCGCATATGCGTAATAATCGTATTCTGCCGAGCACGCACTCACATTTCCAGCGGCATCTGTGGCCTGCGCACTCAATACGTTGACCGAGTTAGAAACGAGACCTGAGATCGCGATCGAGAAGGTTCCGCCGATGGCCGTACCCGTACCCTTCAATGAGCCGCCGCACGAACTGCCAAGATAGATCTTTACGGTCGACCCGGCCTCCGAGTCACCCGTGATCGAAGGGCTCGTGCTTGGATTCGGGCTCGACGGGCTGCTTCCTAGGTTTGAAGGAGCGTTCGGCGCGACGGTGTCGTGAACGTATGTGAAAGGCGTCGCGGAGCATGCCGAACCACCGCCGGCGTTAGAGGCAATGGCCGAGAAGGTAGTCGAGCTATTTGCAGTGACCGTTACCGGTATCGCGAATGCGCCGCCAACGGCAAGCCGGCCGTTCACTAACGTCGCCGTGTAGGCCGCCGACCCGCTGCAGTTTGAATTCGTATAGAGATCGACGCTCGTGGCCGTCGAGTCGGCCGAGCCGTTAATCGTCGGCGTAGTACTCGAATTATTCGGACTCGCTGGTGTGCTCTGTGAAAAGGTGGGCGAGGTCGGAACTGCGACGCTCGGTGCGACCGTTATTACAACATCATTGCCGTCCCCACCTACATAGCTGATCGTGGCCGTGCGATGAGTTCCCAAGAAGTCTGTTGAGATGACCGCGCCCTCACCGAGGCCCGTAAACAATGTTCCACTTACTGCATCCGAGGTGCCGTCATTGTCAATGATCTTGTAAGTCTGGGTTCCAGCCGGTATCGCGGCGCCCGATGAGGAAGTAGCAAGGCTGGCTCCATTGATGGCGACCGTTCCGCTGACCTTGAGCTGGTCATAGTCGGTACCTGCCGTCGTGCCGCCTATCTCAACATTGAAATTAGAAGTACTCGCAAAGGAAACACTTCCCGTACTCAGTTTTCCGGCGCTGCTTCCCGGCGCGATCGTCCCGCCGGCACTTACATTGACGGGACCGACCGCTATTCCAGAACCGCCGAGCGTACCGTTGACGGTCACGGTTCCGGTTGACGAGAGGGTGTCAGTAAAGCGTATCGTCTTGCCCGAACCGATAGTTACGGCAAAATTCCCGCTGTTTGTGCCCCAAGTTGCGTTAGAGCTGCCAGAACCGGTGAACGAGAGGGTCATGGATCCGGAACCGGTCTTTGTAATGGAACCATTGTTCACCAGAGCGCCAGAAACATTTACCGCTGTTCCATTAGCCGTACCGTTAGTGAGGTTCAAGGTATTGCCCTGATTGACGATCAGGTTTCCGCCGATGGTCCAAGTCCTCGCAACAGTACTCGTTGCGACGTTAAGGGTGGCTCCGCTGTCCACCGTGAAATTGGCTGACGTGTGGACGTCAGCCGCTGTGGTTGCAGTAGATGCAATGGCGAGCTGCCAGACGAAGTTCCCGTAGTTACGGTCTACGAATGCCGAAGAATTAGGCCCTCCGTAGGTAAATGTACTGTTCGAGTCCATCACGGAGCTCGAACTTATGTTGGAATACGAGGAGCTAGTGGATGTATAAGTCGCTCCGCTCTGGAGGATAAGGGTGGCCGACGGATTGTTTCCCCCATCGCTGAAGGCTGCGCCGTTCTCTACAGTGAGACTTGAGCCAGCTCCGCTGATCGTTAAACCGGTATTTAGGGTCGGATTCTGGCCAGTCTGGATAACAAAACTATCTCCACCGCTAAAACTCGTGGCATTTGAACCTAGGCCGTTGCGGAATGTATTCCAGCTGCTAGCGGCCGCTAGACTGCCGCTCCCCTTGTAATAGTATGTGCTGCCGGAAAACCGCGGCTGCGCGACGCCCGTAAAGGTCGAGGATCCATGTTGTTGTGCTATAAGACTATCGCTTGCGAAAGCGCGCAATCCGATCAAAAGGGTCAGTGTTTCATTTGGTGCCGCCATCGCTGTGAATCCAACCGCGGCGATCACGGCAAATAAGAAGCCGAGAAACGATTTAAAAACACGGGTAGCCGGGGTCCGGCGAAGCCATGGCGACAGGCGCATAAGGACGGAGCTCCATTTAACCGCGGGGGCTGTTCGAGCGAGGGCAGGATGCCAGGGGGCTTTGGATTACCCGGCGTCCTCGCGTCAGAACACGCGATTCTGGTCAATTGCGAACATCGGATTATCGATTTTAATCCTGCTTAAAGTCAAGCAATAAAGGTTTGGCTCGGTCGAGAATGGAAAGAACCTAATGCGCGATCCTGAGAATATTCCGAAAACCGCTGCCGCCCAAAGTTGCCCGCCGGTACGGCCCACCACGCGGCAAAAGCGCGTACTATCGCTCCGACAAACCAACAAATGAAACTAAGACAATTGCTGCGGCTGGAACCACAGCACCCCGCGGGAATCGGCATATTTTGCCTGTTCGCGGCGTGTGCGTGCGGCGGCAAGCATGGATGAGGCCGTTTCGCCGTCGGCGCCGAAGGACGCCCATCCAGAGGCGAGCTCGATCTCGAGGAAAAGCTGTTCGGCAACCTCCACGGAACGGTCTTTAAGGGCTGCTTCAATACGGGCTATGAGCGTGTACCCTATATCGGCCGCCGCCCTAGGCAGTAGTACGAGGAATTCGTCCGCGCCAGAGCGGGCGAGAAGGTCCATCTCACGAATATTCTCGAGGGCGGTCCGGGCAACAAATCTCAGTACATCCTCGCCTGCCAAATGCCCGAATCGCCTGTTGATCTCCGAAAAGTGCAGGACGTCAAACGCAAGGATCGCCAGCGGTTGGCCAGCGTGCGCGGCGGCGATGCTTTCCTCAAGCTTCGACCTAAATGCCCTTTCGTTCGGCAGGCTGGTGGCGACGTCTTTTAATGCGGCGGCACGCGAACGGTCAAATGACAGCCCCGCAAGGACCAACGTAGAAAGCTTATCCGCAACAGCGTTTAAGATAGGGGCCCCAGCCTCCTTGCTGAGTGAGAATTCGACGACGGCGAAGGGTCTTCCATTCCGCGCGAGGGGAATGGCGGCCGCACTGGCTTCTATCTGCGCTTCGTTGGCATTGAAAGCCCGCTGCACAAACTCGTTAACCGCCGCCTCCGACTCGCCGCCCGGGGCCAGTGAATCGAAAAGCTGCAGATCTTTGCGAGACTCGTCCAGAAGAAACAGCCGGGCGTCCGTAAAGGAAAAGGTCTGCCCAAGTTCGGCTGCTGCGAGCCGAAAAGAATCTGACGCTGACATGGTGCCCGCGAGAAGTTCGATGGCTTCGTCCAGCGATCCGAGGTCCGATACATCCGGAGAACCGGCGCCATCCCTTCGGCAATTCGACCGTACCCAGATCAACAGCAAATGAACGGCTAGAATAGCGGCAGTGACAGCCGTAAACCCGCTGATCTTTGCGTTCAGATCGACGTCGGCGACCGAGATCAGCTGGGCGAGCACAACGGCGGCGATCGCTGCTCCCGCAAAGATCGCGGCGTAGGTAGAAGTCAATTGATCGAGTAGCGGCCTGGAGACCGGGGAGGCTGAGATAGGCATGATCTGTGTAAGAAGGGCAGGGGAAAACACGTCTGGGCTTTCCATAATTAGGATACCGTGCCGTCAGCGTTTGGGTCAATGAATATTGTTAGCCAGTGTTGCGCATTGGATCACATTTTCTCCTGAGGAACCGCCTCGAAATAATCTCAATTTTCCCGGAATTTGGGTTGACAAATGCCTTGGGGATTCATATCTTATCGTTTGCCTTTAGAAAGAAAGAGCTATTGGCAAAACGGCTGTGTTTGATCGGCCGGGGGCCCGAAAAGGGCTTTATTCTTTGAGAAAGACAGGAGTCATTAAATAAATGAAAAAGGTTATTGCACTTTCGATCGCTCTCGGTTTGAGCGCACTCGGTATGGCTTGCGGCGAAGCTCCGGCTAACAATGCGAACGCTAACAAGGCAGCCAACACCACCAACACGACGACGAATTCGACTGCGTCGAACTCGACCGCTTCGAACTCGACTGCTTCGAACTCGACTGCTTCGAACTCGACCGCGTCGAATTCGACCGCCTCGAACTCGACCGCTTCGAACGGCAACAAGGCTGCCACCAACGGCAACACTGCTGCGAAGCCGTCCCCGACCAAGTAACACTGGTCAGTTGATAGATAAAAGACACCTCGTCCTCGGACGGGGTGTTTTTTTCTGTTTTCAGAGGTCCAATAATTATTAAAAAATGCTTGTTTCGCAGTTGACTATCGCGTCGCGCCTCTTTATATTCGCTGTGTTCCCTTTTAGCAGTACCCAGGAACAAGGACTGTGCCTTGCACGGTCTTTCAATAAAAAATTAGATCTAATCTTTGAAAAGGAAGACAGGAGAACTTCACTCTATGAAAAAAGTAATTGCTCTTTCAGCAGTTCTTGTAATGGGCGCTATCGGCATGGCCTGTGGCGACGGTGGTGCGAACAACGCTGCGGCTAATGCAAACAAGGCGATGGCAAATGCGGCTAACGCCGCTGCCAACGCTGCCAACGCTGCTGCTAACGCCGCCAATGCTGCTGCTAACGCTATGCAGTCGGCTGCGAACACGATGGCGAACGCCGCTTCGAATGCTGCTAAGCCTGCTAATGCTGCTCCAGCGAACGCCGCCAGCAACGCTAATCACAAATAGTCAGACCTCGAGTTTGATAACTGAAGGCCCGGCCGTTCTAGACGCCCGGGCTTTTTCGCGCGGTAAAAACAGATTGACATTCAGCACGAGCGATTAATATGCTTTTTAGTGTTTCAGAAAGTTTCGATCTTACAGGCTCGTCTTGTTTCAAGCGATCTGAAACCTATCTTTGAGAAGAAAAGGGGAAATATGTGCTATGAAAAGAATAATCGCACTGTTCACGCTGTTGTTAGGGGTTGCTTTCGCAATGGCGTGCGGCGACTCTTCTAACGTGAACGTCAACGTTAATAAGAACGCTAACGCAAATCACAACGCCACCAATACGAGCACCGTAAACACGGTTGCGAATACTGTCGGCAACGCGGCAAATGCGGTCGCGAATACCGCAGGCAACGCAGTGAATACTGTGAAGAACGCGGTAGTTGGCAATTCGAACACCCATTCGAACGCGAATGCGAAGCCTTTACCTACGAAGAAACCGTAGTTGATGTCTATCGGTCGAACAGGCCCGGGAATTCCCGGGCTTTTTATTTTTCAATGAGTTCGAGCAAGGCAGGGACGTCTGTTACCGGCCGATCGCAGACAAAATCGCGGCAGACAAAAGCGGTAGACTTGCCATCGATCTTGTCTCGCTGCTGCAGAAGAAAGGGGACTTCATGATCACTCCCGCGACCCAGTGCGACCACAGCGAAAGGAAGGTAACGCCCGAGGACCGCTCGTTCCAAGTCATTACCGCTTTCTCCAAGAATGGCGATCTCCTTTGTATCCGCGAGGTGAAATTCAAGAGCAGCCAAAGCGCGGCCAAACCCCTGCGGATATCGACGGATCTGTGATGCGGCCAGGCGCAATGTCGCAATGGCGAATCGCTCATATTTTTCCTCGCCGGTGAATCTTGCAAGACGGAGGAGTACGTCGGCAGCGACCGAATTACCTGACGGGGTCGCGTTGTCATAGAAGTCTTTGTTACGGACAACGAGTTCCTCGTGATCGTTCGAAGTGAAAAAGAACCCGCCGTTCTCCTGGTCCCAAAATTCGGTGATCATCTTATCCGCGAACTCCCGGGCGGCGGTCAAATAACGCGGTTCACCCGAAACGCTGTAAAGAACGAGCAGCCCATCCGCAAGATTTGCATAGTCCTCTAAATAACCGTTGAGTTTGGCTTTGCCCTCTTTCCACGTGCGCAGGAGGCTCCCCTCGACGCACAGTTCCCGAAGAACGAAGTCAGCGTGATTCTTCGCGATTTCGAGATAACTATCCTTTCCGAGAACGCCGGCCGCGTCGGCGAAGGCAGCCAGCATAAGACCATTCCATGCGGTAAGGACTTTTTCGTCACGCCCGGGCTTAGCTCGTTGTTCGCGTGCCGCCCGGAGCTTATACTTTTGTTCTTGCAAAGGCGCGTCGCCCGTTGGCGCGCGACGCATTAGGTTTAGTATGTTCCGGCCTTCAAAATTCCCCGCCTGCGTTATGTCATAGGTTTTGCAAAACTCCGTGGCCTCGCCGCCCAGAACCTCAGAGATCTCGTCGGGCGTCCAAACAAAGAACTTCCCCTCTTCCCCCTCACTGTCCGCGTCTTGTGTCGAGTAAAACGCGCCGGATGGATCAAGCATTTCTCTCCGGACATACTCCAGTGTCTCGATCGCGATCCTTTCGTAGAAGCCGCTGCCCGTGACTTGAAAGGCGTGCAGGTAAACGCGCGCGAGCTGGGCGTTGTCGTAAAGCATCTTCTCAAAGTGCGGTATGAGCCAGATCGCGTCCGTCGCATAGCGATGAAAGCCGCCCCCCAGTTGATCGTAGATCCCGCTCAATGCCATCTTGTCGAGAGTTCGCGTTACCATCTCGAGAGCACGGCCTTCGCCTACGCGGGTGTGATACCTCAGAAGAAATTCCAGCGACATCGCTTGTGGGAATTTCGGCGCTCCGCCAAATCCGCCATTCACCTTGTCGAAGGACCGATCGAACGATGTAAACGCATTATCTAGCATCTCCCGCGAGAGACTGCCGCCACTCGCTTCGACAATACTCATTCGTCGCAGCTCCCCGACGATGTCATTCGCGGACTGATCGAGTTCCTCGCGCCGGTCACGATAAGCCTCGGCGATACTTATGAGAATTTGCGGCCAACTGGGCATTCCATATCGGGGTGCGGGCGGAAAATACGTCCCGCCGAAAAAAGGCCTCTTATCGGGTGTGAGAAAAACATTCATCGGCCAACCGCCGCGTCCTGTGGTGAGCTGCACGAAATTCATGTAGATCTGATCAACATCGGGACGTTCCTCCATATCGACCTTAATGTTGATGAAATTCTCATTCATCAGCTCGGCAGTCGTCTCGTCTTCGAAAGACTCATGCTCCATCACGTGGCACCAGTGACACGCCGAATAACCGATGCTCACAAGGACGGGCTTGTCCTCTGCTTTGGCGCGTTCGAACGCCTCTTCACCCCACGGGTACCAGTCAACCGGGTTGTGGGCATGCTGAAGCAGGTAGGGTGAGGTCTCGTCGATCAGTCGATTCGTGAATTTTTGGGATTCGGCCATGATTCGATGATAAGAGACGGAAGACGCCCAGCAAAAATTGGCGATTGTACAATCCCCGGGCATCGGGTATATTCACCGTATGACACCCCGCTGCGCATCATACCTCCAGCCAATTCAGCAGCGTGCCGACCTTTTCGCCGGCGAATGATCCTCTCCAATTTGTTCGAGTACAGGCTCCGGCCTGTAAGAGTTCCACGCACGCGCGTTAACGCGCAATGACCAAGGAGATAAGATCATGACCCCAACACAAGAATTACAGCGTCCGTCGATCAAGACGCCGCTTCCCGGTCCGAAGTCTCAAGCCATCATCGACATGGACGGCGAATACGTGACGCCGAGCTATCCGCGTCCGGATTACAAGCTCGTCGTGGATAAAGCACACGGTGTGTGGGTCGAGGACCCTGATGGAAACATCTTCCTCGACTGCAACGCGGGCGTGGCTGTTTGTTCGACGGGCCATTGCCATCCAGAGATAGTGGCAGCGATCACCAAACAGGTAAACGAATTTATTCACTTCTGCGGCACCGATTTTTATTACCGACACATGCCAGAATTGGGTAAAAAACTGAATGAGATCTGTCCGATAGATGGCCCGACGAAAACTCACTTCGCCAATAGCGGTGCAGAGGCCGTCGAGACCGCGCTAAAGGTGGCGATGTACCACACGCACCGGCAGAAATTCATCTCGTTCTTTGGCTCATTCCATGGAAGGACACTGGGAGCACTATCGCTCACTAGTTCCCGGGCAGCGCAGCGCCTGGGTTTTATGCGGCAGGCTCTCGACGTCGTTCACTTACCGTACCCTAACGTCTTTCGGCATTTCGCGACCGACATGCCCACTGACGAAGAGACGATCACGCGTGACTGCGTCAAGTGGATCGAGCAAAGGCTCTTCAAGACCACAACGCCGCCAGATGAGGTCGCCGGCATCGTGCTCGAGGCGGTCCAGGGAGAGGGTGGTTACGTACCGGCCCCAACCGCGTTTGTTAAAGAACTTCGGCGAATTTGCGACGAGCACGGAATTATGCTCATTGTCGACGAAGTGCAGTCGGGCATGGGAAGGACGGGTAAGATGTTCGCTATCGATCATCACGGGGTTAAGCCGGATATCATGTGCCTCGCTAAAGGCCTGGGGTCCGGGATGCCCATCGGCGCGTGCGTCGCGCGGGCCGATGTAATGGATTGGCACAAGGGC
>JAFAOW010000007.1 GCA_019247455.1 Acidobacteriota bacterium | reverse complement strand
CGAATTCGTCGCCGTGGAGCACACTCCAAAGAACAATATGCTGGTCGGCACACGACTGGCGAACCCGCCCGGCCCCATGCCGTTTGACAGCGAGATCTCGGCAATAAAGCGATTTTACGGGATTCAACATCAACGCCTCGAGGACTTGCTTGAACACTAGAACAAGAGCACAATTGGGCCAAAACGAACATTATGTCCGCAAATGAACTTGAACCAGTCGAAGTATTGGGCCGTCAACTGAGGTGTCTTGTTTGCGGCAATGGTGAATTCTGGCATCGGACCGCACAACTCAACACTGGAATAGCCACCCTTTTCAAGCTCGACTGGGCAAATCGTTCGGGAACCTGCGTTATATGCGGCAAATGCGGGTTTATTCACTGGTTCTATCCCGAAACCAAGGAGTAGCATTGATCCGTGAGCACCAAACCTTCAACCCCCGACGAATACATCGCTTCGCTTCCCGACGATCGCGGTGAGGCTATCACGCAGCTTCGAGAGGCGATCAACAAGAACCTGCCGAAGGGCTTCAAGGAATGCCTGCCTTACGGGATGCTCGGATGGGTAGTACCGCACGAAACATACCCCGCCGGATATCACTGCGACCCTTCAAAACCGCTGATGCTGATGGCGCTCGCTTCTAATAAGTCGGGAATATCGCTTCATCATCTCGGGCTTTATGCTAATAAGGAGCTTACCGAATGGTTTCAAGGTGAGTGGACAAAGTACGCCACCCGCAAACTCGATATGGGGAAAGGCTGCATTCGGTTTAAAAAGATGGACGACATTCCTGTTGCCTTGATCGGCCAGCTAGCGACGAAACTTTCCCCCGCAGAATGGGTCGGGTTTTACGAAAAGGCCCTAAAAAGCAGGGCGAAATGAATCTCCGGCCATTCAGACCTTGTTTTTGCGGGTGAGCGACCGTATAATGAGAGATTACGCCTAGCCCGCGTATCGCTTATATACGGCGAAAGGAAAAGGTTATGAAACAAGAGATACATCCAAGCTACAACGAGATCACCGTGGCGTGTGCGTGCGGCCACAGCTTCAAGACCCGCTCGACGATGGGCGAGGATCTGCATATCGAAATTTGTTCCGAGTGCCACCCGTTCTTCACTGGCAAGCAGAAGTTGGTCGATACGGCCGGACGCGTGGACCGCTTCAACAAGCGGTATCAGCGTGGAGATGCCGCAAAAGTCTAATGCAGAAGCCCGCACGTCAGTGAGGGCTTAAGACGAACTTGAGAACTACAAGATCTCAGTATTAGCCCTCTAAAATTTGACGCCGACGCTTTTTGCGCCGATGCTTGGTGTGCGTTTATCACACGGAGTGTATGGTAGAAAAAGCTCGGCGTTAAGTGTTTTCTTTTGAAATGGAGACGCTGTTTCAGGCAGATTGGCGATCCATGTTCGTGCCGACCGAATCGGTCCTCGAGGTCCTTATTCGCGGCACGATAATGTACCTCGGGATGTACTTCATCCTGAGGATTTTTCGGCGGCAGTCGGGTAGTGTAGGAGTAGCCGATCTACTCGTGATCGTTGTCATCGCCGATGCCGCACAGAACGGCATGGCCGGCGATTCCCGATCGATCACCGAGGCTCTTTTGCTGATCCTCACGATCGTTCTGTGGGATTTCTTTCTTGACTGGCTGGGCTTCAAATCGGTATTTTTCGAAAGGTTCCTGACGCCCAACCCGCTGCTCCTGATCGAGAATGGCCGGATGATAAGAAAGAACATGGACAAGGAACTGATCACTGACAACGACCTGATGAGTGCTCTTCGTGAGCAGGGCATCGACGATCTCAGCAGGGTCAGGCAGTGTTACCTTGAGAGCAATGGGCACTTCAGTGTCCTGACGACGTTGCCGAGGAAAAATGGCAACGCCGAGAACGGCACCGCCGTCAATTAATTGCGATATGACAACGCGAATATCACGCTTTAAATTCAAGTTCCTGCATACGGTCTTCGCAATGGAGCGCGATCTGATCGTCGGCGGCCAGGCCGTGATGGAGGGCGTAATGATGCGTACCCCGTCGGCTTACGCGATCGCCTGCCGCAAGGCTGACGGATCTATCGTCCACACCGCGGAATCGTTGCCGAAATGGAGCGACAAGTACAAGTGGCTATCTTGGCCGGTGCTTCGCGGCGGCGCCACGCTGGTCCAGTCAATGGCATTAGGCGTTAAGGCACTCAACTTCTCTGCGAAGATTTGGGAAGAGGATCATGCGGAAAGCGAAACAGCGAAGGCTGTCGCGGTCGAAGAAGAGGTCGCTCTCGTATCGGGTACCGTCGTTGACACTTTCGGTATGGCCCCGGTCAAGGTCGTTCTCCCTGAAGGCAAGACCAAGGCGACGCAGTCGGCGGCCGCGATCGGTTCGATCTTTTTCGCGTTGTTCTTCAATGTTCTGCTCTTTATAGTCGCGCCGCTGGTGCTGACGAATCTTGGATTCATCTGGGCTGGTTGGGCCGATTCACCGGCGATCGCTGACGGCTCCGGCTGGTGGGGCACCGTTAAGGCCTTCATCTGGGAGATCAAGCCTCATTCGTGG
The DNA here is from genome assembly GCA_019247455.1 of Acidobacteriota bacterium. Classification (GTDB taxonomy): domain Bacteria; phylum Acidobacteriota; class Blastocatellia; order Pyrinomonadales; family Pyrinomonadaceae; genus OLB17. The sequence goes on along the minus strand of JAFAOW010000007.1, from coordinate 22,949 downwards.
ATAGCATTCAACCTTGTAGACGGCCTCGTCCGTATGGTCTTCTTCATTGTGATGATCGTGACGATGTCTTACTTGAGGGACATTCGACGTGTATTCGAATATCACGGTGCCGAGCACAAGACGGTTTTCACCTGGGAAAAAGGGCTGGCCCTAACGCCTGAGAACGCCGCCCAGCAGCGGCGCCAACATCCGCGGTGCGGCACGTCGTTCCTGATGGTCGTAATGCTCGTCGCGATCGTGCTTTTCTCGGTGATCAAGTTCGACATATTCTGGCTGAATCTTGTCGTTCGGATCGCCTTGATGCCCCTTGTTGCCGGCCTTTCGTATGAGGTCATCCGCTACGCCGCCAAGAAGGAATCCGGGGCGTTCTTTAAGTTCATGACGAAACCCGGCCTCTGGCTGCAAAATGTGACGACACAGGAGCCCGACGCCGAGCAGCTTGAGGTCGCCATCAAGGCGCTGGACGAATCACTGAAACTGGAACCCGCCGGAACCTAAGCATTCTGCCCGCGAATTGCGAATTCACGCTAATTAGGAAGACTCCTTTCTTATTCGCATATTCGCGTTCCCTGCGGGCAAAAACAACCTATGTTCGAGAAACTTGAACAAATTGAAAAGTCCTACGAGGAATTGACCGAGCAGATATCGCAGCCGGAGTTCATGTCTGACATGTCGGCCTATGCGAAGCTCATGAAGCAGCATCGCAGCCTGGGCGAGATCGTGGAAAAATATCGCGAGGTAAAGAAGATGCAGGAGGACCTCAACGGTGCTCGCGGCCTGCTCGCTCTTGCGGACGACGACGAGATGCGCGAGATGGCGGGCCTCGAGATCGCCGAGATCGAAGAAAAGCTCCCTGCTGCCGAGGAAGCCCTGAAAGTCTTACTGCTTCCTAAAGATCCTAACGACGAAAAGAACGTGATTCTCGAGATCCGCGCGGGAACCGGTGGCGACGAGGCGACGCTTTTCGCCGCGGAGATCCTTCGTATGTATGCTCGCTACGCGGAGCGTCAAGGTTGGAAAATGGAGGTCATGGAGGCCGCAGACACGGGCGTCGGCGGCATCAAGGAAGCTGTCGCGATGATCGAGGGCGATAACGTTTACTCGAAGCTTCGATTTGAATCCGGCGTCCATCGCGTGCAGCGCGTACCGCAGACGGAATCGTCGGGGCGTATTCACACGTCCGCGATCACCGTGGCTGTACTTCCCGAGGCTGAAGAGGTAGATGTCCACATCGACCAGAATGACCTGCGCATAGACACGTTCTGCTCATCCGGCCCCGGCGGGCAGTCGGTAAACACTACCTACTCCGCTGTTCGCATCACGCATCTTCCGACAAATACCGTTGTCTCGATGCAGGACGAGAAGTCGCAGATAAAGAATCGCGAAAAAGCGATGCGCGTGCTTCGCGCTCGCCTGCAGGAGATCGAGGAGCAGAAACAACACGACGCACTCTCTGCTGAGCGCAAGTCGATGGTTGGTTCCGGCGATCGTTCGGAAAAGATCCGCACCTACAACTTCAAGGAAAATCGTGTGACGGATCATCGCATCGGCCTGACAGTGCATCAACTCGATCTCGTTCTTGAGGGTCAGCTTGACGAGTTCATCGACGCACTCCGAACCCACTATCAAACCGAAAAGTTAAAAGCGGAAGCTGTAGCTGCGTAAATACCCGCTTACGATTTGTCTTAACCCGCCGGAGTAAGCGAATATGGTTCGACGGTTTGCTATGCCTCAGCCTACGCGCCTCTACCTCATCAGACACGGACAATCAGCGGGAAACGCCGAGGGCCGATTTGGAGGCCATGGCCCCACCCCGCTCTCGACCCTCGGCAAAAGGCAGGCGGATCTGACTGCTAAGGCCCTGGCAAAGGAGGGGATAACCGCACTCTACTCAAGCGATCTCCTTCGCGCGATACAATCTGCAGAACCTCTGGCGAAATTGCTGAAACTTGATATTCGCGTGTCAGACGCGTTTCGCGAGAGGGATGTCGGTGTACTTGAGGGATTGACCTTTGACGAATCGCGAGCCAACCACCCTAACGATTACTATGCGCTCGTAAATCGAACCGTCGACCACGTCATCTCCGGTGGCGAAAGCTACCGCCATCTTCTGCGTAGAATAACAACCAAACTTCAAAACGTCCTTCGCGATCACCAGGGCGAAAAGATCGCGATATACACTCACACCGGCGCCATCTGCTTCATGACCCTTCATCTACTTGGAGCCATTGGTCGCGACACGAAACAAACTCCCTGGCTCATAACCTCCAACTGCGGGATCAATCGTTTTGAGTTGCGCGGACGCCGCAACGTTCGTGTTCTCGCACTGAACGACACACGCCATCTGATGGAAATAACCGGCAACGACAGCTTTGCCGCACGTTAGGCCGATCGTCCCTTTAGATATTCGAAGATATTTTTTGCCGCGATCGCTCCCGTCCCGACCGCTGTCGCGATCGTCGGTGACCGCGTGTCGGCCGCATCGCCGATCGCGTAGATTCCCCGCACATTCGTCTCGCACCGCCCATTCACGCGAATATAGCCCGCGTCGTCTACATCGACGATACTGCGGAAGGCGCCCGAATTAGGCTCGACCCCGATACGGACAAGTACAAAGTCAACATCGAGCACAGAACTGACAGCCGGACTGTTGCGTTTGACCCTAATACCCGTAACCTCTTGATTTCCGACGATTTCCCAAACGGTGGCATCCATCAAGAACTCGACATTCTCAGCCGCCTCCGCGGCCTTCACAAACTCCTCACGAGCCGAAAATTCGCTCCTGCGATGCACAACCGCCACGTGCGCAGCGGTTTTGCACAAAATGGCGGCATTCTCGAGCGCCGCGTCCCCTCCGCCGATGATCGCAACCCGCTTTCCGGCGACTAGATCGCGCGACTGAACGCCGGAACCGAGGACCCCTTTACCCTCAAACGTTTCTTCTCCGGCAACTCCAAGTTTCCTCCTTCGCACGCCGGTCGCGATCACTATCACTGAAGCTGCAAGTCTGTCTCCCTCAGTTGTTTGCACCCGAAGATGTTTGTCTATCTCTTTGATCTCTGATCTGTAAACCCGATCGACACTTAGTCCAGATTCGATTCTATCCCGTAGGTCTCTCCCGTCTCTCGCGCTCAACCCGGCATAGTCCGTGATCTCGCCGTAGACACGCAGCAGTTGGCCGCCCATTTCGGCGCGTTTTTCTACGATCAGGGCTCGCAATCCAAGCTTTTCGCACCATATCGCGCACGACATACCCGCCGGTCCCCCGCCGGCGATCAGCACATCATATTGTTCGTTACCATGCACCGCTAACCCTGCAAATTACTAGTTTTTGTCAACGGTCAAATGCCAAAAAGTGTCACACTCCGCCCCCATGACCGCACACAACGATCCTCCACTCGCGGCAGGCCGTTTCCGGCCTTTATTTTAGGGCGTTTCAGCACGCGTCCCAAATGCGTTTCTACGGCACAGATGGCACCGCTTTTGCATTAACCTCTTGATGCTAAAAGGGCGAGGTGTGTCCTCACCCGCCCAATCAATAATAAGGTTTCCCCCCAATATGAGATTAAACGTCGAACCGACCTCCTCCGTGATACCGTTAGTTGAAAATGGATCGTTCGCCGACATTCCGGTATCTCCCGACCTGGATACGCTCTTGAAAAAGGGCATTGACGCCGCCCAAAGCGGTGACCGGGACCGTGCCCGCGATGCTCTCCTCAAGGCTACGTGTCTCGACCAAAATTGCGAGGAGGCATGGATGTGGCTTGCCTCGATCAGCGAGTACCCCGAGGAACTCCTCGCGTTCCTCGATCACGTCCTACGCATTAATCCCGAAAATGAACGCGCTTCGGAATGGCGTATTGCCACCCGTTCGCTTCTCGCGAAGACTTTCGTTCAGCGGGCCGTGCGCGCCCATGAGCAAGGTGATAACGGCCTCTCCGAGCATAACCTTGCGCAGGCTTTCAGTTACGACGCGGAGTGCGTTCCTGCGTGGCAGGCGAAAGCTGCATGGGCATCGAGCCATGCAGAAAAGGTAAGCTTTCTCGAACACATTCTCGTTATCGACCCCGAAAATGCAGCGGCCCGCTCCGCCCTCGATGAGATGAATCGTTCCAAGATCGACGGTCTGATGGAAGCTGCCAAGGCGGCCGCCGCGGCCGGCAAGCGAAAAAAAGCCGTCGAACTCCTGGACCAAGTCCTCGCGGCGAGTCCCGACGCTGTGCCTGCCTGGATATTGAGATCCCACTTCTCCCTAACCTTAGAAGAAAAGCTTCATGATCTCGAAAAGGCTCTTGAGCTTGATCCCTCCAACGTTGTAGCCCGTGCAAATCATGACTTTCTCACAGCGAGCGTCCCATCTTCCGGAAAGGTAGATGAACCAGCCCCCGATGTACCGGCCGTGGCTGAAGAACTTGCGCCGGAACCGTCCGCCGAGGAAACTTTGCAGGCAGTAAACCATGAGCCTTCTTCGGATGATTTGGCTATCGCGGCACAGGACACCGATGAGTCGTTAGATATTAGCGAGAATGTTGAAGCGCCGACGGCCCGGCTTGATAGCCCGGTCGAGGATGCCGGCCAGGCGGACGACATCTTTGAGCTCAACATTCACGATTCCGTCGCGGCAAACGCCGAAGAACATCATTTCGAGTCGAATTCGCCTCACCCGGGTGAGATTAATGGCTCGGCACCGTACAGTGACGAAACGGAAATTCCAGACGCATACCATGAGGAAGCCGCTGAAATCGACGCCGATCGGATCACTCTTGATCGAGTTTCGCCATTTGATCGCGTCGTAGAGGACGAAGCCTCCGCTGAGGGGTCACCCGTCCCCACTGATGTGCCGGATCATAATGACGACGTCTCACCGAAGGAGAACGGACATTCGCGTTCGGTCCTGACAGTGGTCTGCTGCCCGTTTTGCCGTAAGGGGAACGACGCGCAAGCTTTTGCTTGCAGCTCATGCAACGCGGTCCTTTCATTCAGCGATATTGAAACCCTCATCGCAAATTCAAAAGCAGATCGCGAAACGGTCCAAGAGGCAGTTACGCAGATGGAGGCTGAGTGGAATCTGCGTGACTTCAGCGTGGACGAGCTTACGTTTCTCGCCCTGGGCCACTGCAACCTCCGTGATTTCGAATCAGGCCTTAAGTATTTGAAGGAGGCCGCCAACCTGGAACCGAATAATGTGATACTGGCCGGCCAGGCAAACGCGCTTGCCATCCGCCTCGATGAGATGGACCGGCAGCAAGACATGCACGATTCGATTCCGAAAGGCCGCACGATACTCGTAGTCGATGACAGCGCGACCATTCGAAAACTTATTTCCGGCAAGCTGGAAAAATGCGGTCATCACGTCGTTTGCGCGGCAGACGGTATCGAGGCTATGGAGCTGCTCGATTCCGTCAACCCAGATCTGGTGCTGCTCGATATCACTATGCCGCGCATGGATGGATATGAGGTCTGCAAGCAGATACGTGCGAATCCTGCGGGCAAAGACCTTCCTGTCGTAATGATCTCAGGCAAGGACGGTTTTTTTGATAAGGTTCGTGGCCGCATGGCTGGTTCGACCGGCTATGTGACCAAACCATTCGGTCCTGAAACCTTGATGAAGGCCCTCGAGACCTACCTCCTTCAGGAAGAGGTTGTCGTCCAATAAGACCAGCGGCATCAATGGACCGCGAAAAACTATTCACGTTCATCAAGGCTGCCGAAGGCGATCTCGCATCTGTCCGAAGCAGCCTGCTCATTGTTGCCCAAGGTGGCGACGTGTCCGGTATTGAAGGGTCGCGTCGCCTCCTTTCACGTCTCGGTAAGGGTGCACTCGCATGCGGGCAGCCCGCCTTAGCCGCGCGGGTGGCCGATTGCAGCGGCTCGCTCATCAAACTTGTTAGCGGCGGCGGCGTATCGCCCTTAGGCGTTACCGATTCACTCGACCACGTCGCGGCAATTGAGGCCGCACTTCTCAAACTGCCCCTCAGCGACGGGGATTTCGTCCAAAACGTCGACAAGTTCCTTGACGAATCGTTTGAACACATCCTCCCGCACGAGTGTGCCGCCGATGCGAAGCGAGAAGTCGACGACTTTGAAATAGATGAAGAAACGCTGGAGATCTTTCGCGGTGAGGCCGAAGAGCTCCTCGCCGGGATCGATCTGAATCTTCGCAAGCTTGCCGAGAATTACGCGGACGGTGCAGCGTTATGGGAAATACGCCGTAACGCTCACACGTTAAAAGGCTCGGCGGGAATAGTCGGAGTCAAGCACGCGGCGGAGATCGCCCACCGGATGGAGGATCTCCTGGATCAGTTTGTCGAGGCCCGTCTCGAGCCTTCGCCCGCCGCGATCGCGTTTTTCGAAGCGTCCTCACATTACCTCAAGTCGATCATCGACGGCTGTCCGGCCATGCCCATCGACTACGAAGACCTCTACAGACGGGCCGAGAGTCTTGAACCTTCACGTGCGGAGATCGCAGCTCCTGCCGAAGAAAGCCGCACCGGCAACGTCCTTCCCCCTCAACGTATCGAGTCGATCAAGCAAGATTCGGGACCCATTGTACGCGTCTCCCTGGACCGGCTCGACGAGTTGATCAAGCTTTCTCGGGGACTGTTGATAAATCATTCTGCCCTTGCTGAGCGTTTCAATGAGATTCTCGCAGCGAACGAGGGCGCAATGACCAAATTGGACACGCTGATCGAAACTCAGCACAGCCTGATGGATGACATCCAGTCGAAATTGCTTCGTATCCGCATGGTAAAGTTCGGCAATCTGGAGACGCGTCTTGCGCGAACCGTCCATGTTACCTGCCTTGAGGAGGGCAAATCGGCCGCGGTCGAGATCGTAAATGGAGATGCCGAGATCGACACGCAGATCATCGATGCACTGATCGAGCCGCTTCTCCACCTGCTAAAAAATGCGGTTGTTCACGGTATCGAGTCCCCGGAGGTACGCCGGCTTATCGGCAAGCCTGAAAAGGGAGCGATCGTTATCAGCGTTGAGGCCGACGAGGAGTTTGTCGTTATCTCGATAAAAGATGACGGAGCCGGCGTCGCCGTCGACAAGCTGAAAGAAAAGGCTGTCGCAGCCGGTTCCATAAGTTCCGACGCATTCGATGCATTATCCGCGCGCGAAGTGCTCAAGCTTATCTTCGAAAAGGGCCTGACCACCGCAACTAAGGTCGATTTGAATGCCGGTCGCGGTATCGGCATGAGTATTGTAAAAGAAGCGGTTGAGTCCCGGGGCGGTACCGTCCATGTGGAGTCCAGTCCGCAGAAGGGTAGCGAGTTTACTATCATGCTTCCCCTCAGGTCCGCGCCGCCCGCTCCGGCGTACGATCAGCTGGATTCTCCCGCGATATCGACCGATAGCGATTCAGAGAAGATACCTATCGTTCTCATCGTTGATGACAGCGCCAGCGTCAGGCGTGCGACCGCAAAATACATCCAGGATGCGGGCTTCCGAGCGATCACGGCAAACAGCGGTGCCGACGCCCTCGAGCTTCTTCTGAACGGTACCTACGAACCGGATCTCATCCTTTCAGATGTTGAGATGCCGCAGATCGACGGATGGGAGTTTCTAGAATACGTAAAGACCGATGACAATCTTGGCCACATCCCCATAGTCATGGTCACTTCGCTAGACTCTGAGGAGTATCGTGAGCGGGCGTTAAAACTCGGGGCGTCGGATTATGTCGTGAAGCCGTTTAATTCGGCGGATGTGGATCGGGTTCTTGGAATACTCGACCCGGTAGTGGCTTAGCGCTTTGGCGGTTTACTAGGCCTGATCTCGACCTTGCTCGGCAGTGCCCTGATATTCATTTCAAGGAGGTCCAAAACCACGTCCGCGATGTCCTCCGGTTGGAGCTGCCAGGATTTTTCATCAGACGGCGTATCGCCGCCGAATTCCGTGTTTACGCTTCCCGGACAAATGTAGCTGACCTTGATATTGTCGTGGCGCACCTCTTGCATCAGTGCTTCTGTAAAGCCGTTGACTGCAAATTTTGATGCGTTGTAAGCGGCCATCCGAGGGTGCGGATTCTGCCCTGCGAGCGACGAGATGTTGATAATATATCCTCCGCCTCGCCCCCGCATCACCGGGATCGCATGATGGCACGCGTAGAAGGTGCCGAAAAGATTCGTCTCCAGCGTCTGGCGAAACTCTTCCGTGGTTATCTCCTCAACGGTCTTGCCGTTGATCCCCACACCGGCGTTATTAACGAGAATATCTACGCCGCCAAATTCGCGTCCGCACCGCCCGAACATCGCCCGGACCGAAGCTTCGTCGCGCACGTCACATCCGTCGCCAGCCGCGTTCCCGAGTTCACTGAGTTCAGCAACCGCTTTCGTCACTTCATCCGCATTTCGCGAACATATAAAGACGCTAGCTCCCGCGCCCAGCAGCCTCTCGGCTATGGCACGTCCGATTCCCTTCGTTCCACCCGTGATAATGGCGACTTTACCTTTCACTTTTTCGTTTTCAGTTTTCAGTTTCTTCGGAGAATGCTTTTCACTTAGTCCTTTTCACTTGTCACTTATTCCGAAATTATCAGCTCTCAGCTATCAGTTATCAGCTATTCCGGAGCTGCCAGCTTCGTCTTAAGGATCTCGTTGACGATCTTAGGATTCGCTTTACCCTGCGAAGCCTTCATCACCTGCCCGACGAAGAATCCAAAGAGTGCTTCCTTGCCGCCGCGATAAGCCTCAACTTGTCCAGCGTTGCCGGCGATCACTTCTTCAACGATCTTCTCGATGGCTGCTGAATCCGAGACCTGCTCGAACCCTTTTTCCTTGATCACATCCGGCGCTGTCTTTCCGCTCCTAAACATCTCAGACAACACGTCTTTGCCCTGACTGTTTGAGATCTTTCCGCTGTCGATCGTCGTGATCAGCTCCGCGAGGTCCTCGGCAGTAACGCGAATTTCGCTGATCGAACGGGCCGACTCATTCATTTCGCGCGTCAATTCGCCAAGGATCCAGTTAGCGGCCAATTTTGGATTTGCAGTGATACGCGAAACGGTTTCAAAATACTCCCCAGTATCGCGGTCTGACGTGAGCTGCGATGCCTCGTTAAATCCGATGCCGTAGGTTGCGACGAACCGGTCCCGCATAACATCGGGCATCTCAGGCATCTCTTTTTTGATCGCGTCGACAAATTCCGCCGTTACCGTCAATGGCTGGAGGTCGGGCTCTGGGAAATAACGATAATCGTGAGCATCCTCTTTTGAGCGCATCACGCGTGTCTGGTTATTTTTCTCGTCCCAGAGGCGCGTCTCCTGATCAACCGCTTCTCCCGCCTCGTGGGCCGCGATCTGCCGTTCTATCTCGTATTCGATCGCCTTTTGCATGAAGCGCACCGAATTGAGATTTTTCAGCTCGACCTTGTTTCGAAACTCGGTTTCGCCAACCTTTCGCACTGAGACATTAGCCTCACAGCGAAGGTTTCCCTTCTCCATATCGGCGTCGCTCGCGCCGACCCATCGGAGGGCGTGACGGACGTGATTCACGTAATCAAACGCCTGCCACGAGGAACGAAAATCCGGGGATGTCACGATCTCGCCTAGCGGCGTACCGGCGCGATTGAGATCGATATACGAATATTTATCGGTATCCGGCAGCCCCTCATGCACGTTCTTCCCCGCATCCTCCTCAAGATGCATTCGCTGGATGTGGATGGTCATCGGCCGCCATTCGACCGGCCGGCCGTGCTCGTCACGCTCCGCGGTCATAATCCTTAGCTGGCCGTTCGCCGAAAACGGCTTATCATATTGGGATATCTGATAACCCTTAGGCAGGTCCGGATAGAAATAATTCTTCCGTGCGAAGATCGACGTTTCTTGTATTTCGAGTCCTAGTGCGAGTGCGGCCTTCGCACCTAGTTCTACAACTCGCTTGTTCAGAACAGGCAGCGCGCCCGGCAGCCCCAAGCAGGTCGGGCACGTGTTCGCATTCGGCTCACCGCCGGTCTCGACCGCGCACGAGCAAAAGATCTTGCTCTCTGTAGCAAGCTGCGTGTGGATCTCCATGCCGATAACGGCTTCCCAACCTTCTTTCATTGTTAAGCTGCGGCGAGTGTTTCTTCTATAAGAGCGTTAAGGCTCTTGCCTGAGCGCTTGGCCTTTGCAAACAGTTTTTGATGGAGTGATGGAGATATCCGGACGACGAAATTTCCGGAGAAGGGCTTGTCAGGTTCCTCGTTCCGCTCGCGGCAAAATTCCAGATAGTCATCGACTGATCTCTTAAATTCACGCTTAAGCTCGGCAACCGACTTTCCGTAGAATGTGATCAGGTCCCGCGTATTTATGACTGTCCCGTGAAACATCTCCAGGTCGTCATCAAAATCTACCGCTGCCTCGTAATTCTTATACTTCATCAGACCTAACACCTGCCTCGGTCAAAAACCTCCGCATATCCTTTACAGCTCCTTTATCTGCTTCTTTCTGTGGGTGGGGCCTATGAAACACCGCTCGGACCCCATTCAGCGCTATGCGAACACGAGAGCCGTTTCCCTCAGCTATTTCAGCGCCAAAAGAATTAAGCATGTTCTCAATATCCGCCCAAACAATATTGGACCGAACGGGGTTCTCGAATACTGCCCGCAGAGTACGCGCATGCCTACCCCTTACAGACATATAGTATCACATATCGATATCATTAATGAGGTCTTGGCCGGCCCGTCAGATTCACACGAGGATCCCAAATCATGCTCGATTTTCCGCTCGGCTCATAGATCAGCCCGCCGCCCGTAGCCCGCCAGCCGCCCGTTAACGGCTGCTGCCTGGGCCACCATCGGTTCCAGCCTCGCGAATAGTATCCGTTGTACAAAAACCCGGGATCATAGACCTGCTGGTTCCGCTGGTCAGCGAGAGAACGAACAAGCGCGTCGTACCTCGCCTGCTCAGCGGCCTCGCGCTCAAGCTCGGCCTGTGCCTGTTCGCGAGCAAGAGCATCGGCCTTTAGCCGTTCGGACAAGGCGAACATCTCCTTCTGCGAATCGGCATTCCGCTTCGCCCGGACCTCTGGTGACGAGAATCCCATTTTGGCGTAATTCTCGTTGAGTTCCTTCTCGGCCTTGATCCGCTGCTGACGGTACTTTTCCAGATCGGCATTGGTCACCGAACGCACTTGCGCCGTCACTGCTCCGGCAGTAACAAGCATGAAACTAAGAAAAAACATCAGTTTCCGTATCATCGTTTTGTACCTCTGTACCTCAATGATACCACGCGAAAATAATGGTCCACGAGAAACACGAAAGGTCTGCTAGCCAAGCTCCGTTCGTGAATTTTCGTGTGTTCCGTGGGCTAAATCTGCTTAGAATGCAAACGTCGTCCCCGCTCTCGCAGTCCTTCCGATCGTGCGAAATCCGTTCTCGAAACACTCCTGCCCAAACACATTCTCGATCGTTCCGTACACCCGCAACGTCAGCTTCTCCTTCCTAAAACCAAACGTGTATCCGCCCGTCAGATCACCCCTGCGATTGCCCTTGAAGCGATAAATATAGGTGTTGAATGTCGAGTTGCTGAATATCGGTGCGAGATACGTCGAGGTGGCAAGGAAGTCAAAATTCACCCACGCACGCCCAAATCTTTGCGTCACGACCGCCGTAAACTGATGGTCCGGCACCCCGAGCGTCTTGAGAACGCCGCTGCCCGACACCTGCGGCGTCAATTGCCTGCTCTGAGTGAACGTGTACGATGCAAAAATATCGGTATTTTTGCTCACTACCGCCTTCGCGCTAAACTCCCCGCCCTGAGCATGCCCCCCCTTTTGGTTCTCATACCCGCCGAATGGACGGCTAGTTGTTCCTATATTCTGCACGACATTGCCATACCCGATGACATCGATCAGCTTTGTGTAGAAGTACGTCGACGACAGTCGCACCTTTTCCTTTGCCGCATACTGTTCCACGCCAGCGTCATATGCGATCGTCTTCTCCGGCTTCAAAAAAGGATCGCCGATCGCGATAAAGCTGTTCGACGGAAATGTCGAGAAGAATGTCCCAAACCTTTCATATAAAGAGGGCACTCGGTACCCGTTTCCCACATGCGCGCGAAACTTCGTGCCGCTTTTTTTCACGAAGTACGACACCGCTCCGTCAAAGGTAACCGCAGTCGGCGGATTGTCGAGGACAATGTTGCTGTAGGGCGCATTGGTCAGGCTAAAGCTCGGCCGCGTCAGGCTGTATCTCTGCAGCCGCAGGCCGCCAGCAAGCTGCAAGTTGCCGTCCAGCAAACTCACCAGATCCTGCGCATAGAATGTGTGACTTCTCTGCCCCGCTGTCGTAAAGAAGTTCTGCGTGCCCGACGTCGTCAGGCCGTCATTTCTAAATTTCTCTAATTCAAACTCATACGCGCCCGTCAGCGTGTTGTGAGAACCCGACGGCGTCCACGTCACATGAGCATTCGCGGTATGTGTCTGCCCGTCAAAAATACTCGTTTGCGTCACCCCAAACGGCTGAAATCCCGCTCCTAACGGCCCGTTCACATTGCGCCGCTTTGTTGACAACCCCTGGTAATAACCGTTGAGGACCAGATGATCCGTGAGCACCTGCGTCGCCGAAACCTGCCCGCTGAAAAATCGGGACTTCTGCAACCGGTCCTGATCGTCGCTGTCTGGTGTAAAATTCACGCCCCGCTGTGCGTTGATAATGGTCGAATTAGACAGCGGCAGAACGCCTACGGTATCCGGGTCCGAGTTTAGCTTCACATTTGCATCCGAGAAAAAGATCTTGCCCGAGAAGCTCGTCTTGCTGCCCGGGTTCACATCGATCCGCGTCTGCAGATTCGTATTGTGCGCGTGGTCGTTGCCGTCGATGCCCTTGGCATAGACGGTGCGCGAACCACCGGCCGTGATCCCGCCCCTCTGCCAGCCGTGCGAGAAATTCCCGCGAAATCTCACGAGGCCCAGCCCGCCGGCTGCTCCGCTGATCTGCCCGTGCGTTCCGTTCTGCGCCCGCGGGGTCTGAAAATCGATCACTCCGCCTATCGCATTCGTCCCATACAACGAAGAACCCGATCCCCTCAACACCTCGACCTCACTCACACTCGTCAGCGTGAGATCGCTAAGGAACGATGTCGCATCCCCCGATATCGCCGTCGGATCGCGAAATCTCACCCCATCGATCAACACCGCCGTATCCTGATTCCGCAATCCGCGAGTCTTGATCGTCGCGAGCCGTCCGAACCCGCCAGACTGCTGCACCCTAAATCCCGGGATCGTCCGCAAACTATCGACCAGGGTAAAGTCCGCTCGATCGCGCATCTGCTGACCATCAATAACATCCACAGTCTTCGAAACTTGGTCGATCGTCTGCGCCTCGCCGGCCGAAACGGTCACTTCTTCTCTGATAACCGGAGAAGGACTCGGGGCGGGCTGCTGCCCAAAAACCGCAACTCCGGTCAAACAGATCGCACTCAATGCTAATAATGTCTTCATATTGATCCTCTCCTGCCCACACGCAGGATGGTTCTTGACCCAAACAAATGAGCGCGAGTTCCAGACTTGAACAAATATCGAATGCTGAATATCGAATGCAAAATTAATTCGTTATTCGATATTCGAAATTCGATATTTGCTCTTCACTGTTGCGTGGGCAGTGCCGGGATCGCACCGGACTTCCTTACGCCAATTTGCCAACCTGCGGCTATGCCGCTCTATTTGCGGAAAAGCTATGCTTTTCCGTCAAGTCCTCCAAAATTCTTTGGAGGCTACGCCTCCGTTTCAGAACACCGAGGTCACCCTCACCCCACCCGTCACCGGATGAGCGTCGAGCAACACATCAACACCAAAAACCTCTTTTATATTCTCCGCCGTCAACACATCCGAAGCCGCGCCGCTGGCGATCAACCGCCCGCCTTTGAGCAGCACAACAGTATCCGCGAACTCCGCGGCCAGATTCAGATCGTGGGTGATCACAACTGCAGATGAGCCTTCGTCACAACGCTTCCTCACCAGCCGAAACATCATCGCTTGATGCGCGAGGTCGAGATTTGCCGTCGGCTCATCAAGCAGCAGAATTCGGGCGTTCGTGGCCAACGCTCTTGCCAGCACGACTCGCTGCCGCTCCCCGCCCGAGAGCTCATTCATCAACCGCGTTTCAAACTCCGCGAGATCACACTCCTGCAATGCTTGACTAGCAAACGAAACATCCTCGTCCGTCTCCCAGCCAAACGGACCGCCGTAAACAAACCTCCCCGACAACACGAACTCCAACGCCGTCACCGGGAATCGAGTCTCATTCTCTTGAGCGACGACGGCGACCGAACGAGCGATCTCCCGCCTCGACAACACTCCCAGTGATCTCCCGTTCAAAACGATTTCTCCGCTCGCCACCGGCACAGTGCCATTCATCGCCTTGATCAACGTCGTCTTCCCAGCACCATTCGCTCCCAAAAGCACGACCGTCTCGCCCTCACGCACCGCAAGCCCGACGCCGCTCAATGCGTCCCGCCCGTCATACCTCACCGAAATGTCGTTAACCTCCAACATCAACCAACCAAGTCAGGTGCGTCGCGACGTTGCAGAAGCCCGCGCGTGAGCAAGGGCGTAAAGGAGACGCAGCGGTGAGACCTCATCCGTTTCATTCGTGGCAAACTTCTTCACCTTTTCCTCAACAAATAAATAAACAACGGTGCTCCAACCAAGGCCGTCACTGCACCGACCGGCAGTTCCCTCGGCGCGATCGCGGTCCTCGCCACGGTATCCGCAAACACCACGAATATCGCTCCCGCCACTGCCGAAAAAGGGACCACCAGTCGGTTGTCGCTGCCGACGCTTAACCGAACAAGATGCGGCACGATCAAGCCCACATACCCCACCGAGCCGCTCGCTGCTACCGCGGCACCCACGACAAGGCTCGCCGCTCCGAATACGAGAAGCCGTACGCGTCCCACTTCGACGCCGAAGTCAAAAGCATCCCGCTCGCCGATCATCATCAAGTTCAGCGCCCGCGCCTGCGAAGTGAGAATGATCGTTCCGACAATCACAGCCGCAAAGCTCAGATACACTCCATTCCGTGTCGCCTGCGACAGGTCGCCGAGAAGCCAAAACGTAAAGCTGCGAAGCTTCGCCGCATCGAGCAGCGTCGTCAGCATAACGATCACCGACGAGAGGAACGTCGTCACGATCACACCCGACAGCACCAGCCGCTCGACATTCATCCCCGCTCGCGACTTTGCCATTCGATACACAGCGACCGTCGCAAGGGCCGCTCCCGCAAATGCCAATATAGGTCTCGCGATCTCCAACTGATCAAACAGGACGAATGCGAGCATCGTCCCCAACGCCGCCCCATTCGAAACGCCTAGCAAATATGGTTCCGCCAGCGGATTTCGCAGCAGCGACTGCAGACCAGCGCCCGCGACCGCCAAACTGCCGCCCACACACGCCGCCAAGAATATCCGCGGCAGCCTTATGTCAAAAAGTATCGACCGCTGCTGCTCGTTCAGATCAAACAGCGGCAAGCGCTCCGCCCCCAACATCGCCGCCCCAGCTAAAACAACAAGGAGAAGCACCAGCAAGGTCCCGCCAAACAAATACATTCGGCTTCTCTGCATTCTCTGCGATCTCTGCGTCGCTCCTTTCTTCACTTCTCACATCTCACTTCTCACATCTCACTTATTTGCGAACTTCTCCGGATGCAGATCTCTCGCGATCTCTTCCAGCGCATCCACCAGCCTCGGCCCGGGCCGCGAAATGATATCCGCGTTGATCTTGTACACCCGCCCGTTCTTCACCGCCGGCGAATTCCTAAACGCCTCATTCGGCTCCTGATTGTCAGGGCTGTCCGAGAGAATGATCACGTCCGGGTTCAAACCCGAAGCCGTCTCCTTGCTGAGTTTTGGATATGCAGTCGCAACCCCCTCGGTTACGGATTCACCGCCGGCGGCTCCGACCACTTCATTCAAGAATGAATCTTTGCCAATAGTAAAAAGAGGCTCTTTGGAAATCTGAATGAAGACCCGATTGTTCTTTGGCGGCAGGCTAGGAGATTCCGTGAGAGTCCGAACCACCAGATCGCCGACAAGCTTTTCCGCCTGCTCCCGAGTACCCAATAGGTCGCCAAGTTCCTTCAGATTCTTGAATACCCCTTGAAGCGATGTTGGATTCGTTACATAAACCGCGATCCCATTTTGCTCGAGCACCTTCGTAAAGTTCTCAAGCTGAGATGCAGAGGAAACGAGGACCACATCGGGCTTGAGTGCCACTATCGTCTCCATGTTTGGGTTCATCGTGTCGCCGACCTTTGCGATAGATTTCGCTTCCTCGGGGTAATTGCAGAATGTCGTTACGCCCACGAGCCGGTCTCCTGCCCCGACCGCGAAAATATTCTCCGTCACACTCGGCGCCGTCGATACGACACGCGTGATCCTGACCGGAACGGTCACCTTTCGCCCCAGATCATCCGTCACAACTCGTGTCGCACTTCGACGGCTGTTGTTCTGCTCCGAGACCGCATTACTTGCGGAACCCATTTGCTTTGAACAGCCGCCCAACAGCATTAGGGTCACAATAATGAGGATCAACAAGCTCCCCTCCTTACCAAGGAGGGGTGGCCCGAGGGCGGGGTGGTTCTTTGTTTGAGGTTCAGTCATGACGTTAGGCCAAGAAAAATGCCCTGCCTCTCCATCATCCGGAAAGACAGGGCACTAAATACCTTGAGTCGCCGGCGATGTTTTTACGCGAAACATCTACCTCGGCATGCGTTTCTTAAGGCTTCCCGACTATACGGTGACGCGATCGTGCGGGATTTTCACCCGGCTTCCCCTATCCAAAACGCTTCAGTTTTCAATCAAGCCAATTCTTTATCTTTATATATACAAAGTCAAACATCCGATGCATAAGCCCACCGTCAGCAAGGGCTAGACGCTCAACTTAGCCACGAAGTTGCAGAAGCCCGCGCGTAAGCAAGGGCGTAAGCGAAACACAATCCTTCGGCCTCTCTTGTCGGGCTTTGCGACTTTGCGGGAAATAATCTTTACTTCGGCAGCGGCAACGCCAACAAGTGCCCGCGATACACGAAATACACCTTCTTCCCCGCATCATCGACCCACATCGACATACTGTTGAACTGGATCTTAGGCACCTTTAGCACGCTCTTGAATGACATGTTCTTCTCGTCATAGATGCCGACCTCGGTCGAGTTCTTTTCGGAGTCAGGGATCGCGGCCCAGTATTCGTTCGCTCCCGGCCCTTTCTGCAGCGGCCGAAATGTTTCCTGCGCCGGCGGGCGCAGCTCGCCCTCCGCCTGTTCGACGGCACCCGTATCGGGATCAAGCAGATACATTTCGCTCGACGCGTGATCGGTTGGCACCTGGTCGTCCGGCTCTGAATAATACGGTTCCTTCGCCTCTTCTGCGGCGCCCGCGTACCGATCACTCGGCTTAATGACCACTTTATTGACCGAGGCCAGGTATGCGGCTGGTTCAAATTCCTGATATCCCTCGAGCTTCACGGGAAACATCCGCCCGGTCTGGAGGTTGTACCTGACAACGGAAGTTTGCTCGTCCTCCCGGTCCCCATACTTGATAGCGATGACCCAGCGGCCGTTCGGAGTTATTAGAGGTGCGTAAAAATTACCCTTCTTTATGATCGATAGCCCGCCCCCCGTAAGTCTAAACAGACCATTTTCGCTCGTTCTGATCTCGATGCCCCCTGCTCGAGCCTTCCATTGCTCGTCGTCCGACTGGACAGAGAGTCCGTCGCGTATCGGTATGAATTCAACGCCCGGCGGCTGTCCCGTGAATCCCGCATCTTCGCCATTCAAGATTTTGTGCCACGCATATCCCTCATACTCCTTTTTTGCTTTGAGCTTGTCCCTAACGTCATAGCCATTGTCCGGGTTCTTCTCTACCGCCTGATCTACCGCGTCGTCGATCTCTTCCTCGACCTTTTTGCGGACCGCCGTTTCGCTGGCAGCGACACGAAGGTCGTCGCCGTTCTTCCACACTGTCTCCGCATGAAGCGCCTCATTCGCAAGCAGCAGCTCAAGCCCCGGCAGTTCCCGGCTCAACGCGTACTTGATCGTCGCCGGTTGTTTGCGGGCGTCCTCGAAGAATTTGTCCAGCCCGCGGAAGAACGCCGGCGTGTCGCCGCCGTTTGTATACACACGGCGTCCCCCGGCGCGTCCCAGCATGACGAGTTCTTTGGCTTCGCAATACTCCCCGCCGCACTGCGTAAAGGGCGGCAGATCTTCGACGTGGTTGTTCGCAAGATATGATTTGAGCTCCTCGAATTCGCGCGAGCCCATTTTGCGTTCCCTAGATCGGGACTCATCCTCGTCCCAGCTGAACACCGCCTTGTCCTTATATATACGTACGTAGTTGCCGTCATAGGAGTAGATCCCGAGGAGCGCATCGTCCTTCTTTACCTCATCTTGTATGGTCTTTTCTTTCGTTCGCAGGGGGTCGGCCTCATCGCCCATCCACCCGTACGTGTAGGACATATTCTCATTAACGCTCGCGAATAACTCGCCCAGCATCTGGGAATCGCCATGCTCGCTGCCTTGCGGGAAGAACGCCGTCGTCGCGCCAAGGATCTTCGCTTCGTTTGGATGCAAAGCCAGCACGGCGGCCCTCGCCTGCGGGGAGTCTTCTGTTTCCAGATATTCTTCAGCAGCGGGGGCTAGTTGATTATCACCGCCCCTCGACATCGCGATAACCTTATCGAGAGGCAGCGGGGCTCTAAGCAGCCTGGCACATGCAAGAAGCGCGCGTTTCGTTACCGTGTTATCCGATTGCAGGATCGTGTCAAAGTCCGCGTGGTCGTCCAGGATACACGAGGTGATACCCACGGCCGTGGCCGAACCCTGCCGAGCGTCCGCGACTTGAGATCCGAAATCGTCTCGAAGCTGCTTTCGATATGCGAGCAGCCGCAGGACCGCTTCCGTGTCTGCCTTATCCACTTTCAGGTCGCGCAGCATCAACCGGTTGATCGCACCGTTCTTCCATGCAACGACCGTAGAACGCATTTTCTTCGCGAGGCCCGGGTCCTTATCGTCGAGTACCTGGATCCTGTCGACGACCGCGTCCGCGACATCGTCACTGATGAGTGTGCTGTTCTCGATCAGCTGCGAGCCCAGCAGGATCTTCATCTCCTGGGCTGTTAAAGGCCCGTTCTTGTAGGTCAACTCCGACCCGTACGTTGTGATGTAACCCGAGTTGCTGTTGGACATCGGCACGGCCTCGACCATGTCGGTGTTGCCGATCCGCGTTACTTGATTCGTCGCGATACCCACGGCATTCGCCGTATTCGCTGAGACTTGATTCACTTGATCCGAGTGCTTCACGTTCCACTCGATCGCCGTCGCCTGCTCAGCCGTCGCGAATCCCTTACATTGAATGAGGTCCTTGACGATCATCGTACGCTCGTAGCCTTCGGCCTCGTCTAGGACACGCCGTAGCGCGGGCACGGCACGAACATCCTTTTGATTTCCAAGTGCGTCTGCAGCCGCCGTTCGAAAAGCAAATGTTTCCTGTCGCATCAGCGCCTGCTGTGCTGCGAGATTCGCGTTAGACATGCTGTTTGTATTTGTGATCGTATAGCCGTAATAAGGGCCCTTCACCCTTTCATCCAGCATCTTGATCAGTCCGGAAACGGCTTCAGGCATGTCGACAGATGCGAGTATCTGAACCAGCCGCATCCTGGCCTGTCCGACGTCGGCCGCCCAATTCGGATCCTCGAGCCACGGCAGCAGCGCGCGAATGACATCGGTGTCGTCCTTCGATAGTTTCAGCGTCAGGTTCCGTATCGCAGCTCCGCGGACAGTCGGATTGTCGCTCTTTATCAGCTCGAGCATCTTTTCGGTGTACTTGCCTTCGGGCTGCGTATTGATCAAGGTCGTTAATCCGGTGTAGCCTCCAAGGTCCGCAAGCGTCTCATCGCCAAGCAGCGATGCGTACCAGTCGTCGCGCCCCGGCCATTCCTTCTCGGTCGTGAGAGCGTCCATCGCGAGGTCGCGAATGGGCCCTTTCATCGTCTTGTCCTCGACTACCTTCTTAAGTCTCTCGCGGTAATCGTCTGCGTCCGCTTCATTCTTCTCCTCGAGCGCATGCCGGTACATCGCCCAATCGGCGACCACACGCGAACCCTTATCCCGCGCGTTCGCCGCCAGCCGGTCGATGATGGGGCGCGCTTTGTCGAAATCCCACTTCGTCAACTGAAGCAGCATTTCGTGATTCGCGACATAATCCTGCGTGTCCTGGACGTCCTCTGCCTTCCTTGCGAGCTCATCGCTAAAATATGAGCTGTGCAGAACCAGCCAGTCCTTGATCTCACGGCGCTCGTCTTTGCTAAAGGCGCCGCTCGTTCCCTCGTTGTCATAGATCCGTTTCACAAACGCCGCCGTCTTCTCACCTTCAGGCAGGGCGCCCATTATTCCTGTCAGCTTCGACGGGTCATCCTCGATTGCGTTCAACAGACGCTGAAGTGTTCTTTCCGGCATCTCCGGCGTATAGGCCTGCTTGTCGAACGCAATTATCTGCCTCGACCAGTAGTCGATCAGATCGTCGATCGGCGCGTCGTCAGACGGGATCTTCTTTGTCGAATAAAAACTTTCGTCCCGCCCGGCGCCATACATATGTACCAGCGGGTTAGGCGGAGGAGGCGCCGGCAGCCTCAGAAGTCCCGAGATGGGGTCCTCACGCCCGCCTGATACGACAGCTGGCTGGAACATTACGATATAGCCGATTACAAGAGTGAGTAGACAAAGGCAGGCGGCACGCAATGTTCTCGCAAGATCTTTATTCATCGCTGTTTTATCGGTGCCGTTTCGGCACGATTATAGGACAAAAGCCGATTTTCAACTACGACTCTTCTTGTCAGAAACAACTGTCGTAGGATGGTTGGACGCCACTTATTGTCAGACCAATCGCGCTTAGAGTGCTTGAACGCTACTCGCCCATAGAACGAAGTTCTTCACTCCACTTGCGCACAAAAAGGGCCCCGGCGAAGCGGGACCTCACTAGTCGATATAAAAAAGGGCCCGGTGAATGCTCACAGGGCCCAAAGAACATGAATCAAACCAGCGCGGACGTTTATCGCTTGCCGCCCGAAGACTTCTTCGATCCGCCCGACTTCGACGAAGAGCTCTTAGAAGAACCGCCAGACGACTTACCCGACGAGCTCTTTGACGAGCCGCTCTTAGAAGACGACGACTTGCCCGAAGAGGATTTCGATCCGCCGCTCGACTTACCCGATGAAGATCTGGATCCGCCCGACGACTTGCCTGACGAAGACTTCGAACCCGATGACTTGCTGCCCGAAGACGATTTCGATCCGCCGCTCGACTTACCCGATGAAGATTTGGATCCGCCCGACGACTTGCTGCTGGAAGATGACTTTGAACCACCTGACGATTTACCGGACGACGATCCGCCGCTCGATTTACGCGATGATGAACCTCCGCTCGATCTGCCGGATGAACTTCCGCCGCTCGACTTACCTGAAGACGACTTCGAGCCACCCGAAGACTTACCTGAAGATGAACCTCCGCTCGACTTGCCCGATGAACTTCCGCCCGATGATCTGCCTGATGATGATGATTTCGAACTGCCTGAGGATTTGCTGCCGGATGATTTGCTTGATGATGATCTCGAACCGCCCGAGGATGACTTGCTGCCCGACGACTTGCTTGATGATGAACCGCTTGACCTGCCTGATGAGCCTCCTGATTTGCCGCCGCCTGATGATGAACCGCCCGACTTGCCCCCCGCCACTGTCGAAGCCGTCTCCACCGCGCCTGCTGCCGCACCGGCCGCTGCGCCCGTGAGCACTTCGCCGACGACCTCTACCGCTTTCTCGTACATTTTCGCGACTGTTCCTTTGGTTTTCGCCATACGTCCTCCAAGTGAATTTTTTGCCGCGGCACATACTTCGTCCGACGGTCTGACTAAAACGTAAAACTCTCGCGCGCAATACTTTGTCCGCAGTCATACATTCAACCGTCCGAAGAAATGTCGTCGACCTCTCGCCGCGTCACCTCAAACCCGAATGAACTTCCATTCTGAATTCTCGATTCTTAATTGTGGATGTGACGTCGTCACCCAAGGCATGACCGATGGCAGATTAAAAAAGTCTGGTGCCGAATAACGTGTCGGAGTGTCGGTAACTTGCCGACACTCGGTGCTCGCGCCGATAGTCTTAGAGCTTCCCTCCTTGGTTAGGAGCGGCAACCGGAGGCGTGGATGGTAGAATTGTTCAATTTCAGTCGTTACCACTCCCGGCTCTGACAAGACTTTTCCGCGATTCCCATCGCCAGGACGACAAGCTATTCCTGATAGCCGATCATATCCATTTGCATAAGGCCGGGGCGTTCGCGCTCGTAGCGGGCGAGGAATGCCTGCACCTCCATCTCGGTGCCGATGAAGATCTGCTTCAATCCCTTCAGGACGCGAAGCGTACGCGTCTGTTCCGAGGGGCGAACTATCTCGAGCGTGAGGCCAAACTTATTTGCGACGTCGTGAATAAATGGTTTGCTCATAAAATAGGTGTGCTTCAAATCAAAGAGTAACCACCCCGTGTTAAATCCGCGTTGCGAGATAAAAAACAAAAAAGCCCGCGATTGCTCGCGGGCTTTACGGTCTGCCGACTACTGCCTACGGACTACTACTCAGCGATCGCCATTTCCTTTTCGTTCTTGTCTTTTTTGGCCTTTTTGATACCGCCGATCTGGATGAGGTTGTCGCCCTTGATCTGGTTTTTCTCCAGCACCATCTGGTTGTAGAGCTTACGCATCATCTGCATTTCCTCAGCGGCTGTCTTCGGGCCCTCCATGTGGGGCTTGTTGGGACGCTGCAGGTCGGTCTCGTTTAGCACGAGGCCGTGCGATTTGTCAGCGAGCTCGACTTCCTTACCTCGAGCGAAGACCTCGTGACGGCCGTGGTCCTTGTACCACTGGGCGACGGTCGCATTCTGGTGCATGTGCTCGATGATGTTACGCCAGCCGATGCCGGTGTTGTACGC
>JAFAOW010000065.1 GCA_019247455.1 Acidobacteriota bacterium | reverse complement strand
ACCTCCGCGTCCTTTTTGAGGATTCGCTCGATCTGTTTTGTAAGCGACCGGTCCTCGCGGTCCGCAACCCCCTTGACGGCACGGTGAATCGGAGCCTCCATGCGGATCGTCACCGAGACCGTGTCCTGTTCGTTGATTTCGTTCGTTGTGTCCATCGTTTTTGTGTCAAGCATTTTGCTTTACATTTGCTTGACTGCTTGAGAGTAAACCCGTGTAAAGCAAATGTCAAGCAAAATCATTCACGGAAGATAGATTTATTTTTGGAGGTAGATTTATGCTTTTCGCAGTGCCAGAAAAGAAAGCGATTTTGAATTTGAGACTAGACCCGGATGTGCGGGAGCAGTTTGCGATCGCGGCAAAGCTACGCGGGGCGTCGATGAGCGGGCTTCTGCATCAATTCATCATCCGCACAATCAAAGAGGAAAAGGCCGAAGCCCCGCAGGCCTTCGGCAAACTCGCCCCGGTCGTCGCACGCATCGGCCCCGACACGGCCAAGGCCGAGATTCAAAAGGATCTCGACAAGGGCTTGCCCTACGGCACGATCAATTTAGGTAAAAAGGGAAAGAGAAAGACGGGATGACGGACGAGGAGATCGAGACTATTCGGCGGAGACTTGAGCAAGTCGAGCGGCAACTCGTGGCACTAGAGTTGTCCGTACCTCCGCTTCTATCCGCTGCATTAGGTTCTCTACCTGCAGGCGAAACTCTTGAAGAGATGCTTCGCGACATTCAGAGCACTCGGCATCGAGTTCTCGCACATCGATGACTGCGGGAGTTGCCTTTGAGATCGATGCGGAAGGCTAGGCATTTGTAACAAACTTTATCACAGAAGCTAAAATTATGAACACGAAAATTCGCAAACCCGTAAAATTCACAGCATTCGAACTCGTAGAGGACAGCACCGAGCTTATCCGCTCGCTCGTCGGCCGCGTTGCCGCCGGCTCGCCGCTCGAGGTCGTCGGCGACGAGGAACGCATGGACCTGAATTATCTGGTCTCGCGTTCGCACCATGAAACCATGATCATTCGCGTTGAGGGCGACTCGATGTGCCCCGAGATCGGTGACGGAGACCATGTCGTCGTAGCCCTGGGACGCTCGCCCCAGCCCGGCGAGATCGTCATCGCAAAGGTCGACGGCGGCTACACTGTCAAGAAATTCCGCCAGCGTGAGTTTCGCCTGTACCTCGTGCCCTCTAACGCCGAGCACGACACCCGCGAGCTCCACCGCGGCGACCAGATCCTCGGCGTCGTTACCTTCATTCTCAAAAAAGCCGCATAATGCGTGTCAGTAGCCCGCACGTCAGTAAGGGCCAGATCATTATGAAAAAGCTGCTTCCATTCGTGTGTTTCGTGCTTTTCGTGGGAACCGCTCTTGCCCAGAGCCCCAGCCCCTCGCCCGCGTATTCCGAGACCGCCGATGCAAAGCCGGTCGCTTCGCCCGAGCATCGAAATGAAAGGCCCGCGACGCTTGACGAGCTCAAGGCCAAGGTAAAGGCGGCCAAGGCGAAGGATGACGTGATCCTCGCCTGGGATAAATTCAAAGACGAATCGATCATCATGTCGAAGCCCGAGAACATCGTCGGCTCGTGGGAAGGCGCCTTTGCCGTCATGGCGACAAGCGGCTACGGCCGGCCGGGCATCCCGAGGCTGATCATGGTCGCCCTGGAAACACGCTTTCCGCAGCAGACGCTTCGCGAGACGCCCGAGGATTTCTTGCTCGTCTTTGACGGTATGAGCCCCGATTGGCAGTGGCTTAAGAGCGACAAGCGGCTTTATTTCCTTTTTGACGGTGACAAGCGGATGCAGCTCGCACCGATGGCCTCGGATACGGACGTCGGGCATAACGCCGCCGCCCTCGAGAAGATCGCATACGTCATCACACGCGAACAGGCCGCGGCCCTTGCGAACGCCGCCAAGGTCGAGCTGCGTATCGGCACGGCCCCGCCGCGTGAACTGAAACCAAAGGTCCTCGAAAAGTGGAAGACGTTTCTCGCGGTCACGCAGCTCGACCCGGCGACTGGGCACTGACCACTACCGGCCACTGAGGTAGTGGGTCAGACTGACCCACTACCTCCACTGACA
>JAFAOW010000056.1 GCA_019247455.1 Acidobacteriota bacterium | reverse complement strand
GGCCGTTCTCGACCTTGTCCGAGATCATTTCGTCAGTCGACGGATTCGGTACCGGCTCGGCCGGCACCTTTTTGCCGTTGACGACCTTCATCGCGGGGCTGGGAGCAGGGGTCGGCGATGCCTTTGTCTCTGCCTGCTCAGGTGTCTTGCCCTTATCATCATCCTGATCGCTGCCGACGAGCTTTGATGAGGTCAGTCCGACATCCTTGAGGGCTGCAAAGACCGACGCGCCGCGTGCGGTCACGAGGGTATTGCCCTTTTGTATCCAGCTCTTAAGGCTCGAGATCCCGCCGGCCCCGAACATGGATGAATACCTTCCCGCCGAGCCGTCGGGCATTATCAGTACGTTGTAATCATCAAGAGCTCCGCCCTTGATCGCATTGATGCTTAAGGGCGTGAATTTCACTCCATAACGATCTAGTGTCCACCAGATCGAGCCATAGGATGTCTGGTCGACGGCTTCGTCAGCGACCATTGCGATCTTGGCCCCACGGAGCGATACCACGCTCTCACCCCCGATACCAGTATCACCTTCGTCGGCGTAGCCATTGTTAACCGGGATGACGCCAACTCCCATATCGGAAGCAAGCCTTGCGACAGTATCGTGCACCGATTCAGGATTTCGCGATACACGCAGCACGAAAGTGCCGCGAGGATAATTGCGCCCGCCGGCATTCATCTTCCTGGTTGCCACGGCCACCCGGAACCCATTCTGCACAAGGCGCACCGCCATCGCACCGGCAGCGTCCGTCTCGTAAGGGATGATGTACGCAATGCTGGCCCTGCTGGGCGCCGGAGCGTGTTTTGCGGCCTCGATATTTGCATCGTTCATGACCGTTCCCGTGGCTCCTCCATCCTCCGTCCAGTAGGCATCGAGGCCAAACGCGAGCGGTAGTGACCACGCCGTAATGTCGTAGAATCCGTAGTCCTCCTTGGCCTGGCCCGCTCCCTTCATCTGATTTCGCTTGAAGCGGCCCATGTTGTCCTCGACGAATGCCTTGTCCTGCGGAGTGTCCGGCTCGAGGATCGATTTGATCAGGAGCCGCTGCGGCTGGTTGAGGTCGATAACATAAGAACCGGCGGGGAAAGTTTTATTCTCGCCCCCGGAATTGAGGGTCCCGTAGGTATGTGCGGACGTCGATGAGAACGTGCTGTCAGCCCGCTTCACCTCGATCTTCGAACGGTTGAGGATCTCGATAAGTTCGGCGGCCTTTACGGGATCCTTTTGAGGAAGAATGACGATCCGCTTCATTTTAGACGAGGCGTAGTCGCGAAGCGCGCCCGCCCGGAATTCGTAATAGTCCTTTAGCCGGTCGACCTTATTAGCCGCGGTCGTCGCAAGAGTCGTCATCGATGCCGTGTAGTGCTTCGCGACCGCAGACCTCAGCGTCGCGATCGTGCCGTCATCCCGTCGATATCTGATCCCCTTGAAGCCTCCGCCGTCGGTTTCGAATGTCATGCCGATCGCACCGTTAAGGCTTGGGTACATGTCCCAGTACCCCGGATAGAATGCGTCAAAGATATCGCGAACGTAGTAATCCCAATGGTTGGCATCAAAGGCCCTGGCATTGGCCCGGCCGTACATTTCATTCCATTTTGTAAACGCCGGCTGCGGCAAATTGGGATTGATCGGCAGGGAATCCGGCGGGAAAAAGAACTGCGACGGCTGACCGTGATGATCGGCTGAAACCTGCGGATTCCATTCCTGAAACGCCTTGATCATGTGCTGCGACTCGATCTGCGTCGATGCCAGAGTGTCGCGGTTAAGGTCAAATCGATAGTGGGAGAGGCGCCCGTATACGCTCCAGGGTTCCCGATGCTCAACGGCGGCCGGGTTTGGATCCGCGGTTGCAATGCCGTTATACCACGTGGCAAAACGCTCGTGCCCGTCGGGATTCTCGCCAATGAGCATGACGGTCACGACGTTCTTGAGAATGTCGAGCGTCGCGGGTTCATTCGAGGCGGCGAGTTGATATAACACCTGCATAGCAGCCTCGAATGACGCCGATTCGTTGCCGTGTATCGTGTACGCCATCCACGCGATCGCTGGGTTGTTCTGTGCGATCGTGTTGGCCTCAGCAGTTGAGGTCTTTCGCGGGTCGGTGAGCCTGGCGTTATTCGCCTTGATCTCGTCGATCCGTGCCATATTCTCGGGCGAAGATACAACTACGAGGTGCTGCATTCGATGCTCGTTGGTCAATCCGATATCGTAGATCTTCACACGGTCGGGAGCGGCGGCCGCGATCGCGTTTATGACGTTCTCCATCTGCGCGTAGGTGGTGTGAAAATCCCCCACGTCAAAGCGCAAAAGGCTCTGCGGACGCGGTACGTTCGCACGATATTCACCCCGAGTGTAGAAATCGAAATGTTCCTCGGCTTGAGCAAACGCGAACGAACAGAACCCGAGGCAAACGAGACCCGCGACCAACAATGACCTGATATTCATATGGCTTAGAAGACTGATAGAATCGGACTGGTATTGATACGAGGCGATTATAACAAATGATTCAGGAGAGCGAGAAAATCTGTCCGCGATGCCATTCAGGACGGCTGAAACATTGGTCTGAACTGACCCGCGACGAAGAAATGCTCGCTGAGCGGCTACCCGCCTCGGCCGAATTCTCCGCCGCAGAAAGAAAAAAGCACCGCTTTTGTACACGGTGCTGGTTTGAAGACGATCTTAGGGGAAATAAAGCGTAGCTATTGACCTTTTTCGTCCTTCTCGATCTTGTCTTTTAAGAATTTTGCAAGCTTTTCCGCGGTACTTTTGTCGCCACGGTTCGCGCTGGATCGGTCCGATGAGTCCGCATATACCACGACGCTCGTTTTGATATTCGTTACCTGAATACTCGCGGACGCGTGAGACCGGGTATCACCGAGTACAAGAATCTTCGCCCAGCCGGCGCTCTTTTTTTCGTGGGTTCCAGTGATCTCAAAGTCTGCTTGTGTGCGGTCCGTGACCACCAGCAAAGGTACTTCCTTCTTTTTAAGGGCGGCCGCGAGAGTTACTTCGTACCCGTCCATCGGCGCGATAAACACCTTAGAGTTTCGCGG
The DNA here is from genome assembly GCA_019247455.1 of Acidobacteriota bacterium. Classification (GTDB taxonomy): domain Bacteria; phylum Acidobacteriota; class Blastocatellia; order Pyrinomonadales; family Pyrinomonadaceae; genus OLB17. The sequence continues at coordinate 18,652 of JAFAOW010000056.1, read as the reverse complement.
AATCTTCGTATCATTCTGCGCTACGACAGCACCGGCGAGTAACAAAATCGTAAATAAAATAAGGGTTGGTTTTCGTGAGAATTTCATAGGGCTCCTGTTCGCCGTACAGTGTGCAATGAAAGCGAGAAAGGTTCAAGCCGCGTTGGCACAAATCTGGTCAAAACCATTCCGCACGCCAAGCCTTCTTAAATTCAGCTCCTCCACGAACTTCGCGCTCGAGGGAAGATTCATACGCTGGGATATCGTGTCCATAGCGCGGTTCTGACCTGCGGGAAGGCGCGTAGTGCGGCCTACAATCAGCCGCAAGTTGTGGTCGAGGTCAGCGAGGAATTCGTAGCCATGGGATAACTCACCGTAGGCTTCCTTCGACAAGTGGCCTCGATCAAGGAGAAGCTGGAGCATCGAACTCGTCGAGCGATAATTCGGCGGATCAGGTACGTTGTGAGCGAGCTGGAGATACCGCATTGCGAAATAGACGTCGAGCATTCCGCCCGCGCCGTACTTGATATCGATCTCACCAGTGCGTTTCCCGCGGGAGCGTTGCACCTCGAGGGCCAGCCGAATTCGCCGGGTCTCGGCGGCGAGATCGCTTCTCGGTATCTCAAGCGCCCGCCGGTGAATGATGTCGCGTATTGTCGATTCCGTCCTTTGAGCGAGATCAAGACCTCCGCCCACGGCCCGTAGTTTCACAAATGCGAGAAGTTCCCAGACCCCTGCGGTGCTGGCCATGTATTCAACAAACTTCTGAGCAGAAATAGCCGGGAGACCTTTTGATCCGTAAGGCCTAAGGCGAAGGTCGATGCGATAAAGACTGCCCTCACGCGTCATCGAGGACATTGTGGTTATGAGCAGTTCGACCCCCCGCGAATAAAATTCTTCGGCCGTTACGCCTTGCGGAAGCGGGGAATCTTCGTCATAGACCAAAACAAGATCGAGGTCGGAGTCATAGTCGACACCGCCGCCGCCTAACTTGCCGAGTGCAAGGACCGAAAGCGGGTGTTCAGTCGTTGAGCCGTATTTTCTGGCAAGTTCGTCACTGACGATCTGGAGGCTTATGTCGAGGCTCACCTCAGCGAGCGAAGTCAGCGCCGTCTTAACGCCCCGAACACCCAGAGTCTCGAAAACGTCCGCGACGACGATCTTCATCAACTCCTCCGACCAAGATCGACGAAGCGTCGCAAGACGTCGACCAAAATCACTCTCCTTCAATGTGTCGTCTGGCGAGAGAGTCCCCAGATCCGAGTTTTCAGCGGGCGGCGACAGGCTCGCCGCAAGATCGGGATTCGCGGCAAGGAACGACGTAAAATGCGGCGAAATGGAGGCGATCCGTTCGAGGACGGCTGCAGATCCTGACGAACGGTCAAAGCGTACATCGCTTTTCGCGATCGAACTCATGAGGTGCTCGTGCAGCCGGTCAGAGGTGGGTTGCGGATCAGTTAGGTGTATGTCGTCGGACTCGGTCGACGTGTAGTCCGCCCCGAATATTCGTGTGAAGACGCCGTTGACGCACGAAGTATGACGCTCGAGCTCCGCGTCGAAGCTCCCATCCGTGACAAATTCCATGCGCCGCGCGACCAAGGCAAACTTTTCTGCGTCGGCAGGAACGGTATGGGTCTGGACACCATTCTCCATTTGCAGGACATGTTCGGTCCGGCGGAGGAAATCGTAAGCCGCCGTAAGGCCCGCCAACTCGTCTTCGGTTATATGCCTACGCTGCGCGAGCCGGTCGAGGCTGATCAAAGTATGGGAGGAGCGCAGCCAGCGGTCCCGACCGCCGAAGGCAAGCTGGAGAGCCTGCGCGATGAATTCGATCTCGCGAATGCCGCCGCGTCCGAGCTTAACGTCGAAGCCCTTCGCGGAGACCTGCTCTCGGTCGATCTGCTCTTTGGAGAGCCGGACGTTGGCGAGAGCCGTTGCAGGAGTCTCGTTCTTTGAAAAAACAATGCCCTCGATCCGCGAAAAGAAACGGGTGAACAAGTTCGAATCGCCAGCGCAGCCACGCGACCGGATCATTACCTGCCGCTCCCACGCGCGGGCCTCGTGCTTGTAATAGCGAACGGCATCGTCACATGAAAGAGCGATCGCACCCAGCCTGCCGTGGGGCCGAAGCCGCAGGTCGATACGAAAGGCCGCTCCTTCGCCCGAAGCCTCGCCAACCAGCTTCACGAGGTATTCTGCGAGTTTTATGAAATATTCCTTATTTGTGACGGAGCCTCGCGACCCGGTCCCCGAGGTGTTCCCGTCGTTCGAATACAGGAATATTAGGTCGAGATCGGAGGAGTAGTTCAGCTCGCGCGAGCCGAGCTTACCCAGCGCCACAACGCAGAACCGGGCCGGGGTCGCCCGGCCCTTTGGATCTGTCTCGAGCGGCTGGCCATAGCGGTTATCCATCTCGCGGCGGGCCAGGTCGAGCGCGTATTCGAGAATGGTGTCGGCAAGGTTAGATATCTCATCAGTGACCTCGGCGATCGTTTCAAGTCGTCGAATGTCGCGGAGATAAATTCGCAGCAATTCCCGCCGCCTGAATCTCGCGAACATCACATGCGGCTCAAGCGTCGAATTAGTCAGCGCAAAGCGCCCGAGCGACTCGAGCAGATCCTCCTTTGAGCGCACTCCCGTGGTGCGCCGCTGCTTGTCGAGCCATGTGACGCACGCAGGATGCTGGATCATTGTCGCTGCGAGAAGCGGACTGAATGATGCGAGGGTCAAAATGTCCGAAAGCAGGGCAGGGGACCTTTGCAGTTTCTGCGCTTGTGAAGAGTGACGTTCCGCAAACTGCTCAAAGAAGCGCCGTGCTCCCTCGGTGTCGGGCAGCTCGGCTATGAGTTTTTCGAGTGCCGCGTCCACGCGTTAGAATTTATAATGCCCGCCGAGAAATGACAAAGCTCACCTTTCAAGTGCCTGCTGACGAACATAAGGTCCGCCTTGAGGATTTCCTTTTCAACGCTGTGAAAGAACTGTCTCGAATGTACATTCGCGGATTGATCAAATCGGGAAAGGTAGAGGTCAACGGCCAAAATGAGAATTCCGGGTATCGCCTGAGGTCAAACGACTTTGTCGAGATCGAGGCGGATATGGAGCGTGGAACTGCCCATCGCCCTGAGGCGATGGATCTTTGCATTGTCTTTGAGGACGACCAGATCATCGTGGTTGACAAACCGATTGGAATGCTCGTGCACCCGTCACACTACGAGCAAAATGGGACACTACTCAACGGACTCACCTTCCACCTTAATCGGCATGGCGGACGGTTTGTCCGCCCCGGTTTACCGCATCGTCTCGACAAGCAGACCTCGGGCCTGATCGTTGCGGCGAAAACGGCTCGAGCGCATCGGATCCTGTCGAACGACTTCATGAAGAAGCGCGTCGAAAAACGCTATCTAGCCCTTGTTGAAGGAGCTGTCGACGCTGCGGAAGGGACCATCGAGGCACCTATCGGCCGATATGATGAGCTAAAACACTGGAACGTGAAGGACGACGGAAAACATTCTGTGTCGCGGTACTGGATCCGACAGCGTCTCGAAGATACAACCCTCATCGAGTTGGAACCAGTCACGGGCCGCACAAATCAGCTCCGCATCCATTGCGAGTCGATCGGACATCCAATTGTAGGGGACGCAAAAAGAGGCGGCCGCGAATACGACCGCCTTTGTCTTCACGCCTGGAAGCTCACGATCCCGCATCCGATCAGCCGGGAGTCGATGAGCTTCGAGAGCCCGATCTCGTTCACCAGATCTTGATGTTGACCGTAACGTCAACCGGCCCTTCCTCGTAATTCGTCAGTTGAATGGTATAGGTTCCGTTCTTCGCCAGCTTGGCAGAGATACCGCTGACATCGTCGGTGACGGTTGCGTCGTCTTCCTCAAGCAGGCGAGCAGTCACTTTATCAGTACTGGTGCTGACGCTGAGCATTTGACCCGCACGCGCAACCAGCGAAAGCCGGACGCCCTCGCCGCCGGGTAGAGTTAGTTTAAGCGTCGTTCCCGATGTCCCTTTTTGAAAGGTGACCTTTTGAAGAGGAAAGAGGTCACGCTTGACGGGAGTGCCGACGGTAAGCAGCTTGCCGCCGGATACGCGGACCTTTTGTGTAATGGTACCTTCCGGACAACAGGCACCGCTGTTTCGATCACCGTCATTTGCCTCAATGACGATCAGTCCGTTTTCGATGGTGACGGCTCTCAGGCCGCCATCAGCTCGATCGCCGCCCGGAATTCGCGCAACAAGAACGGGCTTGTCCCCGCGCAGCGAATATACAAATCCCTCGGTAAAATTCCCGGTACCGCCTGTATTGCAGACCGAGAGCATCACGGCATCGTCCTTTTTATCGCCGGTCACGTCGCCGTAGATGATGTTGTAAACCTTGAAGTAAAAACGGTCGACGTAATCATCCATCTTCTTTTCAGAGGAGAATTCGCCGTTTTTGACGGTGACCTTCTGCTGGGCGGTGCCCTCCTCGCCTGCGCACGACGGCAAGTACGTGAAATTGTTGAAATCGACGTTTCGGATGTCTGCCTGCGCAAATGCGACGGAGCAACCGAATACGATACTGACCAATATTGCTGCGAACTTCATTTCATTTACCTCAACAAATGGCGTTACTCGGTCGTCTTACAGGGCTTTGATGCGGACGCGTCCGCCAGGTCGCGAGCTTTTTGATTCTGGTCCGCGCCGGGGTCAACAACGTCAGTGACGCACGCCGAGGTCTTGGTTATCTTAGTGACGAGAAGATACGCCTTGTCTTTCTTGACGCCCTCAGGGTCGGCAACAAAATACCGGGCGATCATCGCCACTGGGACGCCCTTATGAAGCCGCCATTCGATCTTTTCGCCCACTGATGAAAAACTGCCGAAGATATTCCAGAAGTTGAGCTCAAATTTTTTGCGAGTGGGCGTGATGATATTGATCGTCTGCCGAATGTCGCCCTCGATCAACCTGATCTTATATCCGGCGACACCGCTGCATTCACCTTCGTAAAAACCGCCCTCGTCAGGGTTTGATTTGATGGTGCGGCAGGCTGACGTTTTTGTGCTCGTGTAGCTGCTGGTATTTTGAGCAAACGTAAACACCGAGAGACTGCAAACCGCGAGTGAGGCAACAAGTAAACGATTCATCATTGGTTCTCCTTTTTTTGGCAACACTTTGGCACATCTTACCGGCGAAAAACAACGCGCCCCGCCACGATGGTCCCGACGGCCGCCCCCCGGAACTCGCGGCCGTCGAACGGGGTATTCCTTGAACGCGAGCGGGAATCGGCGCTTGCGTATGCCCAAACAAGCTCCGGGTCAATGATCGTCAGATCGGCATGAGAGCCGGGGGCGAGCGTGCCGCGGCCATCCAATCTAAGGATCTTGGCAGGATTGGCCGAACACATTTCCACCAGCCGTACGAGATCGATAACGCCTTTATGAACAAGCTCGCTGAATGCTAGTCCTACTGCCGTCTCGAGGCCAGTGATGCCGAAAGGAGCACGATCGTATTCGAGAGCTTTTTCATCTGCGTGGTGGGGTGCATGATCGGTCGCGACAGCATCGATCGTGCCGTCCTTTATGCCATCAATAATTGCTTCTCGGTGTTCCTCGCTGCGCAGTGGAGGCGACATCTTAGTGTTGGTGTCATAGCCCTCGACAGCCTTGTCTGTCAGCGTGAAGTGATGCGGAGTCACTTCGCACGTGACGTTAATTCCTGCGTTTTTTGCACGGCGAACTGCCTCGACCGCTCCAGCGGTCGATACGTGCGCGAGGTGAATGTGGGCCCCAGTGTCCTTTGCAAGGAGAATGTCCCGAACTGCGTCGATCTCTTCCGCCAAGGCGGGCATTCCCTTAAGACCGAGAAGCAGTGAAACCTTTCCCTCGTGCATCACGCCGCCGGATGAGAGCGACTTGTCTTCGCAATGGTCGATGACCGGCAGGTCAAAATCACGCGCGTATTGCATCGCTCGCCTCACGATGCCTGCATTCGGCACCGGACGGCCGTCATCCGAGACGGCGACTGCACCAGCGGCCTTCATCTCGCCCATCTCTGCGAGCTCGCTGCCGTCGGAAGATTTGGTGATCGCTCCGATCGGGAAAACATTCGCGAGCCCCGCCCGTTCGGCCTGCTCGATCATGTATCTCGTAATAGCCGCGTTATCATTCACCGGAATTGTATTCGGCATCGGACAAACGCTCGTCCATCCCCCGGCCACGGCCGCCGCGCAGCCGGAAGCAATTGTTTCCTTATGCTCCTGGCCAGGTTCGCGAAGGTGCACGTGCATGTCGATGAAGCCCGGTGCCACGAGCAGCCCGCTCGCATCAAAGATCTCGCAATCGCTCGGTGCGTCCTGACCGGGCCGGATCCATTCTTTCACTCGCCCATCCTCGATGAGCACAGACATACCGGTGTTTTCAGCCGCGTTCGGATCGATTAGGTGTCCATTTGCTATCAGTAACTTCATTCGAAACAGTTTCGTTAGTCCGTCCCGGCTTGGGTACCGCCGCCGGTTGCAAGATAGAGCACCGCCATTCGCACTGCGACGCCGTACTTGACCTGATCCAGGATAAGCGAACGCGAGCTGTCCGCTACGTCCGAGGCGATCTCAATGCCGCGATTCATCGGGCCGGGATGGAGAACGATCGCGTCTTTTTTCGCAAGATCTAGGCGTGCATCGGTAAGGCCGTAATGGATCGAGTATTCGCGAAGGGTGGGGAAGTAGGCCGAGTCCTGCCGCTCGCGCTGGATGCGCAGGATCATTACGACGTCGGCACCGCGAATGGCGTCCTCTACGTGATCGCACACGGTCAAGCCTGCCTCGACGAGGTACTGAAAGGCCGACGGAACCAGGGTGCCCGGACCGGCGACACGAACCTTCGCCCCGAGTTTTGTGAGCAAATGAATATTCGACCGTGCGACGCGGCTGTGGAGGATATCGCCAATTATGGCGACCTCCAACCCATCGATCTTACCCTTGTGTTCGCGGATCGTCATCGCATCGAGCAGCGCCTGTGTCGGGTGCTCGTTGGCACCATCGCCTGCGTTGACGATCGCTGCTCGGCTGACTTTTGCGAGTTGATGCGGAACGCCCGCGGAGGAATGCCGTACGACGATGCAGTCCGGCGCCATTGCGTCGAGGTTCAACGCCGTGTCGAGCAAGGTTTCGCCCTTACTGAGGCTCGATGCGGCGACACTGATGTTCAAAGCATCGGCTGATAGGCGTTTTGCGGCAATCTCAAACGATGTACGGGTGCGAGTTGAGGACTCGAAGAAGAGATTGATGATCGTCTTGCCGCGGAGGGCGGGAACCTTTTTGACCTCTCGGGTTGAGATCTCGCGGAAATTTTCCGCAGTGTCGAGAATGCCTGTGATTTCCGAAGCTGATAGGTCTCGGATGCCAAGCAAATCTCGCCTGCGAAATGGTTTGTCCATCAATTACAAAAAAAGCAAGGAATTTCCTTGCTTCGTTCAATCGACCGGCTTCTCGAAAATGCCGACGGCCTCTACGTCATCAAATTCTTTCAGCATCACCTTAATTATCTCGGTCTGCTTTGTAGGCACCAGCTTTCCTATGAAATCGGCTTGAATGGGCAGCTCGCGATGCTCGCGTCCTCGATCTACAAGTACTGCAAGCTGGACCTTGTTCGGCCTTCCAAAGTCCATCAGCTGGTCTAGAGCGGCGCGGATCGTTCGGCCCGTGTAGAGCACGTCGTCAACGAGAATGATGTTCTTTCCTTCTATATCCTCTGTAAGTTCCGTGCGATTGACGACCGGATTTGCACCTACGGTCGAGAGGTCGTCCCGGTAAAGCGTGATGTCCAGAATGCCAAATAACGGCGCTTGTCCCTCGATCGCCTCGATCTTATCGCGGATCTTTTCCGCGAGAGGCACCCCGCGCCGACGGATACCTACGAGGTATAGCCCTTCCGCTCCTTGATTTTTCTCAACGATCTCGGTCGACAGGCGGCGCAGGGCACGATTCATCGCTGCCGCGTCCATTATTCGTGACTTTTCGACCAGGTTTATTTCGTCGCCCATGTGAAGGGAAACTGTAACAAAGGGGCCGTTAAAGTTCAAAGTTTGGTCCGGTTTTCATATTATCTAACGAACAATGTCGAGGCTCTGGGAAAGGATACTGCGGCCTGCCGCGTTTGCTCTCGATGCGGAGACTGCGCACGAGATGGCTATTAAGGGGCTGGAACTCGGCCTCGCATCGCCCTTCTATTGCAAAGACCGGTCATTTGGCCTTGAGCCGATCGAGGCTTTTGGATTGAAATTCGACAATCCTCTTGGGATGGCCGCCGGCTTTGACAAGAATGGCCGCGTTGTTGAGGAGCTCGCATCGTTGGGATTTGGATTCGTTGAGGTAGGAACCGTCACACTTCGTCCCCAGCCGGGGAATGAGAAGCCCCGGCTTTTTCGGCTGCCAAAAGATAAAGCGCTGATCAACCGGCTAGGCTTCAATAACGATGGAGCTGTCGTCATTGCCGATCGGCTAGGGCGGGTAGATAGGAAGTCCGTTATAGGCGTTAATATCGGCCGCAACAAGGACGTTCCGAACGAAGAGGCGATTGACAACTACGTGCAATGCTTTGAGATCGTCCACCCCGTGGCCGATTACATCGCCGTCAATGTGTCCTCGCCGAATACACCTGACTTGAGGGCATTGCAGAAAGCCGATCAATTGAATGAATTACTTACCGCCTTACATACCAAGAACCGGGAACTTGGAAATAAGCCGCTCCTGGTCAAGATCGCGCCGGACCTGACCGGGGCGGAGATCGAGGCGATCGTTGACGCATGCCTTTCAAATGGCATTGCCGGAGTGATCGCAACAAATACAACGACTTCGCGAGATGGGTTGCGCAGTGAGCATGCGATGGGTCTTGGCATGGGCGGCTTGAGCGGACTCCCGCTAGCTAAACGATCGACCGAGACAATAAGGGTCATTCGCAAATATTCTAAGGCTAGGCTGGCGATCATTGGCGTTGGAGGGATCTTCGACGGACGCGATGCCAAAGAAAAACTCGATGCAGGAGCAACTCTTATGCAGGCTTATACAGGATTTATATACAGTGGCCCCGCGTTCCCAAGGAAAGTGCTTGCTGAACTAGCCGAGCTAGCCCGATCCACTGTTTGACACCCCTTTTTGAGAAGCTATAATCGTACTTTTGCCTTTTGCGAGCGTTTTTGTGCAGACGGCATCTATTGACAATGATCATCGAGTTGGCCAGCGTTCAGGTATCGCCTAAGAAGATCGAGGAGAAGTTCGCACCCGATGAGATCCATCTCGAAGGCGAAGGGCGTTTGATCGGCCAGGCGGCCGTCTCCGGTAAGGTCTTCCGTGATGGAGATAAGGTCCATGTTTCAGGCGCCATTTCGGCTAATGTCGAGCTTGCGTGCACCCGTTGTCTTGAGCCTGTCGAACATCACCTAGATATCGCGTTTGACGATGTTTTCGTGGAGGCGGCCAGCGAAACCCGCGATGAGGAGACTGAACTCAGCCCAGATGCGATGAATGAATCGCTCGTGGTCGGTGGGAAGGTAGATCTGGCCGAGACCGTTCGCGAACAGATAATACTGGAGTTGCCCGATCCGGTGCTTTGCAGCGAGGACTGTAAAGGGCTATGTCCGAAATGCGGTGAGAACCGCAATTTGATAGATTGTAAGTGTGAGAGCGACGATATCGACCCCCGATGGGCGGCTCTCAAGAATTTGAATTGAGCGCAAATGGTTAATCGTTCAAAGCCGGACGGTTAACCATTTACGATTAAAAGTTATGCCAAATCCAAAACGACGACATTCACATGCGCGCACCCGGACGCGTCGTGCCCACGACGCGTTGAAAACCCCTCAGTTCTACACGGATAAGGACACTGGAGAAGCAAAGCAGCCGCATCGCATCGACCCAAAAACGGGTATGTACAAGGGCCGTCAGATCATCGACGTCAAAGAGTCTGAATAGACTTTGAATTCATTCAACGCTTAGGTTCTAATCTCTAACCAATGACAGAGAGACGCGCGGGCATCATCGGGATGGGCCACTCTTTTCCAGAAGGTGTTCTAACGAATGCCGACCTGGAAAAGATAGTGGAAACGAGCGATGAGTGGATAACTACGCGCACCGGCATCAAGCAGCGGCACAAAGCGGCGAAGGATGAATATACTTCGCAGTTCGGGACCCGGGCGGCTCAACAGGCGCTTGAGCGCTCAGGCCTGTCCGCCGAGGAGATAGATATCATCGTCTGCGCGACGACCTCCCCCGACCAGATCCTTCCTTCGACGGGCGCCCTCATACAAGCTGAGTTAGGTGCGACAAATGCGGCTGGGATGGACTTGTTCGCCGCCTGCTCAGGTTTTATTTACGGGATCACGATGGTCGAGTCCATGATCCGTACAGGGCAGATCAATTACGCGCTGGTGATCGGGGCCGAGATCCTGACCAAATACGTTGATTACACCGACCGCGGTACCTGCGTCATCTTCGGTGACGGAGCGGGAGCGGCTGTGCTGGGCCCCGTAGAAGGCGGGAAGGGCATTTTATCTACAAAGATCAGATCAGACGGCCGCTACGAGGAACAGCTATATGCACGAGGCGGCGGCACCAGACTTGGCACAAGTCACGAGACGATCGACAACCGGGAGCACTTCTTTAGGATGAAAGGAAATGAAGTATTCAAGGTCGCGGTACGTTCTATGGCTGACATCTCGAACGAAATGCTCGAGAAGGCAGGGTATACCACCGCCGACGTCGATCTCGTCATTCCTCATCAAGCGAACCAGCGCATAACCGAGGCTGTGGCTTCGCGGCTCGATGTCCCGATGGACAAGGTCTACTCGAATATCGCGGATATGGGCAACACGTCGTCCGCATCGATCCCGATCGCTATGGATGAATGCATTCAGGCGGGTCGCATTAGGGAAGGCTCGCTTGTTCTGCTAACGGCTTTTGGGGGCGGCATTACATGGGGCGCGAGCGTGATCAGGTTCTAGATGGCGAAGACGGCATTTATTTTTCCAGGGCAGGGTAGTCAGGCCGTCGGAATGGGGAAAGACCTGTTCGATAACTTTGCGCCCGCCCGCGACGTTTTCGAAGAGGCTGATGAGGCGCTGGGTTTCAAACTATCCAACATGTGCTTCGCGGGTGAAGAAGCGGACCTCCAGCTTACTGCGAACACACAGCCAGCGATCTTGACAGCGTCAGTGGCTGCTTATCGAGCAGGTATTTCGGAGGGGCTTGTACAGCCGGATGTTGTCGCCGGGCACAGCCTTGGTGAATATTCGGCTTTGGTTGCCGCCGGTGTCCTTGATTTTGCAGACGCTGTTCGTACCGTGAGAAATCGAGGCACCTATATGCAGGATGCGGTTCCCGTCGGCGTCGGGGCTATGGCCGCAATTTTGGGTCTTGATGCGGATTCGGTCGAATCCGGGTGCGATCAGGCAGCGCAAGGGCAAGTTTGCAGCCCGGCAAATATCAATTCGCCCTCGCAGGTCGTGATAGCAGGCAATTCGGAAGCAGTCGACCGCGCGTGTGAAATATTGAAAGGAAACGGAGCAAAGCGGGCGGTGAAGCTAAATGTATCGGCGCCGTTCCACTGTGCATTGATGATGCCCGCACAGGAACGACTAGCCGTCGACCTTGACGAATTGGGATATAAAGATTTTCTTTTCCCGATCGTACATAACGTCGATGCCGCGCAAAACGCAAACGCGTCGATCGTCGCCGACCTTTTGACCCGTCAGGTGTCTTCCCCGGTTCGCTGGCTCCAGTCGGTCGAGGCGATGAGGGCGAGCGGTGTTGAGAGGTTTGTCGAGATCGGCCCCGGAAAGGTGCTCAGCGGCCTTCTCCGTCAGATAGACCGTGAGGCCGTCTATAGTAATATTGAAGACACACAAGGATTACGAGAGTTTTTAGATTCGCAATAATCAACCATAAGGAGAATATATGTCGGAAGTACAAGATAAGATCAAACAGATCATCGTGGACGAGCTAGGAGTTGACGAGGCAGAAGTAACAGAGAACGCGCGGTTCATAGAAGATCTGGGCGCCGATTCACTTGACCTCGTCGAGCTCGTGATGCGGTTCGAGGAGGAATTCGACATCGAGATTCCCGACGAGGACGCAGAGAAGATCCAGAGCGTTCGCGACGCATACGCTTACGTCGAGCAGCATAAGGCAGCAGCGGCCTAAGCTCGCAGATCGTAATTCGTGAATCGTGAATAGACCTGTCGTCTATTCACGATTCACTGTTCACGATTCACGATTTATGAGACGAAGAGTTGTAGTGACAGGTCTCGGATTGGTGACGCCGTGCGGCAACGACGTGCCGTCGACCTGGAACGCCTTGATGGCAGGCAAGAGCGGTGCCGGGCCGATCGATCGGTTCGACACTGAGAATTTCCCCGTGCGCTTCGCTTGCGAGGTGAAAGACTTTGATCCTCTTAACTTCCTCGACAAGAAGGAAGCTCGGCGAATGGGGGCATTCACCCATTTTGCTATTGCAGCCTCTGACGAGGCTGTTAAGAATAGCGGACTCGTCATAGACGAGACGATCGCGGACACGGTGGGTACCTACATAAGCTCCGGGATAGGTGATTTCTGGGCGATCGAACGCGAGCATGAAAAGCTCTTGAAATCCGGCCCTGATCGCGTTTCACCTTTCTTTATCGTGTCGGCAATTGTCAATCTAGCCTCGGGAAACGTCTCGATCCGGCATGGAGCAAAAGGTCCGAATTCCGCGACTGCGACCGCGTGCTCTGCCGGGGCGCATGCTATCGGCGACAGCTTCAGATTGATCGAACGTGGTGACGCCGTCGCAATGATCTGCGGTGGTGCAGAAAGCGCGATCACACCGATGTCCGTTGCGGGGTTCGCCTCAATGCGTGCCCTTTCGACTCGCAATGACGATCCTCTTCACGCGTCTCGGCCGTTCGATCTCGACAGGGACGGGTTTGTCATTGGTGAGGGCGCTGGGATATTGATCCTCGAGGAGTTGGAATTCGCCAAAAATCGCGGAGCTAATATTCTCGCTGAGATCGTCGGTTATGGAATGAGTGGTGACGCATTCCACGTGACGATGCCCGACGAAACGGGTTCGGGGGCCGTTCGAGTCATGGAACGGGCGCTGAAAGATGCTGGCGTCGTTCCGGAACAGATCGGCTATATAAACGCCCACGGTACATCAACGCCCTACAATGATAAGTTCGAAACCGTTGCCATAAAAAAGGTATTTGGTGAGCATGCGTACAAGATTCCCGTGAGCTCGACAAAATCCATGACCGGTCACGCTCTGGGTGCCGCCGGCGGCCTGGAGGCAGTTTTCTCAGTTAAGGTCTTGCAGGAAAACGTTCTGCCGCCGACGATCAATTACACTACGCCCGATCCTGACTGTGACCTCGATTACATTCCGAATGTGGCTCGCAATGCTACCGTCGACTACGTTTTGTCGAACAACTTCGGGTTCGGCGGTACAAATGCATGTTTGGTGTTTAAGAGATTCGAAGGGTAAGGCCCGTTTGCCGCTCAGGAAGGGCAAGCATTCTACTTTCAACCGCCCGCTATGCAGGCGGTTCTGACTTTAAGATGAAGATAATCGTTCTAATGAAACAAGTCGCCAACAAGGATGCGGTCCTCCGCATCGCGGGCGACGAGAAATGGATCAATGAGGCGGACGTTGCGCAGCAAACGAATGAGTCGGATGGCTATGCGTTGGAAGAAGCGCTGCGTACTGTCGAAGCGAAAGACGAGGGAGAGGTAGTTGTTTGCACGCTCGGGCCCCAAGGCGCAAAAAGTGTGATCAAGGACGCCTTGGCGCGCGGCGCGCACCGGGCTATCCACATTATTGTCGAGGACAGCAAATCGTTGTCCTCCTTCCAGATAGCGAAAACGATCTCTGAAGCGATCCGCGACGAGAAGGCAGATCTTATCTTCACCGGCTTGCAATCCGACGATGCGAGCTACGGTCAGACAGGTGTCATTCTGGCGGAGCTGCTGGGCATCCCACATGCGACGATCGTGATCGAGGTTGACAGGGCAAGCCTTGGCGACACACTTCGCGTGAAGCGCGAGCTTGAGAGCGGTTGGTATCAGTGGTTCACATATAAGCTGCCCGCGTTGTTCACTATTCAGTCGGGAATTTCGCAGATCCGCTACGCCTCCCTAAAGGGAATTATGGCGGCAAAATCAAAGCCAGTATCAGAAGTCACGCCGAACATTGAGCCGTTTGCATCCGCTCCCAAGATCGAAAAGGTTTACATGCCCCTCAAGACAAAACAGACGCAGATGCTCGGTAACGGCGACGCCAAGGCCGGTGCCGTGGAGCTTGTTGAAAAACTCCGCTCGGAGGTGCGTGTAATATGAGCATCCTCGTTTTTATCGAACATAAGAACTGCGTTCTAAACAAGACCTCGCTGGAAGCCGTTGCGGCCGCACAGTCGATCGGAAAGGATCTGGGACGTGGTGTCACCGCGGTTCTTCCTTGCGATAAGGACTGCTCGCTTGCCCAGGAGATCGCCGGTTTCGCTTTGGAGAAAGTGATCGTCGCAAAGAATGAGAAGCTTGGGGCCTATACGCCGGACGCCTATTCCGACGCGTGGGAACAGGTCATCAAAGCAGCGAATCCGCAATACGTTGTTATGTCGCACACCTATCAGGTCCGCGACTTTGCTCCAAAGCTCGCCGCCCGTTTCGAGCGAGAAGTTGTTGGCGATTGCATTCGTTATGCATCGAACGCGGGGAAGCTGTCGCTCACGCGTCGGATCTTCCTTGGAAAGCTTGACGCTGATGTGACGCTGAATGGGGAGGGGCCTTATTTTATTACCTTCCAGTCGGGGGCGTTTCGCGGTGACGCGGCGGAAAGGGGAAGTGCCCCGGTAGAGACAATGGATGTCGAAGTTGGCGAGATCCGCATGACGCCTGAAGATCCTTTCCAAGAGGCGAAAGCCTCGGTGGATCTCACAAAAAGTGAGATCATCGTTGCGGTAGGACGCGGTATCAAGTCTCAGGAAAATATTGCGGTTGCGCAGCAGCTCGCTGACGCTCTTGGCGCGGACCTCGCCGCATCCCGGCCCATCTGCGATTCAGATTGGCTGCCGATCGATCGACAGATCGGTTCTTCGGGTCAGACCGTCGCGCCGAAGGTTTATATCGCTCTTGGAATTTCAGGCGCGATCCAACACATAGTTGGAATGAAGAATTCGGGAACGATCGTTGCGGTAAACAAAGATGCCGAAGCACCTATCTTCGATATTGCGGACTACGGAATCGTTGGCGATCTTTTCGAAGCGGTGCCGGTTATGGTCGAGGAGATCAACAAGGCAAAGGCTTAAGAGTTGAGGAAGATAAAGCTCATTCAGGTCTTCGAGCCGCGTGTCGGCAGTTCTTAGCCTTCGCACACTGTCCCATTATGCTGAGGAAACCGGCCCGAACCTTGTGGATGTCGCTCTTCAGAAACGCTCGCTCAGGTCCACCGGCATTTGTTGATACGTCTTGCCGAGCTTGAAGATCTCGTCCATCCTCACCCCCGTCCAGCCGCTGTCGGTCTGAAGAACGGTCAGCCGTTCCTCGAATTCTTTTGCCGTGAGATGCAGTCTATTCTCCCCCGAGCGCAGCCTCAATGTCGCAAATGATGATCTTTTGCATTTTAAACATCGCCTCGGCGACCGGCCCGGCTGTGGCAGGATCGCTGAGTCCTTTTAATAACACCGTGGGAGTTACCTGCCATGAAACGCCAAATTTATCGGCAAGCCAGCCGCACGGCTGCTGTTCACCGCCCTCGCTGAGTTTTTCGTAATAATGATCTACCTCGTCCTGCGTTTCGACATGGATCATGAATGAGATACCTTGCGAAAACTTGAAATTCGGATGGGGCCCTGCGTTGTAACAGTTGAATAGCTCTCCGTCGAGCTCAAATGCTCCCCCCATCACCTTCCCTTCAGGGCCTTTCATCGTGCTGACGATCCGGGAGCCTGGAAACACGGAGATATAAAACTGCATCGCCTCCTCAGCCTGGTCGTCGAACATGATAAAGGGGGTGATCTTCTTTTTCATTTCCATTACAATTCTCCTAGGCAGCGGTTGCATTGTTTGGTTCACGTCGCTTCTCGAGTATTGCGTCAAGTTTTTCGTACCCGTCGTTAACGCCGCGCTCCATTCCGGACTGGATCATACCGTCTCGATCCGCCACCGAAAAGAATACCGACTGATGGACAAGGCGTGTCCGGTTGCCGGGCAATTCTTCGAAGGTGGTCTTGCCCATGATCACATGGCCGCGCTCGGGCAGCCCATCGAATTCGAACGTACCGATGATCCGCTCCGGAGTCTTCACCTCGTGGCACATTCCAAAAAACGCGTACTTATGGCCATCGCGCTCATGGACGAATCGATACTCTCCGCCCTCGCAATAGTCCCACTTTTCGATCGTCATAGTCATCCCGTTGGGGCCTACCCATTGCTGATAGATATCCGGATCGGTGTGCGCCTTGAAAACCAATTCGCGCGGGAAGTCGAATTCGCGTGTAATGAAAAGCTCCTGCTTGCCGGGTTCGGCTGTGATAGTCGTCTTGTTTGCCATTTTCAATTCCTCCAGTAATTATTCGTCTGTTTGCTCGAAAGGGAGCATTGGGGCATTGCTGTCCTCCAACCGCATTCGTTCCAGAACCGAGTCAAGCCGCTGAAACTGCTCCTCTTTTATCGCGGCGAAACGCCGTACCCATTTTTCAAGCTGCTTCATTGGCTCAGGATTCACGAAATAGATCCGTTTCTGTCCACGCTTTTCCACACGAACTAAATTAGCGGCTTTCAACACCTTCAGATGCTGCGAGATCGCGGGCGGCGTGGCCTTAAAATTCCCATAGATCTCAGTCGCGGCAGTGCCATTTCTGCCCGCAAGGATCTCGAGAATATGCCGTCTTGTAGGTTCTCCAAGGGCCGTGAATGTATCCATAACGGCAATAATATAGCAAACGCTTAATTAAGTCAATAGTGAAATACTATTTGATAAAATCCTACCATGGCACAAATTCGCGTTGGGATCTCAGGCTGGTCGTACAAAGAATGGCGGGGCGGGGGTTTCTACCCAAAAGGCCTACCTCAACGGCAGGAGCTAGAATATTCAAGCGTGCGGATGAACTCCATCGAGATCAATGGCACTTTTTATTCCCTGCAGTCGCCGGCTAGCTTTGAGAAATGGAGTAATGCGACGCCGAACGACTTCTTGTTCGCGATCAAGGGCTCAAAGTACATAACTCACCAGAAGAAACTTAACAACATTCGCATTCCACTTGCGAACTTTTTCGCTCAGGGTGTGCTGAAGCTGGGGAAGAAGCTCGGGCCCATCCTGTGGCAGTTTCCGGCCTGGTATAGATTTAGCTTTGAGCGCATTGAGGAATTCCTCGATGAACTGCCGCGGACCGCCGCTGAAGCCGCTGGGCTCGCTGTCGATAACACGATAAAGAAGCCGAATGGAGCATTCGTCGATCTCGTCGAGGATGTGAGATTAAGATACGCGTTCGAACCGCGGCATGAAAGCTTTTTCTGTGAGGAGTTCGTCACGTTACTTCGGAAATATGATTGTGCCCTCGCGTTCGCCGACGCGGCACGGAAGTTCCCGTATTTCGAGGACGTCACGGCTGATTTTATCTACATCCGGCTTCACGGCTCGACCGAGCTCTACGCGAGCGGCTACACGGATGACGAACTCAATGATTGGGGGAGAAGGATACGGGCGTGGGCAAAGGGAAGGGAACCTCGAGGCGCAAAAAAGATAGTGCCCGGATCATTTCGGCCGGGCACAGATCGTGACGTCTTTGTTTACTTCGATAACGACATCTACTCACATGCGCCGCACGATGCAATGAGTCTCGCAGCCAAGCTTAGAGTGAAGTGGCCGCCACTGAAATGACGATCAGAGGCTGGCGTTGATCGCTTGGTCGAATATTTCAAGAGCAACGTCCACATGCTCCCGGGCCAGTATGAGTGGCGGTGACCAGCGAATACTGTTGCTACCGCAGCCGAGAATGATGAGCCCTCGCTTGTAACATTCCATTTCGACGCGGTCGCGAAGCTCCGGGGCCGGTTTCAGCGATATCCTATCCGTAACGAATTCCACTCCGAGCATCATTCCCAAGCCGCGGACATCGCCGATGCAGTCATATTTATCTTTCAGCTTTTCGAGCCCTGATCTGAGGTAAGCTCCCACGTCACGCGCATTATCTATCATCCCGCCTTGGAGGAGATCGATCGTCTTCATTGCGGCCGTCAAGGCTACCGGGTTGCCGCCAAAGGTCGACGCATGTGCGCCCTTGTGCCAATCCATTACATCGGCCCGCGCGACGCACGCGCCGATGGGCATCCCGGACCCCAGTCCTTTAGCGAGGCACATGATATCCGGCTTAACATCGTGATGATCGATAGCGAACATCTTACCCGTCCTGCCCATGCCCGACTGCACTTCGTCAACAATGAGCATAATTCCGTGCTCGTCGCAGATGCGCCGGAGTTCCTTAATGAACGCGGTTGGAGCCGGAACGTAACCACCCTCGCCCTGCACCGCCTCCAGCATAATACCGGCCACTTCTTCGGGCGGCGTCGTGGTCTTGAAGAGACGTTGTTCGATCCACTTGATGCAGTCACGCGTGATCGTCTCGTCGTCGGTCGGCATGTCGGTCGCGAAATGACGAAAGA
>JAFAOW010000045.1 GCA_019247455.1 Acidobacteriota bacterium | reverse complement strand
ATATGGCATATTCCCTATCTTTTTCAGGCGACGCTTGAAAGTGACCTCGTACATACGTTCCAGCATGTTAGTTTTTTTGGTTCAGGGTTGTTGTTTTGGTGGTCGATAATCTATGGCCGGCAAGGGATCGCCAATTACGGCCTCGGG
This sequence comes from Acidobacteriota bacterium, assembly GCA_019247455.1. GTDB lineage: Bacteria > Acidobacteriota > Blastocatellia > Pyrinomonadales > Pyrinomonadaceae > OLB17. Next base: position 9,673 of record JAFAOW010000045.1, on the reverse strand, counting down.
GTTCTTTATTTGTTCATAACATCACTTCACAGCGGCATTCTCGGCGCCTTTCTAACGTTCACGAGGCGTGTCTGGTACCCGATCTATTCACCCTCGACAGCTGAATGGGGATTGTCGCCCGTTGAAGACCAGCAGCTCGGCGGACTGATCATGTGGGTGCCCGCGGGACTGGTCTATATTGGTGCAGCGCTCATCATGTTCGCCGCGTGGATCCACTCGTCCGAGAGGCTGGCGATACGACGCGAGGAGGAAGCTTCGTTACAGGCGTGATGCAAAGACTCTGTTTTCTAATGATCGCCCTGGGTGCGGCGGCCTGCTCAAAATACCCCGCGGGACCGCTTGTCTTCATTTCAAATGAGAAGGACGGCACCATCTCCGTCATTGATGCACGGCAGGACACGGTCATAGATACAATTTCGGCGGGCCCACGGCCGCGAGGAATACGGATCACCACTGACGGGCGACACGCGTATGTCGCTATCAGTTCTCCTGTGGACAAACAGCCAAAACCAAGTGAGAATCACGTTGCCGTGATCGATACCTCCACTGGTGCGACCATCCGCACCATAGAGGTTGGAATGGACCCGGAGCAGATCGCGATCGACAGTCACGAGACAAGGCTCTATGCCTCGAATGAAGATGCCGGTACAGCAACCGTCGTCGACCTGAGAACAGGAAATAACATCGCCACTCTCGTCACCGGCATAGAGCCCGAGGGTGTCTCGATCAGTCCCGACGACAAATGGGTTTACGTAACTGCCGAAACAAGCAACACGGTAACTATCATTGATACCCAGAGACTTGAAGTCGTCAGCACAGCCCTGGTCGGAGCCCGCCCGCGAGATACAGTCTTTTCGCCCGATGGAACGAAAGCATATGTAAGCGCGGAGGTCGGCCAGACTGTGACCGAGATCGATGTCGCCTCTCAAAAAGTACTGAGAACAATTTCGCTTTCGTCCTGGCCGGATGCAAAGCCGGTCGGAATGGTAGTATCGCCGGACGGCAAGACGTTATATGTGGCGACGGGCCGCGGCAATACCGTCGCGGTAGTGGACATCTCGTCCGGTCAGATCGTCAAAGAGGTTTCGGTAGGCCAACGCGTATGGGGGATAGCTGGACTGGCATCTATGAACAAACTCTATACTGCCAACGGCATCTCCGGTGATGTTTCTGTGATAAACATGAATGGCAACACCGTCGTCGCGACGATCAAAGGCGGAAACGGCCCATGGGGAGTTGCGATAAGAAAATGATCAGCCGGTGCCAAGTGCAAGGGCTCGCGGGTCCTTACGGACATCTTCCCATGACGGATAGTAATTGAGGCGGATATTGACGTTGATGCGCCTGTTGTGCAGCTCGGCGAGATACCGCAGGCCCTCTTCTCTTTCGCCAAGCGCATACGACGCGGCCACGAGATCATTCAACACTATCGGGCGTTCATTCGCGACTTTCTTGAGCTCGCCTGAGGTCTGTACGGCGGCCTTTCGGTCACCAAGCTTTGCCTGAAAATAGGCAAGAAGCCCGAGTGCCCGAAGCCGATCGGGACTCTCTACCTTTGTTATTGAACTCACGACATCGATCGCCTCTTGCTGCCGCCCGGCGGCAAAGTAAATGTCCGCAAGAATGAGCTGATAGTTGTATGAGGTCGGGGTCAAAGCCGCGGCCTTCTCCCCGTAGTTGATCGCCTCGGCGAAGTTACCTTCGAATGCGAGGACCTGGGACAGGGCCGCGTTGTTTATGCTCGAAAGGGGGTCATAGCTCTGGGCAAGCCTCATCTGTTCTTCGGCGCCCTTTAGGTCCTTCAAATTTAGGAGTACCCATCCATATCTAACGTGAGCATTGGCGTTATAAGGGGAGATCTCGATCGCCTTTTCCAGCAGTTGTTTAGCTGTTGCGACCTCGCCGGCCGTGATCAGATGAACATACGCCATCGCGACGTATCCTTCCGGAAGCCGATCATCGAGTTCGAGTGCCTTTGCAATGACCTCCGCCGCTTTTTTTCGCATCTCGGCGGGGTCGCGAAAATTGTAATAGCCCAGTAAATTGAACGTGTCGCCTTGCTGCGCATAAGCTCGCGCATAATTGGGATCCAGATCGATCGCCTTCTGAAAGTACTCGACGGCCTGTTCAAGATGCGGCTGGTCGCGAAAATTTTCGAAGTAGACGCCTAGCAGATAAGCCTGATACGCATCGGTGTTGTTCGTCGAATGGTCGGTAAGCCGAGCGGAATCGGCTTGCGTAAGCCTTACCTCAAGAGCGCGGGCCACCTTAGCTGAGATCGAGTCTTGAACCGCAAAGATATTGCCGTAGTTCTCATCATAGGTGTCAGCCCAAAGCGTGCCGCCGTCGGCCACATTCAAGAGTCGAACCGAAACACGGATCCGATCCTGGTCCCGCTGAATGCTCCCTTCAAGCACGGTGTTGACGCCGAGTTCGCGGCCTGCGGCGGGAGAGTTTTCCGGTGGATGGTCAGTATATTGAAACACCGCGCTTGTGGGACGCACCGGCACCTCGCGAAGCTTCCCGAGCTGAGTGATGACGGCGTCCGCCATACCAAGTCCGAGTGATTCATCGCCGGCATCATCCCCTATCGTGCGAAAAGGGAGCACGGCTAACGACCGGTTTGCCGGATCGGGGTCGAGCGAAGCGTTTGTTCGAGCGCGGCCTAGATAGACACCGATCATTAAAGTCACCAGAAGCGTGATCACGAAAACTCCCGAAACGACGAGTCGGCGATATCCCGGCGTCCCGCGCTCAGGCGACCCGTTTGTTGAACTGTCCTCCGCTGCGCTGATATACGGCTGAGTGATAGGTGAAGACGACACGGAGGCCTGATGAACGCCCAATACGTTTTCATCTTCCGCAACGCCCGCCGCAGGCTCGGGACGGCGGATCACCGTAACACTAGCCCTGAATCGATATCCCGTGCGAGCGACGGTCTCGATATACGGCTCGCCGGAAGGAGAAGGTCCCAGAGTCTTTCGAAGTTTATAGATCTGCTGCGTTAGATTTGCATCCTCCACGAAGCTGTCTGCCCATAGCTCCTCGTAGATGCGCTCTTTCTCAACGGTTTCGCCTGCCTGGCGCACAAGCACGGTCAGCAATTGGAACGCCTTATTGGTGAGCTGCACGCGCTCGCCGTCCCTCGAAAGCTGATTACGTTCAGGTTCGAGAACAAAACCGTCGAATTGGTAAGAGTCAATTTCGGTCAATGGCATTTCAAAAACGTTCTTGTTGTGTGTTGCTAGGCCGATCAACGACCCTACCTCCTTGAAAATTGCAGAAATATCAAAATGTTAGACGTCTGATGCCCTAGTCATGACACATGTAAAAGGATCATGTAGGCTCGCCTTTTAGGTCACGAAGCAAACTGGGCACCATGAAACGGAGGGGATATTTTGACCCAATAAAACCACACCTTGGTATCAATTAGCAGTTGATATCTATCAATTATCTATACATTTGAATTTTATACAGAAATTGAAGATTCGGAACTAGGGTTTTTCCTACCCTTACTAAGGCATTAGAGAGCCGCAAGTAATATCAAGGAGACATGAAGTCAATGTTAGGTCAATCCTCCCAGAATCTTAATAACGCCGTTATCAGCAACCGGCTTGAAGCCCTGCGTGTTCTTGCCGATTCGCTTATTAGCGAGATCAACGGCCTTTCCCGTAATATCGGCAAGGAAGACGACAATGGTATCGATCTCGCCCAGGAGGTCCAACAGTTCGAGATCAGTCTGATCCGGAGTGCCCTGGTTCGAACCGCGGGACGCCAGCGTAAAGCTGCCGCCCTCCTTGGTATCAAGCCAACCACGCTTCACGAAAAAATGAAGCGTTACGGGATGCTTAATCAGCTTGATGAGAATGGCGGATTCGCTGAGTCGCCTAAGGACCAAGGCCTCGTCGGCTAGCCGGCAGCGGCCAGACGCGGAAATTCGATCAACGAAATAACCACACCGCCCGTGAGTAAGACCGGCCGCCGCTATCAGGCGGTCGTTTTTATGTCAAAAAAGAGGGGAGCTTAAGCTCCCCTCTGAATGCTTCTACGAATACTTCTTAGAAGAAGAACTTCGCAGAAAGCTGAATGCGACGGTTACCGGCCTTGAAGGCATTCACCGAGCTTGAAGACGAAACATCAGCCGAGCCGTAGTCGACGAAGGTGTTGGCGTGGTTGGTCACGTCAAACGCATCCGCACGAAGCTGGACCTTATACCTCTCGGTAATGTGGATATTCTTGTACAAGCTCATATCCGCATTCCAGAAGCCGGGGGCCCTAAAGGCATTGCGTGTCGACATATCCGCCGGGTAGGGACCGTTATCCGAGCAGCACGGAAAACCGGCGGCTGCCGAAAGATTAGCTGAGTCCGCACCGACGAAGTTGCTAGGCGTGACACCGCTCAGATCGATGAAGTTATAGGTGTTCGGCCCGATCAAAACATTCGTATGGTTGAATGTCAGCGGGTTCGGTCCACCGCCCGGGGCGTTCCTCTCCATTCTCATCGCAACACCAAAGCCGGTGGTGAAATCGAAAATGCTGAACGGAGGTCCGCTCTGGATGTTCACGATCGTAGCGATGTTCCAATCGCCAAGTACTGCGTTGATCGCCTTGTTATCGAACTTGAACGGGATCTGATAGATCGCGGTCGCGATAAAGCGGTGACGCGTATCATAATCGGAAGGACCCCAATCGAGCATCGGGTTGAACGGATCCAGGTAGCCCAGCGTTAAGCCGAGGTTACCTGAGTTTCCGCCAAAGGTCGCACTCAGATCATCCTTCGAGTTCGAGTAGGTATAACGGCCCGTGAAAGCGATACCGGTATGGAACAGGTTCAGGCTTTCGAGCGAGGTCGTGATGCCGTAATACGAGCTGCGGCCATCGCTTCCACGGAAATTGATGTTGCCGTAGTTGCAGTTCAGGCGGCTGATCGACAGGAACGCACTGGAAAGCGTCGACGGACAGTCAACTCCGGGGGTCGAATAAGATCCCAGGTACTGCTGACCCGATCCAACACGATTGATATTGGTGATCGAGTACAGGTTCTTACCACGCGAACCCGAGTATTCAACCTTGACAACGGTTCCAGGGCTCAACTCATGCTCAACTGACAAACCCCACTGTGATGCCGAAGCGTTAACAATGTTCGGATCTACAGCACGAAGGGTTACACGACTCAGAGTGATTGGTGGGCCCGCAACGCCAAAGTTGCCGAAGTTATTCGCGCTGACCGGAACGTTTGCGTCGCCAAGCACAGCGTAATAAGGCGGATTCTGGATAACGTTAAAGGTCACGTTACCGAAATTCCTTTCATACGCAATGCCGTAGCCGCCACGAACCGAGGTCTTGCCGTCACCGAAGACGTCCCATGCAAAGCCAAGGCGCGGAGCAAAGTTGTTCTTGTCAGCCTTCCAGAGCCCGCTCGTTCCCGTCGTCTGAAGACGTCCGTTGCGGATCTGCTGCGCACGGGTAGAACCGGACCCAAAGAAGAAGTTGGAATCAAGTCCTTCTTTCGAATGCTGCGGTCCAAAGTACTCGTAACGAACGCCCAGATTAAGCGTCAGGTGAGGCACCGCACGCCACTGGTCGTTAGCATAAAGAGCGAACTCTTTATAGAGGTTGTCACGCTGAAAACTCGGCGAGGTAGCCGGCCGCGTTACGCTGCCGCCCGGGAATTTACCCTGCGGATCAAGCGCGACCTGGAACTGACGTGCACAAGCCTGGCCAACCGGACAGCCGTTTGTTCCACCAAGAAGCGCGAGCGAACCGCTGCCGAGCGTGGATCCCAGATTCTCAGAAGCGTTCTGATATGCCGGAAACAGGACCTTGTCGGCGATGTTCACATATTGGCCGCCAAAGCGGATATTATGATCGCCCTTGATCCAGGTAGCATTGGGCTTGATGTCCCAAAGCTTTTGGTCCTCTGTTGAGTCAAGACCAACGCCTGGAAGCGTAGGTAAGTAGCCAGGAAGCTCGACGGGATACTTGCTGCCCGTCACATTGATGGTGCTGGATCCGAGATAAAGGGTCGGCGATGCCGGGTCTTTGCCACCCGTCGCGTTACCACCTTTTAGCCGGTTGAACGAGACCTTCGCGTCCATGATAAAGGTGGAGGAGAAGTTGTGGACGATGGCTCCCTGGAAGTTTTGCGAGCTACCCGTGATCGACGTGTCGTAGCCGTCCCAAACGCTGTTGAAACGTGAGCCTATCAGGTTATTGCTCTTGGCGTACTTCCATGAGCCATTGATCTGAGTGTTGTCGCTGAGATTCCAGTCGACACGTGCCGCATTGTTCCAGTCGTTGGTCGGAGTACCTCCGCCGGCGTCCGTCGGAATGACGAAACTGTAAAGAGCATAGGTACAGCCTGGGCAGCCTGCCACAGTGCTCGTTGCACCAGTAGCCGTCGCACCACTGCGAAGTGCATTGGCCGTAAAGATCGCCTTTGCGTTAGGGGCCATCGCACTGATGTACGAAGTGGTTGGCACCCAAGCGAAAACGGTATCGGTACTGCGAACGCGGGTTCCTTCGAAGAACTCCGAGAAGAACGCCTTGTTCTTAACGATCGGCCCGAGGATGCTGCCGCCAAACTGCTCGCGTGTGAACTTGCCCTTGGGCTGGTTGTTAGCGTTGTTATCAAACGAGTTCGCCGCAAGAGATGACCGGCGGTCCTGGATGAACGCGCTGCCCTCAAGCTTATTGCCGCCCGAGCGGGTCACAACGTTAACAACACCACCCGAAGCACGGCCGTACTCGGCTGAGAAGTTGTTGGTGATGATACGGAATTCACTTACCGAATCCTGGGGAACCGTCTGAGCAATGCCGGCTGAAAAGACCGCCGCGTTCTCGGTTCCGTCGAGAAGGATCTCGGTGCTGGAGGAGCGAAGGCCGTTGATCGCAACGCCCGCGCCGCGGCCGTCAGGGTCGTTCGTTGAAACGTTACCCGCGGTCGCCGCGAGGCTGTAAGGATTACGGTCGAGGATGGGCAGATTCTGGATCTGCTTCTGAGTAACGACGTTCGACTGCTGCTGGTCGGTCGTATTGACCTCAGCCACACCGCCGCTGTCGCCGGCCACATCCACGACATTTACCACCGCCTGAACGCCAAGCTGAACGTTCTCGGTAGTGGCCCCGCCGACTGCGACCGAAGCCGTCGCCTTTTGGGTCGCAAAACCGGTCTTGGTCACTTCAATGTTATAGCTGCCCGGGGTCAGATTAAGGATCGTATAGAAACCTTCGTCATTGGTGGTAGCGGTCTTCGCTACGCCGGTCGAGGCGTTGGTAGCCGTAACCGTAGCACCAGGGACAACGGCTCCATTCGGGTCCTTGACCGTCCCGTTGAGCTGTCCTAATTCCTGTGCAAACATCGACACCGCTGAAAATACCAGCAAGGCGATACATGCAAACAGGACTTTGATGTTTAGTTTGTTCATGTTCTTATTCCCTCTTGAATAATTCTCAAATTGCTTATCACCCGCATGGTCGATCGCGAGTGGAGGCCTGAATGACCTCTAAATTCGAGCAGTCAGCGTGCCGACGAAAGTGTTCAAATTATTGAACAGCCGTGTTTTAGCACGCTCCACTTGATCACAGATTGGGCAAGAGTTGTGCCAGTACCGAATTGAGGTGGCACGGGTTTAGTTCGGACAGACATAATATGCCCGGACCAATGAACGGCTTCGAAATTTCGGATTTTTTTGTAAGAAATAAAGCCCGGCGGGGTTTATTCGAGAAAATTAGCGTTCATTCTGTTGAACATAATTTCGCAGCCCGGCATGGGAGTCTTGTTGTTATGCGCTCGTTTTCGGAGTATAACTTCTTATCGTGAAAAAGTGCCCGGCCTGCAACCAGCAGTTTTCAGACGAGTACGCGTTCTGCCTGAACGACGGAACAAATCTCGTTCCAGCGGGCATCACGATCTCATACGATCAAGAGCAGCAGACGGTCGTACGAAGCGGTGAGCAGAACACGGTCGTACGACCTGGCGGCACCGCCGCGGCAACACCGCCCTCTGCACGTTCCGGCGGCATTCCTTTTTATATGTGGCTTTTCCCGCTCCTTGGCCTGATAATCGGTATCGGACTGATCGGCGGCTATGTGATCTTGAGCAAAGTGCTGTCCTCGGGCACGACCACCGTGGCGAATACGAACACGAATACTTTCCCGACATCACCGACGCCATTCGGAGGAACACCGCCGTCAACAATATCGCCGACTCCGGTCGTTACGCCGATGATCGACCGCACCCCGCCGCCTGCGCCAACTCCGCAAACCACACCTCCGCCGCAGCTTGCGACGTACCCGTCAACGACGCGTTTGAAATTCGCTCGCGGCGCGGTGGCAACGAGCTTTTCGGGTGATGTAAACCCAGGTGGAAGCAGGGCGGTCGTGCTCGCGTGCAGAGCGGGTCAATCCCTCTCGGCAAGCGTAACCTCGACCGGCGGCTGTATTAGCATTCGCGGCGGAGGTTCTTCGTACCGCACTTACACGTCGGGTGGTGATAATTACATCACGCTTACGAACAGCTGCTCGAATGTCTCACATTTTAATCTCAGCGTCAGCGTTCTTTAAGCGAAGAAAAGGGCCGGCGAACCGGCCCCATCTACCTGAGTTTGATCATTCCCCCCGGTGATCAAATACAGGTGTTATCTGAATGAGGGGCGCTTTTCTGGCAGCAGCCGTTCGGGCACCCCTCTGCCGTTCCTTGCCCTCAAAGGAACGAACTTGTCGTACTAACCCCCTGTCACAAACAGAGTGTTGAAGACACCTAGCTTTGCCGCGAGCGTCCCTCGAGTAAGGCCCGTGCCCGGCTCGAAGCGCGGCCCGGGTACTGCCTGGAACTGCCCTGGAGCCACCTGTTTTAGCTCCGCCGGAAACGCCTCGAACATCCCGTCGTTGATCGCGATCTGCACATAGCCGCGGAGGTTGGCCGGGATCGACGCGTTATCGATGAGCGGAGTACCGTCGGGTGCCTTCACGGTCGTACCCGCAAGAGCTGCCGCCTTCGCATCGTGGCCCAGCGCCTTTACCAGCGCAACCGCCAGATCGAGTCGGTTGATCGGAGCTCCAGGATTGAATAGGGTGCCCGACGACGTCATGATCGGCGACGCAGTGAAGCCCACATCACGGAATGTGGATCCATTCGAGGTGACTGCGTCCGCGATACGAGCCAGATCGCCGGAGACGTCGGTGAATCTAGACGTATTCGCGAGCGACTGTCGAACCGGGGCGACCAGCATTAGCGTGCGTGCCAGGTCCTCGCGAGTGACGGTCTGATCCGGCCTGAACGTGCCGTCGGGGTACGTGTCGATCAACCTATTTGTCAGTGCAAAGATGATCTGGTCGTAAAGTGGGTTACCGGCGATGTCAGGGATATTCGGCAAAATATGCTGGACCTGCGTGACCTTTACATTTGCGGTACCCGGCAGCGCAAGCTGCTGCGGCGAGCCTACCCCGGGAAGGGCGGTCAGACCGCTCGCACCCTTGAACTCGACGCGCCACTGACCCGGTATCGGATTGTTGATCACGGCCTCGCGGATGTTGCTCCCTTCAACAGGCAGGGGAATGCTCGTGTCGCCATACCGCTTGCCGTTGGGATCATAGACGGCCATTCCTATTAGGTCGCCTGTGCCTTGCTGAGCGGCATTGTCCACCTCGGCCCATACGTCTAGGACGCTCA
>JAFAOW010000041.1 GCA_019247455.1 Acidobacteriota bacterium | reverse complement strand
CGGGCGCATTTAGACAGAAAGCGGTGTGTCTGTCGATGTCATATAAAAGGACCTCGTTCGCGAGTTCTTTCGTGACGAGATTTTCCGTGCGGATCTTCGGCAAAACCGTCTTCTTACTCATTAACGTACTCCTGGGAGTTTGTTACGTGAGTGGGTTCACTGGTCTCTTTATAGGAGCGGGCTTACTGTCCTTGTAAGGTTCTGACGTACTTGACGACCTCGGTGATCTGTTCGGGCTTCAGTTTAGCCTTGAAAGCAGGCATCCCGTCGTCTGGAGCGCCTTCGCTTATACCGCTTGCTAATTTTTCGTCGCTGCGCTTTTTCATCTTATCGCTCGTCAAACTTGCGACGTCTAGATTCTTACCGTCGACGGTTACTTTGCCGCCTTCACCAGTTTCCTTGTGGCAGATCTTACAGTTCTGAGTGTAAAGCTCCTTCCCGCCCGCGACGTCGGAGGCCGGTGAGGCCGTCGCTGAAGTCCCCGGCGGGGGTGCAGCGTTTTTGTTGTTCGCTGTCGCACTAGGTGAATTGGCTGCCTGAGAACAGGCGATGGCGAGAAACGACGTCAACGACAAAACCGTCAATAGTTTCACGAAGATCTTCATAGATAATCCTGGCTTGTTTTTGAATTTCGAAAAGTTTAACGTAAGGGCGTCTCTGAATGCAATCACTGATCGGATAAACCTAAATGAAGAGAACATTTATCCTGTTTGCCGTTTTTGTCGCATGCGCTGCTGTCCATGGACAGCCGGCCACTCGTGTGATCCTGCCGTCCCTTACGTCTGAGGTAACCGTGCAGAGAGACGGGCGCGGTATCCCATATATCGATGCCAAGAATGACCACGACCTTTATTTCGCACAGGGATACGTTACGGCGAGTGATCGCTTGTTCCAGATGGACCTTATGCGACGGCTTGCGCGCGGCGAAACATCCGAGATCTTCGGCAGCGCGGCACTTGATCAAGACAAGCGCTGGCGTCGGTTTGGCTTTGCCGAGGTTGCGAACCAGGCTCTCGGGACGGCCTCGCCCGAAATGCGAGAGGCGCTGAACGCATATGCGAACGGCGTTAACGCCTATATAGCCACACTGACGGACGCCAATCTGCCTCCCGAATTCAGGATCCTGCAGTATCGGCCGCGGCAGTGGGCGGCGACCGACAGTATCGTTCTGGGCAAGATCCTCGCTGACGCACTGAGTACTACCTGGCAGAATGACCTTTTGCGGGCGTCGATGCTGCAGTCGCTTTCTAAAGAGAAGTTCGCGGATGCATCAAATGAAGTCACACCGTATGACGTCGTCCTTTTCGGAAAGGATACTGGCAGGACCGGCTCCGCGCTCGCTGAGAATATTTCCGTTTCGGAGGAACTTCTCTCATTCGCGAAAAAGGATGCCGCGGTACGAGCTGCGGGGCTATCACTGGTAGGTCTTTACGCTGAGGACTTGGCAGCGAGTAATAATTTCGTAGTGTCGGGAAAGCGAACCGCCGACGGGAAACCCATCCTCGAAAATGACCCGCACCTTCAGGCCACCGCTCCCGGCATTTGGCATATGGTAGAGCTCTCCAGCCCCGGCGTCCATGCCGCCGGAGTGACCTTCCCCGGAACTCCAGGAGTGGTGCTTGGCCATAACGAAAATATCGCTTGGGGGGCCACGAACGTAGGCCCTGATGTCCAAGACCTTTACAGTGAGACGTTCAATGAGAAGGGCGAGGTTAAGACTCCCACGGGCTGGCAGCGGGCCCAGGTCCGGCACGAGACGATAAAGGTTCGCGCGAATCCGCTGAATCCGACGACCACGGACACGGTCGTCGATTACACCATTACTCCTCATGGTCCGATCATCATTGAAGAAGGCGACAAGAAATATGCTCTGCGCTGGACGGCCTTAGATCCAAAGAATCAGGAGTTTGAAGCCTTCTTCCGATTGAACCGCGCCAGGAATTGGGACGAGTTTCAGCAGGGCCTAAAGACCTACGGCGGGGCGACGCAGAATTTTGTTTTTGCCGACGTGAAAGGGAATATAGGCTGGTATGCAGCAGGTAAGATACCGATCCGCAGATCGGGTGACGGGAGAGTTCCTTACGACGGAGCTTCGTCGGATGGAGACTGGATCGGGTACATTCCCTTTGAAGATCTTCCGCATCTTTACAACCCTCCTGACGGCGTTATCGTAACAGCCAATCAGCGCATTGTTGGGACCGACTACAAATACACCTCGATCGGCCGCGATGTGGCACCGCCGTGGCGCGCTCGAATGATCTTTGACGACATCGGCAAAAAGCCAAAACTGACAATGGATGATGTCCGCGACATTCAATACGAGACCTACAACATTCCCCTCGCGAACCTTGCGAATGAGATCGTCAAACGCAATGCCGCATCCACGGAGACTTTGGTGGTTCTTCGGGCGTGGGATGGGCGAATGAACGCCGAGTCGACCGGTGCGACGATCGTGAATGAGATCCGAAGCTGTATGCAGGAACGGATCGCCACCGGCAATAACGGGTCAGTCCCCACCTCAGTTAAAGGACTATTTCAGATAATCGTTCGAGATCGAATTTTGGATACTGCTGTCAAAAACGAGGATAAGAAGTGGTTGCCTTCTGGCATCGGAAGCTACGCGGAACTGATGACCTCGTGCGACACCACATCTCGGCTATCGCTCGAGAAGCGCTTAGGCGGTGATCCGAACGCTTGGACATGGGGCAGATCGTTCCAGTCCAGATTCCCCCATCCTTTGGCCTCGGCGCCGTTGATCGGTCTGCAATTCGCAACGCCCACGGTCCCGATCGGCGGCAGCGGTCAGACCCCTAATGTCGGTTCTAGTGTCTCGATGAGATTTATTGCGAGCCCGGGAAATTGGGATGCAACGCGTCATGTCATCCCGCTCGGTGAGAGCGGTGATCCCAAATCACCACACTTCAAGGACCAGTTTGAAGCTTGGCGGACCGGGACCACAATGATCTTTCCGTTTTCGAAAGAGGCCATCGCAGCTGCCGCGAAAGAAGTTTGGATACTATCGCCGCGGTAGGCGATCGAGGAAGTCAGCGAGAAGGATCGCGGCTGCGCGGCTGTCGACCTTTCGGCGGGTTTCTTTGAGAGATGCTCCATCCGCCCACAGCCGTCTTTTCGCCTCGTATGAGGTCACACGCTCATCCTGCAGGAATACAGGGATGTCCAGCGAAAGATTGAATTTCCTAGCCATTTCGCGGGCCTCGCGAGACATGTCGCTTTCATCGCCATTCGATTCTAGCGGCAAACCAATAACCAAAGCCTTGGCATCAAATTCCGCGATAGTTTCTTTGACTTGAAGAAGCATGTTTTTCCAGCTTTTTCGCTCAATTCGAGGCAATGGAGTCGTCGTAATTTGGAGCTCATCGCAGACCGCGATACCGATTCGCATTGTGCCGGGATCAAGGGCGACGAGTCGGCCGACCCTGGGAACTTTAGAAACATCTGTAAAGACGGTCGAATTCGGAATTTCTTTTTCTTGCACTCGATTTTTTGTTAAGTGATAATTGAGTTCCTGCTGCAAAATAACCAAAACTGCAAGCTATACGTATTATCAACGGGTAGGATTACATAAGAGGTTAGGTATGTCATTACGAGGTAAGCTTTGGGTCTTGATTCTCTCCGGCGTGATCGCCGTCTACGCGGTAGTCGGGGGGATGCCATTCCTCGGAGGCGTGCTTACGACCTCGGCCCAGCAAACGGTCAGCGATCCGAATGCCCAGATGAAGATCGTTGAGTCTGTGCTCCAGCACATTCAAAACGATTATGTCGACGAGCCGAATATGGACAAGGTCCGGCTTGGTGGCCTCAGGGGTCTGGCCGGGGGTTTGGATCCGTACTCGACGTTCCTCACGGCAGACCAGGTGCGAGATTATAACTCGAACGCAAATGCCTCCAAGAGCGGAATTGGCGCAGAATTCTCGCAGATCTCCGGCTTCCTCTACGTCATTTCAGCGATCAAGAATGGCCCTGCGGATAAGGCAGGGATCAAGGCCGGTGACGTGATCGAGTATATCGACAATAAGGCGTCACGCGACATTTCGCTTTACGACGCAAAACTGCTTGTGAATGGGGATGCCGGCACAGCGGTCAATCTCAGGGTCCTCCGCGCGGGAGAGAAACCACAGACAATTAAGGTCATTCGAGGCCCGTATACGATCCCGAAGGTAGAAGGACATATCGAGAATGGAAAGATCGGAGTGATCAAGGTTTATTCCCTTGAAAACGGCGAATCAGCCGATATCAAAGCCCAGCTTCAAAGTCTTACAAAGCAGGGAGCACAAAAGATCGTTCTCGACCTGCGGGGAGTTGCGGCCGGAAGCCTCGCAGAAGGTGCAAGTGTCGCAAACCTGTTCATCAAGGACGGCGATCTTGCAAAAGTTGTTGGAAAAGACAGTGTAATAACGACCTACTCCGCCGACCCGTCGAAGGCGATCTTTGACGGCGGAATGGCCGTACTGATCGATCTGGGTACTGCAGGAGCGGCCGAGGCTGTCGCTGCGGCGGTCCTCGAACGAAAGCGTGGAGAAGTTATTGGCGAACGAAGCTTTGGCGCGGGTACTGAGCAGAAGCTTTTTACGCTAAAAGCCGGTGAAGGCCTCTTGCTGACCGTAGCAAAATGGGCAAGCCCATCTGGGACGCCTTTCCTCGGCGACGATAGGAATAACACAGGCGTGAAACCATCCATTGAAGTGAAACGTCCCGATACGCCGGAACCGCTCGAGGTTGAAAGCCTCATCGATCAGCAGAAGGATCCGAACGCGACACCGACCCCAACTCCGACGCCCAGACCTCGGGTCTTGGAAGATGTGCAGATGAAAAAGGCGATTGAGGTGCTGACTGACAAGGTAATGGCGAATAAGGCAGGTGAATAGGCTGTTTGAAGGATAAATGGACAAGCCGCGGCTTCTTCGCCGCGGCTTTTTCGTTGAATATTGCATTGTCGGGTCCGGGCTTCGCTGATAGAATCATCGGAAATGGCTTCAGACTTCAAGATCCGCCTTCTTGAAGAGCAGGACCTGAACGAGTGGCTTCGGCTCAGGTCGCTTTTATGGGACGGCACATCCGAGGATGACCATCGTGAGGAAATGGTAGGGATCCTTGAACATCCGGACTCGCAGCTTGTCGCGGTCGCGGATATCGGCGACGGCCGCCTTATTGGTTTCTTGGAGGCGAGCATTCGTTCCTTCGCGGAAGACTGCGAAACAGATAATGTGGGCTACCTCGAGGGCTGGTACATCGATGAGGAGCGGCGCCAAACGGGTGTGGGGCGACAGTTGGTGCGATTTGCGGAAGAATGGGCCCTTGCTCACGGCTGTCACGAGATGGCTTCGGACGCGGAAGTCGGCAACGAGGCCAGCCTTGCTGCTCATCTCAGTCTGGGATACAAGGAAACTTCGCGATTGATACATCTAAGAAAGGAACTGGATTGATCGGTGCTTTTAGCTAAGCTCTTTATAACCGTCACGATTCTGGCTGCATCTGCGGGCGCGTTTTGCGGGACGGCCCTCGGACAGTCTTCGGACGTTAACTTTCCGACTCCCGTTAGATCGAACGAGATAAGCGGCGTGGTTAGGGCTCGCGATATCGGAGATCCGAGGTTAACGCAGTATTACTACGCCTTTGACGGCGGACAGGGCGATATTTTCATCAACGTAACAAGCAAAAACCTGACGGCTGACATAGATGTGTATGTGGCTGAGGGCCTAAAGCCCCTGACGAAGATGGTCATTTATCCAGAGTCGGGGTTAAGCGAGACTGGTCGGCTGATCTACCTTCGAAAGCCGGAGAACCTAATACTTAGGGTCGAAGGCAGGGCCCAAGGTGACGAAGCGGCGACTTTCCAGATCAAGTTTGCTGGCAGCTTTATTGCAAAGGCTGGAATTTCGCAGGGGCCTGACAAACCTGAAACGGTCGAACCCCTATCAGGCGCTATAAAGGTAAACTCCGTCGGAACGATCCTGGAATCGATCCCACCTGAAGTTCCTGTTTCCAAGCCCGCTTATACTGGGAATCCGCGTGGCGGTTCAGAAGAAGGAAAAAATGAAAAACCCGTTTATACGCCTGAGCGAACTAAACCGGAAGTCGTAGTTTCTACTACCGTGGATGAACCTGCCAAGGTGATCGGGCCTCCAAAGAAAGCGGCTGGCGCCGGCGCACCCGGCCTTGGCGGCTCAAATTCAGGATCACAACCCGCCGCCAACACCCCTAAGAAGGCCCCTGTCGTGCTGGAAAAAAAGGCTGACCCGGTGGCCAATTTTCGTTTGGTTATCGTGCTGAGGGATGGATCGTCGATCGAGCATCCCATGCCGGATGTACTTCGCTTTGCAGTTGAACGGGGACAACTGATCGTTACGACGAAGGATGGTTCGATCACGCGTTATTCAATGCAGGACGTGGCTAGAATAAGTGTCCAGTGAATAGAGCGTAGCTATGCAGCCCCTTGATCAGGTAACTCACTCCCAGATAGGTAAAGATCACCAGCAGGAAACCTACAACAGCAAAATAGGCTGAGCTTCGGCCTTTCCACCCCCTGGCGATGCGCGTATGCAGGAATGCCGCATAAGTAAGCCAGGCTATCAGGGCGCCCGTTTCCTTTGAGTCAAAACCCCATGGCCGTCCCCACGATTCATTTGCCCAAATGGCGCCTGTGATCAATAGCATCGCAAGTCCCGCGAACGCCAGCGAAGCGGTCTTATACATAAGGCTGTCAAGCGATTCAAGGCTCGGCAGCCGGTCCCTCAGCTTATCAGTATTAAAGCTGAAAAAGATCACAAATGCAGTCGCTACCAGAGCAGTCAAAAGAGCCGAGACCTCTACCGGATTGGCATTCAGGCTCGTAAACATTTGCGATCCATTCTGCTGGATGAACGAGCGTCCCATCTGTTCATATTGCTGCGGGGTCATTCGAGACAATTCGTCCGCGGTGAGATCTTGCATTTCCGCGAGCGCCTTTCCCGCAGTCACATACTGAGAGCTGTCCTGCGCTAGCTGTGTCTGCAAACGCGCGGGCACATCTGCACTATTTCTGATACCGATGACGAGAATGACGATCGACACCAATTGAGCGACCAATGCGGCCTTAAGGAGGTAGTGTCCGACAATCTTCGCCTGCTCGCTCTTTTGGAACAGATAAAGAAGAAAGGCGATGGCGGCCCCTGCCAGCAAGATCCCTGCGATCGCGAGTGATGGGCCGCCCCAGGGGATATCCACGCGAAACGGTGCTCCGAAAGGCTTCTTGCCGTCCCCATTAGGAACAAAAACGCCCGCGCGGTAGACGAACTGGGTAAAGACGGAAAACTTGCTGATCGTTCCGATAACGGCGATAGAGAATAGACTCGACCATATCGCCATTGCCTCCACCTTCACGCCGTCTTTCAGCAAATACATTACTGCAACACCGAAGCATACGAGCGCAACACCGTAACTCAACGAGGCGTCGCCAACGTGGATCGGACGCCAGTACGAATCCAGGACCGGCGGCAGATCGATGAATTCATTGCCAATGAATCGGGCGAGCGTGAGTATCAGTGCCGCGAGCGGCATCGTGAAAGCCGCAAGGATACGGAAGGACCTCCTTTGAGCGAAAAGGATCGTGGCAAGGCCGGCTCCGAACGCGAAAGCCAGGCTCAGGTCGTAAAGGTTCGCAAAGGGAATGTACCGGAAGATCCAGGGTTTGGCCATGTTGCCGCTCGCTCGCATAACCTCTATCTCGTGTTCGTACCCCGCGACCCAACGAACTAGCCAGCTTGAGAGGTTGAAGAAGACGCCAAGCGCGGCGCTGAAGAAGCCGATCTTCTCAGCCATCGCCGAGGGCGCGTAGAGGTTCGTCAGTTGAAAGAGTGCCGCAAGAATATAGCAGGCAAGTGCGAGCATCATCAACGCCCCGTCGGATACGAAGGAGGGGCCGATCTGCATACGCATAAGGACCATTGCAAGGCCGCCGCCCAGAACAAGCACCACGGGTATGTAGCTCTTAAAGCTTCCTTTGCGTTCGAGTCTTTCGATCTCTTCCATGACTATCCTTCCTCGTGACCTTTGAGGTCAGCAACTAACTTCTTAAATCGATCCGTGAATCCGATGTGATTGCGATTTGCTTCGCCCGCCACCACCAGACTTAAAGTGCCATCTTCATTTCTCTCGATCAAAGCCCAGTACCGCTTGTGGGATGTAAAGAACATAAATGCCAAAGCACCCACGAGACCAAATCCACCAACGTACCATGCTATAAAAGCTGCGTTATAGGGGTCATATTTGATCGAGAGCACATGAGCGATAGGGGATTTCTCAAATGAGGCGAGATGCCATTTATATCCTGCCTTAGGAGCGGCTACGGGCGCGTTGTCGGGCAGTTTCTGCGCAAAGGCGTAAACTCGCACGCGCTCGCCCACGGGCGAAGTCACATTCAAAATAGCGGCCGGATTGTTATAATCGCCACTCTTGGTATCAGGTTGGCCGTCAGCACCCATTGTGAAATCCGGCTCGAAATCCACGTAGTCAACCTTGGTTCCGTCAGGCAGTGTTGAGCTTCCGTTACGATCGATGTTGACCGTCAGAGGCTGGCCGCCGGCCTGCGGTGCAAGCTCGAGCTGAATGTTACGGGCGTTTCCCACCGGTACGGTTTGTGACTGAAAGAAACGGTACCCCCGATACGTAACAGGCCGATTGAGGCTGATGTCCGCAATGGAGTCGCCGTAGCCCGGATCGCTGATCTTTACGACGGTTCGCCAATCCATCGTATTAGTGACATCGATACCAGCATTCTCGTTAATGAGACGTTGTTGTATATCCGTGCACTCCATCGTGAACGGGAGTTTGACGTTGTACCGCACCTTTTTATCCAGGTCGTAGTTGATCATCTGGATCTGATCTGTCTTCGCGCCCGGAACCATTTGGACATCGGCGTCGAATCCCGTTGTAAGGGCAACAAAATGCCCAAGAAAGAGTACTAACAAGAACGTGTGGATGATGTAGGCCCCCACTCTATTCCATTTGCCAGTCTGCGCGAATATGACGGTACCTGTTCTTCTGACAGTTTTCGAAAAATCCCTAGTTCCGTCCGCGTTGATAGCGTATTCCGAAGTCGTCCACTCATTCTTCGTCGGCTTGAGTCCGTGTGCCGCAAATGTCGAGGTCACGATATCTCCCAGTACCTTCTCATCTTTTATGCCCGTCGCTAGCTCTGCGTGATCTCGGCGGTTCATCAGCCAGTCCCGCGTGGCGGTCACCTTTGGCCGGACAATATATGTCCATGCTTCCGGGAAGTGGTCGATCGAAGCGAGAATGATATTTAGGGAAAGAAAGAGAAGAGCTAGATAGAAATACCAGGCGTGATAGATGTCAAAAAGCCCGAGGGCGCCATAGACCATCTTCTCCGCGGGTGTCAGGCCGGCGTAATACGAATCAAAGCCCTGAACGTTCTGCTGGAGTATCAGCATTCCGATCATCGCCAAGACGACGAGGATACAGAGTGTAACAACACCCACTCGAACCGAACTGATCGCATCCAAAATTCTATTTACGATCGGAGCCGTTGGCCTTGCGGCAGCACAGGGTTTGATAACTTCTTCGGAAGCAGACATATAGTCAAGAAAAATATAGCCCAGGATAGGTTCAATGTCACCCGAAGTTAAATTAGAAATCCTTGTCGCTATTAATATGTTGGATAATCCGCGCATCCTTGGTTTTATGGTGTGTAGACGCTATTCTTGAGATTATTATTCGTAGGAAGAAATGATGGCAGTCGAGACAGCCGCCGCGGAGATCGAAGACCAGAAAGTAGCCGGTTTGCGGGCGCGGCTGGCGGGTTTTATCACATTGACGAAGCCGCGCATTGCTGTGCTTCTAGTGCTGACCTCCGCGGCAGGATTCTATCTTGGGACAACCGGCCCCTTCGACACCTTTCGTTTCTTTAACGCGATGGCAGCAATAACGTTGCTTGCCTTTGGGGTCGCAACTCTCAATCAATACTGGGAACGGGACCTTGACAAACTGATGAAGCGAACCGCCTCCCGTCCGCTTCCAATGCATGTTATTACGCCAACAGAAGCGTTGATCTTTGGCCTTGCTCAGGTGGTCGGCGCTGAGATGTATCTACTTTTCGCGGTAAATGCACTGACAGCCTTCCTCGGAGTGCTGGTGATCGTTGGCTACGTCCTGGTCTACACTCCATTGAAGACCAGGACCTCTATATCGACTGCGGTCGGCGCGATCCCGGGTGCCTTGCCGCCATTAATGGGCTGGACGGCGGCCGCGGACAACATCACCCTGACTGCGTGGGCGTTGTTTGCGATGCAGTTCTTCTGGCAATTTCCTCATTTTCTTGCGATCGCATGGATGTATCGGGAAGAGTACGCAAAAGCCGGCATTCTAATGCTTCCAGTCGTCGAGCCCGCCGGGAAGATCACGGCCAGGCAGATCGTTCTGTTTGCGATCATGCTTGTGCCGGTCAGCTTGGCGCCATTTTTCTTTGGCGTATCGGGGCCCATATTTTTGGTTGGGGCTGTACTACTGGGAATCTATATTCTCTGGATGAGTGTAAGGGCTGCGATTGCGAAAACCGATGAGCGGTCCAAGAAGCTGCTGCTGGCCACTGTGATTTATCTTCCACTGCTTTTCATTCTGATGGTCGCTGATAAACGCTGATGGAAGTTGGCACTATAGACATCGCTTCCGATCTCGAAGACGTCAAGATCGCCCAAGCGGGTCGCCGCCCCGGCGGTGGACCTCCGCGTGGAGGCGGGGGTGGAAATCCTGATCCGGGCGGAGACTCGGGAGGTGGCTCGGGTGGCGATATGCCCGATCTCGCCGATGGGATGGATGATCAGCAATTTGTTCCGAATAAGTCCCGTGTCTTTACCGGGTTCCTTCTCGTCGTTGTAATGATGACGTTTGGCGGTCTTCTAGCCGCCTATGTAATAGTCGCAACGAATAAAGCCCTCGAATGGCATCCGTTCGCCCTTCCGATCCAGGTCTGGATGAGCACCGCGATCATCATCACAAGCAGTGCGACCTATCATTTTGGGAAGCTCGCCATTGACAGTAATGACTCGGGACGGGCCAAGAAGTGGCTTATTGCCACAACGGTTCTGGGTGCTGCATTTATATCGTCTCAATTGCTCGCGTGGATCGCGCTCCGATCTCAAGGGCTGTACATGTCCGGTAACCCATATGCGGGCTTCTTTTACATTCTAACGGCCGTACACGCCATCCATGTTCTTGGAGGAATAGTCGCACTTGGCTCTATTGTTCTTCGTGTGTGGTACCCGCGGCACAGCGATACCGAATTGGCAAGGCGCAGGACCCTGGCGGAAGTCGTAGGCTGGTACTGGCACTTTATGGGTGGATTGTGGATCTTGATCTTCGTTCTGCTCGGCTTTTGGAAGTAGATGGACACACTTCAGGTATTTCCCCACGTTAATGCGGGACTGAACGCTCTCAGCAGCGTTTTTTTATTGTGTGGCTTGGTCTTTATATTCAGGAAGGATGTACGCAAGCATCGGCTTTGTATGCTATCGGCGTGCTTTGTTTCGGGCTTATTTCTTATCTGTTATCTTACTTATCACTCTCTGAGGACATATTATCTTGGCCTCGGCCCCACGCGATTTACGGGCGAGGGGGTCATTAGGCCTATCTATTTCACGATCCTCACGTCCCACACTATCCTTGCCGCTTTGGTTGCGCCGTTTGTCTTGGTTACGCTTGTGAGAGCTCTAAAAGGGAAGTTCGACCGCCATCAAAACCTTGCGAGACTCGTCTATCCGATATGGCTCTACGTCTCGCTAACCGGCGTTGCAGTGTACGTATTGCTGTACCAGATCTATCCGGCCCGTTAGCGGCAACTTTTTTTCTCAAGCGCACGTCTAACTTGTTGAAATAGAGCGGTATTACTGCTATTATTTCATTGTTGAAAATTCGATCGCCGAGTCCCGACACTCGTCGGGAGCGGGGGACCCAAAGCCGGACATTGGAACCGGCAGGGGCGAATCATCATCGCGATGAAGGGATACTCTTTCGTTCCTAGCCCGTCAGCTAACCTCGTAGGTGTGGCAAAGAAGTAACAGCGAGATCAAGCCTTCATTTTGTGGGGCGCGACTCAGAAACGTGCTTCACGCTGATATTTCAACATTTGAAGCAGACATCCGGTCTTCTCAAAGAGAAAAGTCCCGCCATTTGGCGGGACTTTTTTATTGCCGGCCTTGCGATCGGCCTATCTTAGCGTAAGGATCGGTCCCTGCTTCATATTCTTAAGCGGAATACGGTCGGTTGGATCTATCACGACTGCCGACGGTTTCCCGTCCACCTTAAAGGAAAAGGATTGAATACGCTTTGTCATATCGATCTGCTGATCGGATGAGCCTTTCGCATTCGTGATCTTTACGTCGAGGGGCAGCCTGAAAGCTGAAGGCACCAGCGGCTCGACACGCTGCGTTTGCGTCAGCGTCAGTTTCAGGATCTTTGTTCGGGGGGAATACGTTTGAACGATATTCAGACGCGGGAAGCTCGTACCATACACCCATTGATCGAAGAACCATTTAAGATCCTGGCCTGAAGTTTCCTCCATAACTTTCTCCAGGTCGCTCGATTCAACGTTGCTGAACCGAAATCGGTTAAGATAGGTGTTGAGAGCCTTCCAGAAATTCTCCCGCCCGACCTGTTCACGCAGCATGTGAAGGACCACGCCGCCTTTGTTATAAGTGACGTTGGGATTGTCGAACAACGCCGCCACGTCTCCAGCCCGACGATTAAAAAGTCCGTGGCGCTTTCGAGTGATCGCATCATCGATCATGAAATCCGTCGCGTTCGAGGTTATCTTTCTAATATAGTCTTCACGACCGAATGCATGCTCTCGATAGGCCGCTTCCATATACGTCGCGAACCCCTCATTTAGCCAGAGTTCCGCCCAGTTTTTGCACGTGACCATGTCACCAAACCAGGAGTGCGCGAGTTCGTGGGAAACCAGATCGATCGTCGTTTCCTTTCCAAAATCAGTGTCGGCGAACATGATCTCGATGTCAGCCATTGTTGTGGCCGTGATGTTTTCCATGCCGCCAAATTGAAAGTGTGCAACAACCGTTTGGTCATATTTGTTGTAAGGAAACTTGACGCCGGTCAGATCCTCGTAAGTCTTGATCATATCCGGCGTCTTGCCGTACGCATTTCGCGCCGTTTGTTCCTTACCCGGGTAAATGTAATAGCCAAGGGGAATGTCGCTGTAATGGTCTTCTACACGAACATAATCGCCGATCGCGAACGACACCAAATAAGATGAGTGAGGCACGGGCATCTTGTAATGCCAGGTCACGGTCTTATCCGCGTTCGTTTCCTTCCCAAGGAATTCGCCGTTTCCCACGACGGTTTCTCCTGGCTGGGCGGTAATGAATTCCTCGCTAGTCGCCTTGTCGCTGGGAAAGTCAAACGAGGGGAACCAATGCCGATTTTCATCCGCTTCACCCTGAGACCAGATCTGCGCAGAATGTCCCGGCTCCGCGGCGACGAAGTAAACGCCCTTCACAGGGACGGTCGAATACTTCAACCGTACCGCGATCGTATCTTCGGGTGCGTATCCGTGATCAAGGGTTACAACAACTTTATCCGGCAGCGTCTTGTACGAGAGCATTGCACCTGAAGGCTCAAGGGCGACTGAACTGAATGTCAGACCTACGGCGTCCAACTCAAGCGTGCGAAAGTCCGCTTTGAGGGGTTTTAGCGTCACCGTTGTGTCGCCGAATACCTTTTTTTTTGCCGCGTCGAACGATACTCGGATCAAATAATGCTGCACATCGTAGTTCTGCGGCCGATTAAAATCAGGCCGGGTTTGTGCATGCGCCGAAAAGGCCGCGAAAAGAAGTATCGCGGCCGGTGTAAAAACAAACGAGCTTAATCTTGTTCTCATATTGTTACTGTTTCAGATATTTCTGGAACCAGTCTAAGACATTGTTGTACCAAAACTCGGAATTCTGCGGCTTAAGTATCCAATGGCCTTCGTCCGGAAATACGATCAGTTTGGACGGAACGCCTTTCAATTGCAGGGTCGTATACAGCTGAAGGCTTTGGTCATAAGGAACCCGGAAATCCACCTCACCGCACGTCACCAGCGTAGGCGTTGCGAAAGCTTTGGCAAACTTGTTAGGTGACCAGCGGTTGTAGTTCACCGCGTTCTCCCAAGGCATACCTTTGAATTCCCAGTTGACGAACCAAAGTTCTTCGGTCGCGGCGGCCATGGACTCAAGGTTGTAAACGCCTGCATGCGACACAAACGCCTTGATCTTGAACCGGGGATCATTGTTGTGGCCCAAGAGCCAGTCAACCATGTACCCGCCGTAACTCGCGCCCGCCGCCCCGATCCTATCTTTGTCGACGAAAGGTTTCCTGGCCATCTCAGCGACCCCGTTCTGGATGTCGATAAATGCCTTCCCGCCCCAGTCTCCTGAGATGTCATTAACGAACTTCTGCCCATAACCCGTGGAGCCCCGAGGGTTCGGCATGAATACAACGTACCCTTGATTGGCGAATACCTGAGGATTCCAACGATAGCCCCAGCTATCATTCCAAGCACTCTGAGGGCCTCCGTGAATGAGAACGATAAGTGGATACTTTCTTGCGGGGTCAAAGTTTGGTGGCTTGATGACAAAGCCTTGAACTTTCGTCCCCCCGGCACCGGACCACTCGATGGACTCGGCCTTGTTGAAATGGTACTTGACCGTGTTTGCCGCGTTGACCGCAGTAATGAAATTGCCCGACTTTCCGTCCGTACTGCTCCACCAGATTTCGGTCGGCGTGTCCGCGAAACCGGCCGCATATACCAGGGTCTTTCCATCCGCGGAGACATTAAGGCTGCTCGCCATGGTCTGTACTACCTTCTTCACATAGGTAGCCTTTGATCGGAAGTCCGGTTCGACCGGAATCGAGAAGACAGGCGCGTAACCGCGTTCACCGGCTGCGAAGTAGATCGTCGAACTATCTGCGGAAACGGTCATTTCTTCTACCTGAAGATCGAATCCTTTTGTGAGCTCAGTGATCTCCCCAGTTTTTAGGTCATATCGCATGATACGCCAACGATCCGCTTCAAATGCGGGAGTCTGCTCTGATCGAAAAAGAAGATACTTGCCGTTCGGCGTAAACGTCGGCGAGACGTCGTATCCCTTCATAGAAGCCGTGATATCCCGCGCCTCGCCGCCGTTGACGCTGACGAGATAGATATCGCTGTTCGTAGATGCAGCCTCGATCTTGTCCGGATTGCGAAGGTAGGCCAATTGCGAACCATCGGGAGAGAATGCATAATCGACGCCCGACGCCGCAGCGTACGGCGGGGAATCGAAATCACCGGGTGTCATGTCACGTGCTGCACCGCCGCTGCTCGACACTATGAATACGTGACTTCGCTTCCGGTCGCGCCATTCGACCCAATGCCTGAAAAGAAGGCGATCCGTCACGTGCGCTTTAACCTTACTTTCTTCGGCCTTGTCATCCGCCGCTTTGTTACAGGCATCGGTCGTGCACTCGGGATATACATCGGATCCGAAGGCAATGGACCTTCCGTCGGGAGACCAGATCGGCCCGGAGGCGCCAGTCGAGATGCGCGTGATCTGCTGTTTGTCGTCGCCATCTGATTTCATCGTCCATATTTGGCCGCCATTCGTATAGGCGATGCGCCTGCCGTCCGGCGACCAGCGCGGGTTGCTGCTCGACATTGATCCACTAGTGAGCTGTTTTGGATTGCCGCCGTCGACGGACCTGCTAAAGATCTGATTGATCACTTTGTTAGCAGCCTTATCGACAGTGCCAACCGTATAGGCGACCGTCTTACCGTCTGGAGAAAGCTGTGGGTCGGCTACCCGCTTCACACTAAGCAAGTCGTTGATACCAAACGGGGTTTGAGCGGGGACTGCGAATAATGAAAGCGCTGCTATGGCTGAGACTAAGATGGCTCTTTTCATAGGAAGGTGTCGCGAAACAAATTTTTTATCTGAGACGGAAACATTATTGCATACAGTCATGTGGAATTTAAGTTCCTCGGCAGCAGGCTTCGATTTGAACACGGTCCGCCGGAATACTAGACTTTAAGAGATGCTAAACCGACCGCCTCCTTATTTTCCTCAAAACCAGTTATCTCCTCCTGACGAGAACCGATATCGCAAGTTCAAGCTGATCATTGCCGCAGTGATCGTGGGGATACTCGTTCTTGTGGCTGGGCTCGGGGCAGGTATCTACTATTTGATCCGCTGGCTTTTCTGACAAAAAAAGAGCGCCGCCAGGGCGCTCATTTTTGCTTTATTTCATTTCGACTAGTTGTCGCGATTTACGCCTTTCGAAGCGCTCGCTCTCGCCTTTTCGGCTTGAATGGCCAACTGCTTTGCCTGCGGCAAAAGTTCCATAGCCCTTCGCAGCTGATTGTCAGATTCATTGAAGACCTGACGTGACGTTTGAGCACCGTATGCGGCCGTCACCAGCTCCGTCCGCAGCGACCTAACAACGAAATCTTTTTCGCGGTCGATCTGAGCTGCGGGGACCTGGTACTTGGCGGCGGCGTAGCTCTTGAAAGCCGCAACAACCGAATCATTTACGGGAAAATCCGTGGACTTGATGTCGTAGTTAAAAGTCAAAGGAGCCGAAACCTTGTAGTTTTCCAGGCCCTGAACATTGCCCTTGACCATTTCCATCGCGAAACCGAAGACGGGGTTAAGGAGCTTCGCCTGCGCTCTATTGCGCTCTGGAGAGATCGTTTCGTACCGCACCTCGACATCCGGGTTGATCCCGCCGCCGCTATAGACCGCCCGGCCCGAATCAGTCTTACTCTCGGGACCCTGAGGATGCGGGGTGGGCGCCGACTCGTCTCGCAAACTGCCGCCCTCGTTCAGATAGTTATAAAGCTCTCCGTTCGAGTAATCGCGCTGGACCAGCCTCCCGGATGGAGTCCGATACTTTGCGATTGTTAGCAGCAGCATCGATCCATATTCGAGCGGGAAGGGATTTTGCACGAGTCCCTTGCCGAAAGTGTTTTCTCCAACTATCAATGCGCGGTCATGGTCCTGAAGCGCACCAGCTAGGATCTCCGAGGCCGACGCCGTATTCCTATCAACGAGCACGACCAATGGTGAGCGGTCCGGATAGCGGTTATCAGCCGCTATCTCATCAGAAACACCGTCAATTCGGCCCCTTTGCGTAAAGACAGTTTGTCCGTAGTTCAAGAAAGCGCTGGCCACATGATAGGCCTGGCTAACGAGTCCCCCGCCATTTCCGCGAAGATCAAGTATAAGCTGCTGCATACCTGCCGCCTTTAGGCCTCGCAGGTCCTGCAGGAATTCGTTGAAAGTGGTCTGGTTAAAGTTCGTATTCATCGCCATGTATCCGATGCCTGGGCGAATCATGTACGATTCGGTAATCGATGGCTGCGGAACGGCGGCGCGAATGATCGAGACCGTTTCCACCTTTCCCGAGAGGTGCTCGATGGTAAGTTTCACCGGGGTCCCTTCAGGGCCTCGTAGGAATGAGCGAACTTCCGTAAAGGTCTTTCCGAGCATTGACTCATCCTTCACCTCCATCAGCTTGCCGTCCGGCATCACACGCTGACCCGTGAAACTCACGATCTTATCTCCATACCGAAGCCCTGCCCTGTGGGCCGGCGAACCTTCAAACGTAGACTTGATGTAGGTGGCGACGACTTTGCCCTCGGCATCGCTGAGATCACCGATGGTCGCGCCGATACCGTAATATCGTGAGCTCTGGTCGGTCTGAAATTCCTGGTTCGCGGCAGCGTCGAAGTAATGCGAATGAGGATCAAGCGTATTCAGCATACCGCCGATCGAGGACTTGAATACCTCGTTGTAATCCATGGTCTTCGCGCCTGCGTAGTTATTTTGGATCACGGAAAGAGCTTCGCGAAGGTCGTTTTGAATTGTATCGACGGTCGCCGGGGTCCCTTTCGCCGGGGAAATGGCCGTTTTTGGTTTTTGAGGGTCGTTCTTGGCTATCGTCTGTCCGAAAACAGCTGAAGAAGCAAGAATTATTGATAGAAAAACGACGAAGCGAGATTTTAGAAGGTTCACAAAATAAAGTCTCCCCGGTAGTACTTCAACGGTTCAGAGCTGCAAACAAGAATAACATCCCTTTGAGGAAAACACGATGGTTTTAGTTGCCCGCTTGAAACGCCCGAGCCCCAATGTTTAACGCAGAAAAATTCGGAAAGTTTGAAACCCGCAAGCTTTTTTATCGTAACGAATTAAGATAAAATCACTGGCAAATCTAGCCTACGCCCTAAATGGAGGAACTTTAATGTTGAAGCGAGTTGTTTTCGCGGCCGCTATCGGCCTGCTGTCGGTAATGTGTGTCGCGGCGCAGACGAAATTACTGCGTTTCCCGGATGTGTTCGGTGATCGTGTGGTCTTCACTTATGCCGGAGACCTATGGACAGTGACCACGAGTGGAGGCACGGCTACACGTCTCACGGCGCATCCTGGAGTTGAAACGTATGCAAAGTTCTCGCCTGACGGCAAGTGGATCGCGTTCACTGGTCAGTACGACGGTGATGAGCAGGTCTACGTTGTTTCCTCGAGCGGCGGCGAGCCTAGGCAGCTCACGTTCTATCCTTCGCAGGGGCCTCTCGCGCCGCGATGGGGAATGGACAATCAGGTAGAAGGCTGGACGAAGGACGGGCGAATCATTTTCCGCAGCGAACGAGATTCGTGGACACTTCCGGTCGCCAAACTTTACACGGTTTCTCCAAACGGTGGTCCCGCGGAAGCCATGCCGATGCCTACTGCAGGTTCCGGCGATCTATCGCCTGATGGGACAAAAATGGTCTATAGTCCGCAGTTCCGCGATTTCCGCCCTGAAAAACGCTACAGCGGCGGGCAGGCGAACAAGCTCTATATTTACGATCTCTCTACTAACGACGCAAAGCTGATCTCAGCAGACACAACTCGTGCCGCCCGCGACGCAATGTGGATCGGGAACACGATCTATTACAACTCGGATAAGGATGGCAAATTCAATCTCTACGCGTACGACGTTGCGAGCGGTAAAACGACGCAGGTCACGCGCAACCAGGATTGGGACATCCGGTGGCCGAGCTCCGACAACCTGAATCACATCATCTATGAGCGGAATGGCGAGTTGGAATTGATGGACGTAAGTTCGAAAAAAGCGATGAAGCTTAGTATCAACGTTCCTGACGATGGCGTTTACAAACGTAAAAGGATGGTGAATGTTGCCTCGTACATCGGTTCTTATGACCTGAGCCCGAAGGGCGAGCGGGCTCTTTTCTCCGCGCGGGGGGACATTTTTACGGTACCCATTGAGCATGGCGGCGTCCGGAATTTGACCAAGTCATCAGACGCGAATGACCGCTTTCCCAATTGGTCGCCGGACGGAAAGTGGATCTCATTTATTTCCGACAAGACCGGTGAAGAAGAGATCTGGGTCGTCGCTCAGGACGGCTCTACCCCGCCTGAGCAGGTGACGACCGGCGGAAAGGCTCAGCGTTACGGTACGCTGTGGTCGCCTGACAGCAAGAAGATCGCATTCAGTGATAAGGACGGCCGTGTTTACGTCACCACTGTGGCGACCAAACAGACACAGATGATCGTCGATGCACCTAATGGACAGATCAACGATTACACGTGGTCGCCGAAGGGGAATTACATTGCATTTTCGATGCAGGGCGCGAATGGCCTTAATTCGGTCTACATATGGAGTGCGGCTGACAACAAGAACACGCGGGTGACCCCCGTGATGTTCAACGCAAATTCTCCGGCGTTCGAGCCATCGGGAAACTATCTATACTTCCTGAGCGATCACGAGTTCGCTCCGCAGATCTCCGGCGCAGAGTACAACTACGCGACAAACCGGACGACGATGATCTATTCGCTGCCGCTTCAATCGAATACAAAGAATCCATTTCCATACGAGAACGACGAGGTCACGATTTCCGACGACAAGCCCGCGGGTGCTCCGCCGGCAAAAGCAGATACGCCCGAGAGCATCAACTTTGATGGGATCGAGAGACGTGCCGTCAAGGTGCCGCTCCCTGCCGATAATTACGGCAATCTCTCGGCTAACAAAGGGAACTTGATCTATACGGTGACGGGCGCTTTTTACAACGGCCGGGCATCTGATGTGCAGCCCAGCCTGAGGATCTACTCCATCAAGGACCGCAAAGAAACGACCCTTGCCACCCCAGCCGGGAACTACGCACTATCGTCAGATGGTACAAAGCTGATAACCGCGGGGCCCGGAGGCTTTGCGGAATATGACGCTAATCCTCAGGGCGACCGGTCGAGAAAGAGCATATCTACAGCCGGCATGGTGACCGAGGTCGATCCAGTGAAGGAGTGGAACCAGATCTTCAACGAGGTATGGCGACGTTACCGTGACTGGTTCTACGTCGAGAATATGCACGGTTTTAACTGGCAGCAGATCCGCGACGATTATGCTAAGTGGCTCCCTTACGTCGCTCATCGCTCAGACCTGAACTACGTTCTCTCGGAAATGCAGTCGGAGCTGACCGTGCAGCATGCGTATATCACCGGCGGTGATTTCAACCTGCCGCCTCGGGTTCATGTGGCTTTACCGGGGGCTAGGTTTGAGCTCGATAAAGCGTCAAACCGGTACAAGATCAGCAAGATCTTTGCGGGCGAGAACGAAGAGGATATTTACAGATCCCCGCTCACCGAGGTCGGCAGCACGGCCAACGTCGGCGATTATGTCCTGTCTATTAACGGCGAAGACGTGACGGGTGATCGCGATATTTATTCGTATCTTCGCGGCAAGGCCGATTCGACCGTGACCTTCATGGTGAACGGCACCCCCTCGATCCAAGGGGCCCACGCTGTCACATTCCGCCCGGTCACCGCTGAAACAGACCTAATCTATATGGATTGGGTCGACGGAAACCGTCGGCGGGTAGACCAGCTTTCTGGAGGGCGGCTTGGTTACCTGCATATCCCCGATATGGGACCGGCAGGCATTCGTGAATTCATCAAGTGGTACTATCCGCAGCTGAACAAGGAGGGCCTTGTTGTTGACGTTCGAGCCAATGGCGGCGGAAACGTCTCGCGGATGATCATCGAGCGCCTTGCACGCAAGGTACTCGGCATCAACTTCACGCGGGGTAACCAAGATGCGACGACGTATCCGGACGGGGCCTTTCTGGGACCGATGATCGGTATCCTTGACTCCAACTCTGCGTCGGATGGCGACATCTTCCCGTATATGTTCCGTAAAGCAGGGCTGGGCCAGCTCGTAGGCACCCGAAGCTGGGGAGGTGTGGTTGGTATCACCAATCATGGAAACCTTATCGACGGCGGCGTTGTTAATGTCCCCGAATTTGCGTTACTTGACCTCAATGGACAGTACATCATAGAGGGCCACGGAGTCGACCCTGACATCGAGGTCGAAAACGACCCGAAGTCGGTACTGGCCGGTCACGACCCGCAACTCGAGCGTGCCGTGGCGGAATTGATGAAGAAGCTCGGCCCCAATCCGGCCAAGAAGCTGCCGGGAAGGCCTGCGGACCCGGTAAAGGTGCCAAAGCCATAACGTGCCGTAGCTTGATGTGGGCTCCGCCTTTCGATCATGGACAAGCTCTTAGAAGTTCAACATCTTCGAACCTACTTTCCGACCAGGTCCGGCACTGTTAAGTCGGTCGACGATGTCAGCTTCACCATCGGTGAGGGCGAGCTGCTGGGCCTCGTCGGGGAGTCTGGCTGCGGCAAATCTATCACTGCCTTGTCAATAATGCGGCTGATCGCTCCTCCGGGAAAGATCGTTGGCGGATCGATCAAATTCAAAGGTGAGGAGCTGACCACTGCTTCAGCCGAAAGGCTTCGGGAGATCCGGGGCGACGACATCGCCATGATCTTTCAGGACCCCATGACTTCGCTCAATCCGGTCTATACGGTGGGAGAGCAGATCGCCGAGGCGATAAGGCTTCATCGCAGGCTGGATAAGCGGGCGGCCTGGACGGCGGCGGTCGATGCGATGCGCGAGGTTTCCATTCCGTCACCCGAACGCCGCGCGTCCGATTATCCGCATCAGCTCTCCGGTGGAATGAGGCAGAGAGTGATGATCGCTATGGCACTCGCATGCGATCCGGAACTGCTGATCGCGGACGAACCAACGACCGCTCTGGACGTAACAATACAGGCTCAGATACTCGAGTTGCTTGACGAACTGCGAAAGAATCGAAGGCTCGCAGTCCTTCTGATCACGCATGACCTCGGCGTCGTCGCCGAGGTGGCGGATCGGGTCTGTGTAATGTATACCGGCAGGATCGTTGAAGAGTCGAATGTTGAAGAGCTGTTCGCAAGACCTAAGCATCCGTATACTCAGGGATTGCTGCGCTCCGTTCCGAAGCTGGCCGAGTCCGGCATTGCAAAGACTGGGCGCCTGCACACGATCGAGGGAACCGTACCAACACCGACCGAATTGCCTCCCGGATGCCACTTCGCACCCCGGTGTGAATTCCGATTGGAAAGATGCACGCACGGGGTCATACCTTTTTTCTGCCCCGAAGGTGGTTCTCAAGTGCGTTGTGTTCTTTATGATGATGAGATGAAAGCGATCCCCTCATGAGTACCGCAGCACAACAACAAAGATCTCCTCTGCTGGAAACCCGG
>JAFAOW010000040.1 GCA_019247455.1 Acidobacteriota bacterium | reverse complement strand
CGCGAGGAATATCAGGAGGCGGACGAATGGGTCGGCAGTGTCATAAACCAGCTCGAGCATACGCGTCCGTATTCCATCCGCGAGTTCCTTTTGCTCATGGGACGCGAACTCTCTGAGATCGCTCACGAGGACGGCATTCTTACCTCCGCGTATAAGGCTCGAATACCGATCTATTGCCCGGACCTTCCGGGTTCGGAGATCGGGATCGGCATCGCTCGCGCCAAATTCGAGAAGAAGATCTCGATGTCTTTCGACGTATCGCAAGACATCCTCGAGCTGATGCAGATCGCTCACAAGACCCGCAACTCGGCGATGATCACTCTCGGCAGCGCTGGCAGCCAGGACATGGTCAATGTGGCCGAACTCGCCTCGTACATTGCGCGCAATAACGTCCGCGGGCACAAGTACCACATCTCTATCGCAACCGACTGCACCCCGCTTGAGATACGCACTCCGTCCTACGGCGGTACCGGCACGTCTGTATTCGGCAAAATGGCCAAGGGCGCTATAACCGCGTATGTTCCGTGCGACCCGTCGATCGCGCTTCCCATGGTGATCACTGCTCTTTCCCAGACTGCGGCGAAGTTCATGAAGGGACGTAAGCGGCCTACATTTAGCTTCTCAGGCCGAGAAATGACCATAGACGTTCCGTAATTATGTCCGAATCGGCGAATTTGCCGATGAATTTCGGCGGTATCGACGAGGAAGAATATTCCTCGTTCGATTCCGCGCGCGTGCTTATTTGGCCGGTGTCCTACGAAGGCACGGTCTCTTACGGAACCGGAACGGGGAGTGGAGCGATGGCGATCGTTGATGCCTCCCGAAACATGGAACTCTACGAAGAGGAGACCGACCGGGAGATCTATAGAGTCGGAATCCATACGCTGCCCGAGTTCACTTCGATCGATGACCCAGCGGCGATGATGTCCGGCCTGTACGACCGGACCAAGGAACTTCTCGCGGCCGATAAATTCGTCTGCATGCTTGGAGGCGAGCATTCGATCTCGGCACCCGTTATCAAGGCCCATAAGGAAAAGTATCCCAGCCTGAGCGTTCTGCAGATCGACGCTCACGCCGACCTCCGTGACAGCTACGACGGGACGCCGCATTCTCATGCCTCGATCATGGCGCGGGTCGTTAAAGATATGCGGATACCTTCGGTCCAGGTCGGGATTCGCTCCATTTCAGGCGACGAAGCTCGCTCTCTCAGACATGGCTTGCCTACAAAGATCTTTTGGGCTCGCGACATTGTAGGCCGTACTGATTGGATCGATGACGCGATCGACGGACTTTCGGATGAGGTTTACCTGACGATCGATATTGACGGACTCGATCCCAGCATCATACCGACCACCGGCACACCAGAGCCGGGCGGCCTCGGTTGGTATGAGACCTTAACCCTGATCCGTAAACTTGCTGAAAAGAAGAGAGTTGTAGGAATGGATCTGGTCGAGTATTCATACTTTGAGAATTACGATTCCCCGGCATTCCTCTGTGCAAAACTTGTGTATAAATCGCTCGCCTATATCTTTCAGGGCGAGGTTCCGAAACTGTCCGCCAGCTAAGCGCATCAAAGATTCTCGAACCGTGAGCGTTTTACTCTCGTAAAACACTTTGTAGATTGCTACGCTTATCCTTTGCGATATTTTGCCCCGTCGGAATTTTATTTGGAGTTATTTGCAATGTTCATGAACAGGATCGTGATTGGTTCTCTTCTCTGTTCCGCCGCTCTCGCGGGCGGCTGCAAGTCCGGCCTTTTCGGAAGCGAAACGCCGTCAGCGCCCCCTCAACCCGCTGCTCCCGTAGTCGTAGATGGTGTGAGGACGTCGTACGCGGACGTCGTGGATAAAACGTCGCCGGCAGTCGTGCGCATCGAGATCGAACACAAGGACAAGGTCTCCAAAGTGCAGGGTGCTCCATTCGGTGACGATTTCTTCCGGCAGTTTCAGGTACCGCAGCAAAATCAGCGGCCGCAGATCGAGCGCGGGCTCGGTTCGGGGGTGATAGTAAACGCGAACGGCACCATTTTGACCAATTACCACGTCATCGACGGAGCGGACAAGGTCACGGTCATCACGAGCGACAACAAGTCGTTTCCGGCCAAAATCATCGGCTCGGACCAGCCCAGCGATCTCGCCGTCGTGAAGATCGAGGCAGAGAACCTTCCCTTTTTGAACCTTGGCGACTCTGATCAGGTGCGTGTCGGCGATATCGTGCTCGCGATCGGCAATCCGCTCGGGATTGGGCAGACCGTGACAGCGGGGATCATCTCGGCAAAGGGCCGCAGGACCGGCTTGAGCGACGGACAGAGCTTTGAGGACTTCCTTCAGACGGATGCTCCCATCAACCGCGGCAATTCCGGCGGAGCTCTCGTGAATCTCCAGGGCGAGCTTATTGGTATCAACTCACAGATCCTGTCACCCGGCGGAGCGAGCGGCGGCAATATCGGTATCGCATTTTCGATTCCCTCAAACATGGCCAGGTCGGTCCTGGAGCAGCTACTCAAGGACGGCAAGGTTCATCGAGGAATGCTCGGCGTGAACATTCAGAACATCACAGACGACGTTGCGAAAGCCTTCGATATCAAAGACCGGGCCGGTGTGCTGGTCAGCAACGTCAAGCCGGGCAGTGCCGCCGATAAGGCCGGCATCAAGCGTGATGACATCATTACCGCCATCAATGGCGAAAAGGTAGACGATAGCAACGTCGTCCGTAACAAGATCGCCAGCACATCACCTGGCACCTCGGTAAAACTTACGATCGTCCGAGGTGGAAAGGAGCAGGACGTCTCGGTGACGCTCGATGAATTTACGGTAGCCGACAACAAGAACGGCCCGAATTCACAGGGCGACGACAATGCCCCGAATTCTCAGAAGGAGAGCGGCAAACTCGGCCTCAGCCTACAGCCCATGACTGCGCAGCTCGCAAAACAGGTCGGAGCAGAGAACGATAAGGAAGGTATGGTCGTGACCGATGTCGATCCGAGCGGCCCGTCCGCTGAAGAGGGGGTATCCCGCGGTGATGTGATCCTCGCGATCAATAAGAAGCCGGTAAATTCAGTTGCGGATGTGCAGTCGGCGCTCGAAGCTTCCGGAAACAACCCTATTCTGCTTTTGATCTCGCGCCGCGGCTCGACGATCTATCTGACCGTCAAGCCGGAATAGGAGGTCGTTTATCGAATTATCAGGGCTGCTTTCGGGCGGCCTTTTTTATTTCCTGGGTTTGTATGCTAAAACCCTTCGATATGCTGACCAAGATCTATCTTGCGGTTTTGGCGATCGCGACGATCGTCATGGGATTCTTCACGTTCTATGCCTCGAGCTGGCTGAAGAGCATCGGGTTGCCGAGCGCAGCCATCGATGGCTACGAATATCATATGGGTCTTGGATGGATCGCCCTTTGGTTCTCAACGCTTGTGCTTCTGCTCCTTGCGGCGGGTATCCTCTGGTCGAGCCAACATGCCTGGGCGTTGTGGGCTGCGTTTGTCTTCTTCGCAGTATTCATCGTGGCGAGAAGCTTTTGGCTGGAGCCTGCGGCGACGCTATTCAAGCAGCAGACAGGTCTTGCGGTGCCGGGTTTCACGGGCGGCTCAATAATGGCCGCCGTGTCGATCCTTGGCGTGGCTGCATTCGCGTTTCTGGCACAATTCGCTATCATTCGTATCCACCGAAAGACGTATGGATCCGAGCCTGAAGCCGTAGAATCTCCGGATAATAAACCCGAATCCGTGGACGAGGCTGAAAAATAGGGCCTTGGACTCGCCAAGACCCCTTTTTTGCTGGTCGGGACGACTGGATTTGAACCAGCGACCTCTCGCACCCCAAGCGAACGCGCTACCAGACTGCGCTACGTCCCGAAAGGCGATTTTTTAGAGTAGTTTTCCGTCTCTAGAAAGTCAAACAGGACCCTATTGGGGCTTCGGCTTTAGCAGTTCCCGCAATTCGAGCAGGTGGGCAGCCAGCAGTTTGAGCGCATCCCTCTGCTGCCCGCTTAATGCTCCTCCGCGCCCTTCCTCGACCGGCGCTGAAGGTTGATCGTCGAAAAGCCTAGGTGCTGAGATGTGGGCCGTCCGCGCGTGGCGGGGATCACTCGCCTCCACTGCTTCGACCTCAGTTACCTTGGACCGCCCGCCGTCACGTGATTCACTCTGAAGCTTTTTTCTGGCCCCGGCAATCGTGAACATCTCGTTATAGAGCAGCTGCTTGATGCGCAGGGCGATCTCAACGTCACGGCGCCGATAGCTGCGCTGGCCCGATTTGTTCTTCTGAGGCGACAGCATTGGGAATTCCGTCTCCCAATAACGCAGCACATGCGCCTGCACACCCACAAGTTCGCAGACCTCGCCGATCTTGAAGTAGATCTTCTCCGGGATAACGACTGGTTCAAGTGCCATCTTAGGTGAGGGTGTGTTAAAGTTTATTATAAACTTTTGCCGTTATTCTATGCATTTAAGGCACTTGTGTCAACCACGGATCCTCGATGCGCACCGAATTTGAGTTTATAGACGAGGTCCGCTCAAACTTCGGACTCGGCCTGATCGGCGATGACTGCGCCGTCCTTCCAAAGGACGATCGGACCGATCAGGTAGTCACCGCTGATCTACTCATAGAGGGCGTGGATTTTCGACCGGAATGGACAAATCCTGAATATCTAGGACACAAGGCCCTCGCCATTTCCCTTTCGGACATTGCTGCGATGGGCGCTGACGCAAAGTGGGGCCTGTTATCTATCGGAATTGCAGAAGACCGATGGAAAACCGATTTTCTCGACAAATTCTATCTTGGCTGGCATCGATTGGCGCGAAAATTCGGCGTCGAACTAGTCGGCGGAGACGTTTCACGGATGGAATCGGGCGTCGTGATCGACTCAATAGTCGGAGGCGAGGTACCAAAGGGGCGTGCGATCCTTCGTTCGGGTGCTCATCCAGGAGACGGGGTCTTCGTGACGGGACCGCTTGGAGGGGCGGCCGGGGGCCTCAAGTTGCTTGAGTCCGGCAAGGCTGGGCCTAAGGGATTGATAAACAAACAGCTTCAACCAACCCCTCAGATCTATTTAGCTAAACGGTTGCAAGCGCTAGACTTAGTATCAGCATCGATCGATATTAGCGACGGTCTGTCGTCTGACCTCGTCCATCTTTGTAAGGCAAGCGGTGTGGGTGCCGAAATAGATCGAAATTCAGTGCCGATGCACCCTGATCTGGTTACCCAGTTCCCTCTGGAGTCATGCCTGGAAATGGCATTCAACGGCGGCGAAGATTTCGAATTACTGTTTACAGCGAACAGTGATTCGGTCGCCGCATCCGGAATTCCAGAGATCGTTCAGATCGGCGAGATCACCGATCGATCCGGTACGATCTTCCTGATCGATGGCGCATTTCGAACGCCACTCACGCCAAAAGGTTACAGTCACTTCTGAGTACGAGGCGGGCGCTTAAGCTCCCGGTATAACCCGATCAGGACCACGCCTATCGATACCAAGGCTATAGCTCTAACGAACCAGTATGCTTCAGGGTACCGCGTAACATCGTAAAAAAAGATCGAGATCGCACATCCCAGGAGTATGAATTGGAACAACAAACGGGTCAACCGATGCTCCCCATGCCTCACGCTACGGGCGATCAAATATCCGAGTCCTCCGGCTATCCAGCCTAGTATCGACCCACCGAGTATGTCCACGGGCCAGTGGGCACCCACTGCTACGCGAGATATCGCTACAAGCGAAGCGGCACTTACCAGAGCTATCCGGATAGGCCACTCCTTGTAGTACCAGCTGAGAACACCGGCAAGCATGAAAGCCATCGCGGAATGCCCGGACGGAAAAGAGTTCATCGCGATGTATAAGCCGGAGTAGTGCATCTGCTCCCGCGGAATTATCAATACGGGCCTCGGCAGACCGCCGATCAGGAACTTACAACCCTGCACACCCGCAAGCACTATCAGACCGCCTATCAGAGCGCTCAATGCAACGCGCGTCCTTTTCGCCACAAAAGGAGCGACCAGAAGTGCAACAATTGCTCCATCACCGAGAACCGTAACGCACTCCCAGAACGTGTCGCCGAGGACCTGCGCACGTGTGTTT
This sequence comes from Acidobacteriota bacterium, assembly GCA_019247455.1. Taxonomy (GTDB): domain Bacteria; phylum Acidobacteriota; class Blastocatellia; order Pyrinomonadales; family Pyrinomonadaceae; genus OLB17. The sequence continues at coordinate 13,603 of JAFAOW010000040.1, read as the reverse complement.
ACCCACACGAACACAGCGTTATTCGCATTCTCCAACTGGATGATGGCGAAAAGACCCGCCAAAATCAGTACCGGGATGACGAAAAATGGCGCCGCTTTCATCGCGTCGGCCTTGTTTAGGTTGAGGTCAAAAGCAGACACGATCGGCGGCTGGTTTCCTTCCACTAAGAATTCAACAAGTATACCTAGCGCCTTGCCGTAAATAAAAAAATAGAAACGCGGGACTTGGGCCGCGTTTCTCCGTCGAATACAAACGTTCAGATCGTTATGGCACCCGTGTCGGTGTTGTCATCGGCGGCTCATCGGGTATCGGAGTAGGAGCACCTGAAGGGCTAACCGCAGGACTTGGAGTCGGCCTCGGAGACGGGCTTCCGGGCGGCGAAAACGGCTCGTCCGGTTCAGGCGTCGGTGCGAGCGATGGAGAAGGTGACGGCAGGACTTTCGGGGTTGGCGTCGACCGAACCGGCAGGTCTGAAATGTCGACCGATCTCGAAAACGCCAGAGAAATGACGGCGGAAGTCATCAGGATCAGCACTGCTATTAGCGAAAACAAATTTTTTGACATAGCGACCTCCTTTTTGCGACTTGTAGTCTGTTGTTAAGACTAGAACGCGAGACAAGAGTCGTCTGTAGGCTTCCGCACATTGGTGCGGTGGGCCACATATGTCGAGTAAATAATTTGTTACGTAACTATATATAGTGCTTGCGTTTAGGTAGGTTTTGATATTACATTACATCTGTTTATTTGAGGAGCACTGCGGTTTTGCTTACTGGACGCGTATTACTTCTGAATTTTTCTTACGAGCCCCTCGGCACGGTGGGCGTAGCCCGTGCCGTCTGCCTGTGGTTCCGCGGAGCTATCTTCGTCGAGGAAAACGACGGTAATAACGTTCTGCATTCCCCGTCGACGACCTTCCCGGTTCCTTCCGTGGTAAGGCTGCGTCATTATATTCATGTGCGTCGCAATAACCGCGAGACCACCATGAAAAGGGCGCGAATTTATATCCGTGACCGCTATCGATGTCAGTATTGCGGTGAGCACAAGCACGCTAAAGATCTGACGCTCGATCACATATTTCCCCGCGCTCAGGGTGGTGAATCGACTCCGCAGAATCTGGTTACCGCGTGCGTTAAATGTAACCAGCGTAAGGGCAATCGCACGCCTGAGCAGGCAAGAATGCCGTTGCTCACGTCGCAAAAGCTGCTCCGTCTTGGGCTAGACCATGTGCTGCTTTGTCACTACGCGGAAAATCGTCCTGAGTGGCGCAAGTATCTATTTATGGACGACGTAGACCAGGAGGCCCAGATAATGGCCGCCTAAGGCAATAAATCATTCTTTTTAAGGAAAGCGGTCGGACCGGGTTCCGGCCGCTTTTGTGTTGGCGATGGAGGGATTATGAGATTTGGAGATGAAGAGGAAATAAACGAGGTCGTGCGTTCCTTTGAGGACGCATCGATCTCACGCGAGAAGTGGAAGCACGCCGAACACCTGACCGTCGGGCTTCATTATTTGTCGCTGCACGATATTGAAACGGCTACGGCAAAAATGCGCGATGGTATTTTTAGGCTTCTGACAGAGGGCTTCGGTCTAGACCTGAGCAAGGAGATGCCGTATCACGAAACCTTGACCGTCTTTTGGATGAAGACCGTGGCGGATTACAACGCGTCGAAGAATGGTGCTTCGCTGCTTGAAAAGGCGAATGAACTCGTTGAGCTTTACGATAAAGACTATCCCCTCAAGTTTTACAGTCGGGAGTTTTTGTTCTCGGATGAGGCGAGGGCGAAGTTTGTTGAGGGTGATCTCAATAAATTATGGATAGGGTAAGATATTTGTTCCATGAGATAGTGGTTCCTCGCAGTTCAACCGCCCGCTAGGCGCAGGTGGTACTGACAAAATATGCTCCGTTTCTTTAATACATTATCTCGCCAGGTCGAGGAGTTTCAGCCGATCAACGGCAATAAGGTCCGGATGTACATCTGCGGCCCAACGGTGTGGAACTTTGCACATATCGGTAATTTCCGGACGTTCATCTTTGGCGATATCCTGCGGCGCTATCTGAAATTCAAGGGTTATGACCTGACCCACGTTTTTAATCTGACGGACGTCGACGACCGCATCATCAATGAGTCGAAGGCACGCGGGATATCGATCAATGAATTCACCGCGCCCTTTATTCGATACTTCTGGGAAGATTTCGACGCCCTTGGAATGGAGCGGCCAGAGGTCACGCCGCGCGCCACTGAGCATGTTGCCGAGATGATCGACATCATCTCGAAGCTCCTCGAGAACGGTCACGCATACGAGTCCGACGGCTCGATCTACTACCGCATCGCGGCTTTTCCGGAATATGGCAAGCTGTCGAAGATAAGTTTTTCGGGCAATATCGCTGGCGGCAGCGACCGCGTCGACACTGATAAGTACGAAAAAGAAGACGCTCGCGACTTTGCTTTGTGGAAGCTGGTAGACGAGGGTGACGAGCCGGGTTGGGACGCTCCATTTGGACGTGGACGTCCGGGCTGGCACATCGAGTGCTCAGCGATGTCGATGAAGTACCTCGGCGAGACCTTTGACCTACATGCCGGCGGGATGGACTTGCAGTTCCCACATCACGAGAACGAGATCGCACAAAGTGAGGGATCGACGGGAAAGCTATTTGCAAAGTACTGGATCCACAGTGAGTTTCTAAAGATCGACGACGTCACAATGTCCAAGTCGAAAGGAAACTTCTTCACCTTCAGAGATCTAAGCGAGCAAGGATATTCGCCGCTTGCTATCCGGTACTTGCTGCTTTCAGTTCCCTACCGCAAACAGTTGAATTTCACATTCGAGGGGCTGCAAGGGGCAGAATCAACTGTCGAGCGTCTCCGAAATTTTCGGTCGCTAGTCACTGATGGGGGTGGCTCTAGCATTGAGCCCGGCTCCGACGGGCGAAAAAACCCGAGCAGTAGCGAGGGTGCCGCAGGGTCGGCGGATGGACCGGAGGGCCGACTCCCCACCGGTCGTGTTTCCGCCTCCACCGCGATCGAACGCTTTGAGGCAGCGATGGACGATGACTTCAACACCGCGGCCGCGCTCGCCGCCATCCATGATATGGTTCGCGAGATCAACACGATCATGGCGGACGGCGGTCTGACGAAAGAGGATCAGGCAGCGGTGCTCGACGCGATACAGAAATTCGACGCGGTTTTAGGAATTTTCGGGCCCGAAGAAAAGGCACTGCTCGATGCCGATATCGAGGCTCTCATCACAGAGCGCCAGCAGGCCAGACACGATCGCGACTTTGCAAGATCGGACGAGATCCGCGATCAGCTCGCGGCTCAAGGGATCATCCTGGAGGACACGCCGACCGGCGTCCGCTGGAAAAAAAAGTAGCTACTTCTCGAGGAGAACCGTTATCGCCACCTCGCCCTCGGCCTGGTAAACATTCTTGTCCTTTATCCGATAACCCTTAACGAGAAAATTCCGCAGCGGCGCTTCCGATTCGCTAAATCCCGGTGCACGATACGCAAGCAGCAGAACGGGATCATTTACATCCGCGATGTCCTTCGGCGAGATCTCACCGAAACCGCGCGGCAGAAAGTATGCGGGATCCTCGACGACGCCCGTAATACCCGTGAGTTTGTTGACACCGACAGCCGTGTTTCGTTCGGCGAACCAGGAATGGTACGCGACGAGATCCTCCGACGTATAGATGGGTATCTTCGATCCTCCTAGTGCTTGGTCTTCCATTGGCTGCCAGGCGCACCAGGAGAAATGAGGTACCTCGCGCCTAGCCTGTCTAACAAAACTCCACACTGAGAAAAGCACGATCAGTGAAACACATATGGTGCGAAGCCATTTCTCCTCCGCACGCATAACTGCAAGTCCGAGCAATATAGCAAACAACGGAAAAAGGAAGATCAGGTGCCGAGTTCCCCAGATCGAATATGGCGTGGCCCAGCTGATCACCAGCACCAGAGCAACCGGGAGCAAAATGAATATTGAAAGGAGTTGTATCGAGCGCACATCGATCTCGGACTTCGGCCTTGCGGAGAAAAGTGCGATCGCCAGAGCAGCAACGATCAAAAGCGGTACGCTGATCTCGTACTGCGACCATGGATCGATGCTGCTCATGCGGGCGTAAAAAGGCTCGACCAGCGCAAACGCAAGATCAACAAGTGACTTAACGTTTGGCTTCTCGATCCAGCCGACGTTTTGTGCGAGCGCTCCGGATGTTACGGCCCTCGCGATCGCCAATATCCACGGAACGAATGCCGCCACGCAAATACCGAGCATCAACAAGGATCTACGCCATTTGATCCGCTGAAAGTAGATTATCGCAGCGACCTCGGTGATGATGATCAGCCATCCAAAATAATGCGTGTAGGTCAAAAGGACGTTGACGAGAACAAGCGGAAGGAAGTTTTTACCATTGATAAAGTAGTTCGCAAAAAGCGCGATCGAGTACAGCCCGAGGCACATCACGAGGCTGTACATTCTGACCTCTTGCGAGTACTTGATGACGGCACCGTTTACCGCGAACAGGAAGATCGCGACGCAGCGCGCCCAAAATTCCAGCTTGAGCTGGCGACACAGCCACCAAAAAGGCAGTATGGACAGGACCGCGAAAACGACAGGCAAGGAGCGAACCCAGGCGAGGCCCTCGCCGCCGATGCTGATCCACCCTTTCAGAAGCAAGTAAAAGAGCGGCGGATGGATCAGGTCGAGGGCAACAAAACGAAAGATCTCGGTCCAGGAATGTTCCGCGGCATGTATGCTGAATATCTCATCGAACCAAAGGCACGACTGAGTAAAATTCAAGAACCGTAATACGACAAAAAGCAGAATAAGGCCGACAGTGATCGCCGTCCTGTATCGGGTCTGAAGGGCCATTTACAGGCTTGCGCCTTGCACCAATTTACCGCCGATGCTCGTATAGCACAGCGGAACGTTTTTATAGGTGTTCGTATCAAGGCAGTAGGAGTTGCAGTTGGTGTAGGGTTTCGAATAGATATGAACGCTCACCGCGCGTTCATCATATTCGTCCAGATTCAGGACCTGGTGAATTGGTTCCTCAAGTTCGACCTTGGCGGCAAGGCAATCGGCGAGCTCGAAAACATCGGTTCGAGAGAGCTTGCAAAAACCGCGGCTCGGATCGATCTCGTCGACCGCAAAATTCTGTCCCTGGAGCCGTCCGATAGGAACGGTCATCCAACACTTCTGGTCCGAATGGTCATGGACGCGTGAGACCTGGCCCACCTCCCAGCAGATCGCCATTACTTCAAATCGATCGTCCTTGTAAATAAGGTTCCGGGTATAGTAGTCCGGGCTCCAGAAAAAATACTTGGTGATCGAGTCGCGGTCGATAGGATTCTGGCCGAGAAAGTCGTACACGTTATCGCAGGTAAACGCCTCGTCGCGGATCTCGCGCAAACCCTGAACTACCCTATCGATATGGAACGTCTGCATTTGTCGGCTAATTATTTGGCGTTTTTGCGCAAAAAGTCAACGAACTCCTCCGGGTTCCGGGTCAATCCCGGAAAATTGGCCACCGCCTTACCGTCCGGGTCGACGACCGCGTACCAAGGCAACGCGACCGTTCCGAACATATCCTGCTCCATTTGCTGCTGCCTTTCATACACGGGTCCGTCTCCATCCGTGTAAAGACTCGCGAGAACGTAGCGGTTCAACTCGGCCCGAACTTCCGGTCGAACGAACATATTCGCCTCCATCCAGCGACAGTTGGTACACGTGTAACCTGTGAAATCGATGAAGACCCGTTTATTGTCCGCCTTCGCCCTCGCGAGTGCATCATCGTATCTATTAGTGATCCACTCCAGATCGGCCGTGCGATCTCCAAGGACATTGAAAATGGATTCTTTGTTCTTTGGCGGGAGGAAGGACTCAAGTTCTCCCAGTTTACGGCCGAGCAACCCGCTTGTTAGATATCCGGAGAGGGCAAGAAATATTCCCGCAAAGAATATGCGCAGAGGAGTCAGCCTTTTGACCGGCGAATCATGCCTGAACCGAAACAGTCCTACGATATATGCGCAGATCGCGAGGGCGGTCACGACCCAAATGATGAGAACGATCTCGCGCGTAAATATCTTTCCGTAATTCAATACCCCTGCGGCGTTGAATCCCGCTCCCCAGACGAGATCGACATTTGACAGGAATTTCAGCGCGGCTGCGACCTCTAGAAATCCCATTACGACCTTGACGGAGTTGAGCCAGCCGCCCGACTTCGGCAGCGAGCTGAGCAGCCGGGGCACTGTAGCAAGAACGAAAAACGGGATCGCAAAGACGGTCGAGAAGACCAGCATCCCTAGAAGCGGCAGCTTCCAATCGCCCTGTGCGGTCGAGACAAGGATAGTTCCGATAAACGGCGACGTGCAGGTGAATGAGGTGAGGGTGAACGTCAACCCCATCAGCAATGCGCCGATGTAAGCACTTCCCTTGCCTTCCTCAGCACGTGTGATCTTGTCGAGCTTCGTCAAAAGCGACGACGGGATCGCGATCTCGTAGAAACCAAACAGGTTGAAGGCGAAGAACAGGAAGATCGCCGCGATAACCAAGTTAACCCACGGATTGGCCGCAAAAAGATTTATTCCAGCGGCTCCGAAAATCACGGCGAGCAGCATTCCCAAAAGGGAGAATGTCGCGATGATACCAGCCGAGTAAACGGTTGCGAGCTTTATCGTGCGAGCGCGATTCCCATCGGCGTGTTTCATAAAGTATGAAACCGTGATGGGGATCATAGGAAAGACACAAGGCGTTAACAGCGAGATCGCCCCGAATGTCACCGCGAGCCAAATAAACGACCAGATGTCAGTCGATGGGGGAACGCTTGAAACCGGAGCTGCTGTTGTAGGGGTTGGAGATGGCTGGGCAGACGCTGGTCGCTTTGCATCTTCAAATCCCGCGAATGTAACCCGAACTGTTTTCGGCGGCAGGCATGAAGTTGAATTGCAAAGCTGGAATCTTACATCCAGTGAAAGCGAGTCCGTCGGCACATCGGCAGTGGGTCTTACCGAAACTGTGAATGTCGCTGAATTCTCAAAGAACTTGGTGATCAGAGGTTTTCCGTCCGGACCAGTAAAGAGCGGATCCGTCTTTTCCTGCGGCTTCGCAAATGACATCGCTCCATCCATCGTCCATGGGCTGCCCTCTGTCACCTTTATGGTGGTCGCGATGGGGCCGCCAGCGGGCTGTTCCAAAGCGTACAAGTGCCAGCCGGGATCTATTGATGCGGTGAGATCCGCCTTGAGTTTTTGACCAGCCCTTATGTCCTTATCTTTGTAATCGGGGACAAGCTTCCACTGCGCCGGTGACTGTGCCGACGCAATGAATGAGAGAATAAAAACGGCGAGGAAAGAGGCAAGGAACTTCCGCATAAGGGGCCGATATGACTATACCATTTTGGCAATTAGACTCTGATGCGTCCGACCTGTGATATTTTGCCCCCGGCTCGCTCGTCGCATATAATAGTGAGTTCGTTATCTCGTTGAATAACGTCCTTTTAGAGTTACGGAGGAATTTGACTTGGCCAAAGCAGCGACCGGCCCGAGAGCCGGTATAAAAACTGATACTGCAACGAAGAATGGCAGCGGGAAACCGCTTGATTCTCTGACCGAGAAGCGCCAGTCCGCCGATTTTCCGGACGTTGATAAGGCCATCGCCGAGTACAACGCGCGAAAGGACTCACAGCTCGCGGCTATAAAGAAGACGGACAAGGAACTTCTACGCAAAATGCTCTACGAGATGGTCCTCAGCCGCCGCTTTGAAGAAAAGTGTGCCGAGGTCTACCGCATGGGCAAGATCGGCGGTTTTTGTCATCTCTATATCGGACAGGAAGCGATCGGCGTGGGTGCGATGCTCGCGCTTGAGCCCACCGATATGGTCGTTACCTCTTATCGCGACCACGCTCAAGCGATGATCAAGGGCATCTCACCCGGATCCGTCATGGCTGAGCTTTATGGCAAGGCAACAGGTTGCGTTGGCGGTAAAGGTGGATCGATGCACATGTTCTCGAAGGAGCATGAGTTCTATGGCGGCCACGGTATCGTTGGGGGCCAGATTCCCGTCGGCACCGGGATGGCATACGCCGCTAAGTATAAAAACACGGGCCAGGTAGCGCTGTGCTTCTTTGGCGAAGCAGCGGTCAACCAAGGCAGTTTTCACGAGTCGCTCAATATGGCTCAACTATGGAAGCTTCCGTGCATCTACATCTGCGAAAACAACCAGTACGGGATGGGCACTTCGCAGGAGCGGGCGATGAGCATCCGCAGTATCGCGAAGAAGGGCGAGGCCTACGGCATGGCGAATGAGTTCGTCGACGGCATGGATGTAATGGCCGTGCGCGAGGCCACACTGAGGGCTGTCGAACGTGCCCGTAAGGACGGATCGCCGACGCTGTTGGAGGTCCGCGCATATCGATACATGGGCCACTCGATGTCAGATCCCGGTAATTATCGCACCCGCGATGAGATCGCAAAATATCAGGAACGCGATCCCATCGTCCTCTTTAAGGACAGCCTGCAGGAAGCCGGCGTCCTTGCCGAAAAAGATTACGAAGCCATCGAGGCTGAGGTCAAGGATGTCGTAGAGAAGGCCGCTCAGTTTGCCGAAGAGAGCCCGCTTCCCGATACGAGCGAGCTTTTGACACACGTTTACGCATAGCTATGGCAATTTTGACGATCCGCGATGCCCTTAATCAGGCGCTGCGGGAAGAGCTAATTCGAGACGAGAACGTCTTTATCATGGGCGAAGAGGTCGCCGAGTACGACGGCGCCTATAAGGTGACGCGCGGCCTCTGGAAAGAGTTCGGCGACAAGCGAGTTGTCGATTCTCCGATAACCGAGCTGGGGTTTGCCGGTCTCGGCGTGGGTGCGGCAATGGCTGGCCTGAGGCCTGTGATCGAGTTCATGACGTGGAATTTCTCGATACTCGCGTCCGACCAGATCATCAATAACGCCGCAAAGATGCTCTATATGTCGGGCGGGCAGTTCAAGGTCCCGATCGTTTTTCGTGGACCAAATGGGTCGGCGTATCAGGTATCTTCGCAGCACTCTCAGGCACTCGAGGCATTTTACGGGAACTTCCCCGGGCTTAAGGTTCTGATGCCATCGACCGCGGCGGACGCAAAAGGCCTCCTGAAGTCAGCGATACGGGATGACAATCCCGTCGTCTTCATGGAGCAGGAGCGTATGTACGGGCTCAAGGGTGAGGTTCCGGAAGGTGATGATTTCACGATCCCGCTTGGCGTCGCCGATGTGAAACGTGAAGGCAAAGACTGTACGATCGTCGCCCGTTCGATGACTGTGCCGCTTGCACTCCAGGCCGCTGAAAGGATACAGGAAGAATTCGATGTATCCTGCGAGGTGATCGACCCGCGGACCATCAAGCCGCTCGATATCGACACTATCGTCGATTCGATCAAGAAGACCAATCGGCTGGTGATCGCGGAGGAGTCGCATGAATTCGCGTCCGTTGGCGCTGAGATAACGTATCAGGTAATGGATCACGCATTCGACTATCTGGATGCGCCGATCAAGCGCATCTCGACCGCGGAAACGCCGATGCCTTATGCGAAAAATCTCGAGGAACTTGCGCTGCCGAGCGTCGACAAGATCGTTGCCGCCGTCAGACAGGTCAGTTATCTCTAGTCCCGGAGCTCGATCGCGATGAAAAAGTTCATTCTTGTCGTTGCCGGGCTTATCGGATTTCTCGTCGTGGCGTTTTTGTGCGTTGGTTTTTTCGTTCCTGCGGTTGAGTACACGACGATCGTGGTGATCGACCGGCCCCGTGACGTTACGTGGTCCGTGATGAGGGACCGAAAGGATTGGATCTATGGTTTTAAGAGTTCTGAGCAGATTAGCGGCACGCCGAATGAACCTGGGAGCCGTGCTCGCGTGACGGTCGTCCGGGACGGTCGTGAGACAACATTTGACACGGAGCTCATTGAGATCAAGCCGCCCGAATACACCGTCAACCGCCTTTGGAATGACATGCTTACTCACGACGCGACGGTCCGTTTGACCGAGGTCGACGGAAAAACGAGAGTTGTTTCAGATGAGCGGCTGACGGGAAGTAATATTTTCTGGCGAAGCATATTCGCCATCTTTCGGAGCTCTATCGTGTCGACCTCTCGAAAGAACTTTGATGGATTGAAGCAGGCGGTCGAATCAACGAACTAGATGCGATCTTTTTTCCTTTGTGCGTCCCTTTTCGGCATCATGCTGATCTCAGCGTCTACAGGGTCTGCGTTTTGCGCAGGTGGTAAAGACAAGATCCGAGATGCGGTGCTCACGGAACAGCATCGATATTTTGATCTAATACTTGCGAAGAGATACGACGATCTTGACGCCATACTTGCACCGGAATATCTGGGCACGTACCGCGGCGGCGTAATTGGCAAGACAAAAGAGTCCTCTGATCTGCGAAACTTTCCGCTCGCTGCGTATAAGATCTCAGACGAGCGATCTCTGGTCGTCGACAAGAAGACGGTTATCATGAGCTTTCATCTGCATGTAAAAGTGACCGTTGATTCAAAGGACCTATTCGAGGACGATAATATCTGCTGCGTCTGGCACAAGACTGGAAACAAATGGCTGCTAGTATCACAAGCTGCGGTCAAAACTGATACAAACTAACGAGATGGCAGAGAAATTTCTAATGCCGAAGCTTTCGCCCACCATGGAAGAGGGGCAGATCGCTCGCTGGGTCAAGAACGAGGGTGAGGTCTATGAAGCCGGTGAAACCCTTGCCGAGGTCGACACCGATAAGGCGACCATGGAAATGACCGCTTTGCACGGGGGCACCCTTCTCAAGATCCTAAAAGGAGCCGGCGAAACCGCTCTGCTTGGCGAAACGATCGCGATCACCGGCGAAAAGGGAGAAGATATATCGGCACTGTTGAGCGAAGCTGGTAGCGCAGCGTCTGGTCGTAAAAACGGCGATTCTCAAAGACCTGCTGAGCCCACTCAAAAAGAACAAGCAAGTCCAACTCCGGCGGCAAAATCTACACCGGCGGAAGGGGCGGCATCCGGATCTTCGAACGGCCGCGGGAGACTTATTGTGTCGCCCATCGCGGCCCGTATGGCAGCCGAAAACTCCATCGATCTAAGGACGGTCACGGGCAGTGGTCCGAACGGCCGCATCATCAAGCGCGACATTGAAGATGCTCTTTCGGGGAAAGTGCCGAGTGCTAAGCCAGAGACGCAATTTTCATTCACTCCATCGACACAGGTAGGAGCCGCGGGCTATCGCGACGAAACGACATCACAGATCCGCCGCGTAATTGCGACCCGGCTAGCGGAGTCGATCGGCCCGGTGCCGACGTTCTACCTCACTGTCGAGATCGAGATGGACAGTGCCCTCGCCCTTCGCAAACAAGTGAACGCGTCCATTTCGGAAGATCAAAAGATCAGCGTCAACGACATAATCGTCAAGGCCGCGGCAATGGCCCTCAGCAGGCACCCATTCGTTAACGCGTCTTACCAGGACAAGCACATACGCTTCTACGACCAGGCGGACATCGGCGTAGCGGTGGCCATCGACGAGGGCCTCATTACTCCGGTCGTTCGCGGCGCGAATCGCAAGGGGTTTGTAGAGATCAGCGGCGAGATCAAATCTCTTGCCGCAAAGGCAAGGGCGAAGAAGCTGCAGCCCGGGGAATACACCGGCGCGACGTTCTCTATCTCGAATCTGGGAATGTTCGGCATCAAAGAATTCACTGCCATCATCAACCCCCCCGAGGCGGGCATTCTGGCGATTGGCGGTGCAGAACCTACCGCTGTTGTGCGAAACGGCGAGGTCGTCGTACGCAACATTATGCACGTGACGATGTCATGCGATCATCGAGTCGTTGACGGTGCGACGGGCGCGAAATTCCTACAAACCTTCAAGCAGATGCTCGAGCAGCCGGGCATGATGTCGGCGTAACAGAACGTGGAGCCGCAGGAACGATCCACCGCGCCGTTCCTCGCGCTTATCCCTGCGCAATTCCTCTTCGGTTCACTTCCGGTCATCGGCAAGCTCGTTCTGGCCGTCATTCCACCCATAGCGCTCGTAGGTATTAGAACGGCCATCACCGCACTGATCTTGATGATCGTGCAGATCATTCGGGGACGTTTTTGGCTGAAGGAAAAAGGGGATTACTGGAGATTCGCATTCTTGAGCCTTTTTGGCGTGGTGCTGAATCAGCTGTTCTTTATTTCCGGCTTGTCGCTCACAACGGCGTCGAATACGTCCTTACTTGCCGTAATGATCCCCGTCTTCGCACTCGCCGTCGGCGCGCTCGCGGGTTTCGAACGGCTCACGCTCATTAAGATCGTCGGGATCGCGCTCGCAGCCGCCGGGGTGGTCTATCTCATCGATCCTACAAAAGCCTCGTTCTCGTCGAAAACAACGCTTGGCGATATCTGCATCATCATCAACGGGCTCGCATATGGGATCTACGTAGCGACATCAAAAGGAGCGATAACCCGTAACGGAACATTCCGATCGATGATGTGGGTCTTCATCTTCGCGTGCGTTGCGTGCATCCCATTAGGCGCCCTGTCACTTTCGACGATCGATATTTTCGCGGTTGATCCTCGGATCTGGTTGATCGCTGTCTACATTGGCATCGGTGCTACCGCCGCCCCGTATCTGCTCAACGCATGGGCGCTATCCAAAGTAAATCCGTCAACAGTGGCAGTCTTTGTTTATCTCCAGCCCTTGATCGGTTTCGCCCTCGCGGTATTGTTCCTTGGCGAGCAGCTGGATCTGAAATTCGCGGTTGCGGGAATTCTCATCTTTGCCGGGGTTTTCCTGGTTACGAGAAAGTTCATCCCAAGCGAAACCTAGGGTTGCGTTGAGCGTTCAAACGGCGTCTAATTCTTCAAATGCCGACAGAGATCCGACAGATCGACGACCCAGAGAGCCGGCGCATTTTCCTGCGCGTCGAGGGCGAGATGTTTGCGGCGGATGCGGAACTCCTAGTCCGGATCGCCGGGGAGATGTACGAAACAACCGGAAAATGCGTCGTTATCGACCTTGCGGACCTCGATCTTCTCGATAGCGAGGCGGCGTCTGTTCTTCGCCCGCTAGCCGAACGAGAAGGAATATCTATCGAAGGTGTTGAGACCTTCGTCCAGACGTCCATTGACACAGCGGAGCGCCACGGTATCTAACTCGCACCATTCGCCGCGGGATCGGCAACGCGTAAGACAGCCTCAGCCGCGAGCCGTGAGCTGTCCATAGAGCCCAGACGTGCCATAGCCCGGCGCAATTCTTCTCGCTTCTTTTTGTTGACCGCGGGATCAAGGAGTTTTGCAAGTTCGTCGGCAGCCCGCTTAGCGGTGAATTGTGTTTGGATGAGCTCAACTGCAAGATGTTCCTTGGCAACAAGATTGACAAGACTGAAGTATTCCGAAGATATCAGCGGTCTCATTATGGCGTAGTTGAACCAGCCCGCCCGGTAAACATTCACCATGGGTGTGCCGAGAACACCCGTTTCAAGGGTAGCTGTTCCGCACTTTACGATCGCTGCGTCGGCGGCGGCGAGAGCGTCATATGTCTCGCCTGCAACGATTCGCACGCGGTCGCTTTGCGGGCGGATCGTTTCAACGAGTTGCCGATA
>JAFAOW010000298.1 GCA_019247455.1 Acidobacteriota bacterium | reverse complement strand
TGAAATGGTCGATGTTTCAGTCCGCGAGGACTCGAGCAATCCGAAGTCACTGGAAAAGATCGAGCGTGCCGACCTTATCTTCTTTACAGGGGGGAATCAGCTCAACGTCACGAGCCTTTTCGGCGGCAGCCCGATGCATGAGCTCTTCAAAAAGCGTATTCGTGAAGGGGTCGTCGTCGCAGGGACGAGCGCGGGAGCGGCTATGATGTCAACGGCTATGATCATGCGGGGAACCGGAGACGCTCCGCCGAGCGCGCAGGCGGTAGAGCTAGGACCCGGCCTGGACCTTGCTTATGGGACGCTCATAGATACCCATTTCTCGCAACGGGGCCGCCACGGGCGGTTGATGACCGCGATAGCGCATGACCCTCAACTCGTTGGTATCGGATTGGATGAGGAAACTGCCGCCGTCTTCCGAGGAGATACGCTGGAGGTTGTTGGTAACGGCTCGGTAACGATCGTCGACGGAACGGCGATGAGCCATACAGATCTGGTTTATGTTGAGCGCGGGACACCTATCGGAATCCTGGATATGAGGATCCATGTGCTCGCCGAGGGATACAAATATGACCTAACAAAGAAGCTGCCGTCGGCGCCGCCTATAGCTGCTGCTGCATAAGATACTGCAGAGCGGGGGCCGCCCCGTCCAGCCGTACATTTGCTAAAGGCCCGTCCTTTTCGGTCAAACGCTTGATGTCATTCTTCAGCAGGTTAATATATTCGCGAGTAAACTCGATCTCATGGTTGATATATCTGTCAGGCGGCCGAGAAAGGAGGAATTTCAGCTGGTCCTCTAAGGCTTCGTGATACTCGATGGCGACTGCAAGACACCTGGCCTTGACATGCCCCGGCTGCGCGCCGGAAACGCACTCGGTAACGAGGCGGTAATACTCATCACAAAGGCGCGCGCTTCGCGACTTTAGGGGAGGATAACGCTTCATTTGTTCCAAAGATAATTCGCAGTGTTCGTGATGTCTGTAAATCACGCAACATAGGTTTGAAAACACTCGCGTCATGCCCGGAACAAAGATCGCGTTCCTCGATCAAGCTCTGCGGCGACGCCCAGCGTCTTCTACATGGGATATTTCTTCTAAGAGCCGATCGAACTCAGCCAGCAAGCGTTCTAGTGACTCGCGAGCGATAGGGTTATCACCCACATGCGCCAGATTCCGCACCATTTCGGCGCGCGTTTCCATGAGGAACTGACGCCGGGTGCGCACGGATTCCTGTTCGTAAATATCAGGTTTTGATCCGCCAGAGGTGCGGGTCATAGGGGTACTGCTTCAAACAATTTAGGGAACGAGGGTAAGGCCAATGTAGCATGAAGGACTTTCGATTTCAACAGCCTCGAGTATTCCAATAGACACATTTTCCGGCCCACAAAGCGGAAAATTTGAGCATGTTCACCCTAATCGAGAACGGCGAGGTCTATGCACCCGGCTACCTTGGCCGCACCTCAATATTGCTTGCAAATGACAAGATAATGGCCGTCGGGACGATCGATCGACGACGGCTCGACGCACTCAATATCCAAACCGAGTACCTAGACGCGTCAGGCTGTTTTGTCATGCCTGGCCTGATCGATCCGCACGAGCACCTTCTAGGCGGCAGCGGCGAGGAAGGATTCTCGTCCCAGACCCCCGAAATTGCGGCGGGTGAGATCGTCTCGGCCGGTATCACTACAGTCGTAGGCTGCCTTGGCGCGGATACGACTACCAAAACGCTCCCGGGGCTGCTTGCAAAGGTAAAGGCCCTCAAGGAAGAAGGCCTCAATGCTTACATGTGGACCGGCGGCTACTGCGTTCCGCCAAAGTCGATAACCAAGGCATCCTCCGACGATCTACTTTTTATCGAGGAAGTGATCGGCGTGGGCGAGGTGGCGATAGCCGATGAACGCTCTTCGGACCCGGACCCGGGCGAGCTCGCGCGTATCGCCCACGAAACGCATGTTTCCGGCACTCTTGCCCGTATCGCCGGACTGACGCATATTCACGTCGGAAACAAGGATGAACGTCTCGCACTCCTTCGCCGGGTCATCGACGAAAACGGTGTCTCGCCTGAATGGTTCTATATCACGCACATAAATCGTTCGCCCGAGTTGTTGAATGAGGCGATCGAACTCGCGGGGCGCGGGGCATGGATCGACCTGGATGTTGTCGACGAAGATCTAGACAAGCAGCTTTCTGCCTTTCTCGAAAACAAAGGACCGCTCGACCAGTTGACGCTCTCATCAGATGCATCCATAAAGAGCCCTCATAACATCATCAACGAGATACGGAAATGCTATGAGACATCGCTTCTCTCGCTCGAACAGTTACTTCGATTGGTGACGATCAATACCGCCACAGCGCTAAAGCTGTCGCATAAAGGAAGCCTGTCGGTCGGGAAGGCGGCAGACGTTCTGGTCCTCGATGCAAAGGGCCTCGAGGTCCGGGATGTGATCTCTCTGGGGAGACTAATGGTAAAGGACGGCGTGCTGAATTTCAGCGAAAAGTTTCTCGAGGAGAGCAATCGGCGGATCCTGTTTGAAGGGCGCGGCGGCGAAAAGCCCAGCCGGGAGCAGACGGTTCAGGAGCAGGCACAAAGTTAGTCCTCCTTCTTTTTAGCGGGTAGCTCACCCGGTGCGATGCTGTTTGGGTCCGACGCTTTTATGATCTGGTCGACGAGTTTTTCGGGCTCAACGTCCTGCATTAACGCGTGAACTTCCTCGTCATGCGCGTCGACGCCTATCCGGTCGCCTATCGCTTTGAGCATTCTGAGTAACTTGGTATTTTCCCGCTCGACCAGCATGTTTATCTGCAGGTCAAGATGATTCCTACGCTCGGTCAGCTCGGCCTCGTGATTTTGGCTGATAAGGATAAATGTTGAGATAAAAAACGCTTCGAAGGAGACGATCAGCCATAAATAAGTAAACGGCGGCGGATCGAAGCTGTACGGGCTCAGCGTGTTAAGCGCTATCCAGCCGCCAAACCAAAGGGCGTGAACATAAACAAACGGAAGGCTGCCGCAAAAGAGCGCTATCTTCTGCAGGACCTTAGCACTTCGGCCGCGTTTTTCCCGCTGTTCGTTCTCGAGGCGCACGATCTCAAGGACGTTGCTCTCGGTCTCTTTTTCGATCGAGTGTTTTGCCTGTTTATCTTTCTTTTTTGATCTTTTGCCGGCCCCGTCCTTTTTCATTCCGCTTTAAAAGAAAGGCCGCCTGAAACAGGCGACCTTCATGGGAGAAGACGGTCGCTCTAGTCCTTTCGTTTATCAGGTTCGTGAGCGACGCCTTTGAATGGTTTGTCGTCTTCTTTAAGATCCACGAATCTTCCGGTCGTCGTATCGCGCTTGACGTACTTCGAACCCTTCTTATCGAGATTCAGCTGCGAACGGTCATCGACCGAACCCTTTCTAAACCCCTTACCTGTATTTGTGGCCATTTGTGCATTGCCTCCGTATCAAGAAATCCGATCCGAAAGGAGTTTAAAACGGCGCTTAACAATTGGACGGTATACCAGAATACTCAGCGAAAACGGCCGCGCGTCGATATTCAGATAGATCTTTATGCTTCAGATAATCGGATGGGCAAGCTCCGCGCTTTTGCTCGCGACACTTATCAACCAGGTTTATAAACAGTGGAAGGAAGGGACCTCGAAAGGCGTCTCGAAATGGCTTTTTATCGGGCAACTTCTGGTCTCTATCGGCTTTACGATCTACAGCGTGGGAACCGACGATGCGGTCTTCGTCGTCACGAACTCTTTGCTCGTACTCAACAGCATCGCCGGCATAATCATCTATTTTCATCACCGCCGCCCGCGTTAGGCGGCGATACAATCGCGTCGTTAGCGACCGCGTGCGGACCCTCTCGCGGACGAACTGGCTTTTGTTCGGGACCGCTGGTTCTTGGCTCCTGTGGAGGACCTTGATGACCGGCCGCCTCCATTGCCGGAGCCGGATGATCTCTTTTCACCGGAACCATTTCCCTTTCCTGTCTTGCGAGCACTCGGTTTGGACTCGTCACTTGCGAGGAACGCACCGGTTACGAGGTCCTTGGTGGTTTCCATAACCGTATCGAGCACGCCCTTCTTTATTTGCGGCTCTCGTGAGGGTTTGATACCCATCCTCTTTTGGAACCGCGCCTTCTCTGTTTCCATCTCCGCGCCGAGCGTCTCTAGCCGGGACTCGGTCAACTGGTCTTCAGCCATATCAAACATATCGCCTTCTTCCTCTTCGACATGGTGTTCGACGTCCTCGACAACGACTTTCAGCTTTGGATTGAAAGCCTTGTTCCTTGGTGTCATCTTATCGAGCTCCGACAAAAGCTTTTTGACTTGGCCATGCTCCTCAAGCCCCTCGCGAACGATGGCTTTTAGGTCCTTCTTCCCTCTTTTCAGGAGGTCCGGGTAAAAGACCTTCTCCTCAATGTGAGCGTGAGTTAGAAGCTCGTCGCGGATCTTCTTGAACAATGCGCCGTTCGTACCATTTTCGTTTTCACGAAACTGTGCGAACAGGGTTTCAACTCGGCGGTGGTCTTCTTTTAAGAGGTCGATTGCGTTCATACGGGTCTATCTCCTTATTTTTGTCCGTCGAGGATAGCCGAGGCCCGCCCGGCGTTGTGTTCCGGGGCGTACACAATCACAGAACTTGTTCGGCCATACTCCGCATATGTCTCTCAACTCGATCTGCGACATCCCACCGTTCAGCAAGCACGGACATTTGAACGTCATAGTCGAAACTCCTCGCGGGTCACGGAACAAGTACCAATTTGACGAGGACCTGAAGATGTTCTCCCTCGGCGGAGTCCTAACGGCGGGACATTCGTTTCCGTACGATTTCGGCTTCATCCCAAACACGCTGGGCGGGGACGGTGACCCGCTGGACGTGCTCGTCATGATGGAAGAACCCACGTTCCCCGGGTGCCTGGTGAGGTGCAGACTCATCGGCGGGATAAAGGCAGAGCAGGGGAAGGATGACGATCTCGAAAGAAATGATCGTCTGATCGCCGTGTCGGCTAAATCGCCGGGGTACGATGAGATCGATTCCCTGCACGGCCTTGGCGACAAGGTGGTCGAGCAGATCGAGCATTTCTTCATTTCCTATAACATCGCGAAGGGAAAGACATTTCGCCCTCTGGCGCGACTCGATGCCAGCGAGGCCGCGGCCATCGTCAAGGCCGGCGCGAAAGAGCTCGCGAACAACACTTAGTTTGCAGCGGCTTTGTTGTCCGCACAACAATTCTTCCCGACCGCTGCGGCCCGGGGAACCATTTTTTTGTTTGTTTAATAAATCCCTCGCGTTAGAATTTATCTACCGGTTTTTGACGCCCTAAGTTTCCTCACGTCACGGGTGTATTCTCAGCCGGTCGCGTTCCAAATGCAGTCAGGCGGAAAAGGTACAATAGAGGTTCATCCAGATGAGGAGCACGACGGGTCCTCCGCGCTTCTATTCGGGATCGAGGCAGAAAAGGAACGTCTTTCTCTGCTGCTGACCATCGGCGGGCTCATTCGAACATCGACGGAACCCGAAAAGCTGCTGTTTGAGATCGCGACTGCCGTAGGTAAGGCATTCCATGCTCAACGCTGCCTTTTTAACGAGATCCTTCTCGAGAGGGACGAAGAGATCGTCCACCGTGATTATTTCGATGGCGTCGAATCTGTAGCCGGCCGACACAAGGTCTCACTGTACAGCTCTGTTACCAGCCAGGAAATGATCGGCGGACGCACGGTCGTGAATTGCGATTCAAAAGAGGACCCACGAACGTCCGAACTTTTTGAACAAGTCTATGAGCCTGCGCGGGAGCGATCGTACGTGGCGGTTCCCCTGATGCGCGAGCGAGTATGGGTCGCATCACTTTGGATCAGCTGCGACCGGCCAGTGGTTTGGTCTGCCGCCGATGTGGCACTGCTCGAGTTGATAGCGGAACGGACATGGCTCGCGGTGGAGAAACTGCGCAATGAAGGAGCGCTCCGGGTCTCTGAAGAAAAGTACCGCTCTCTTTTCGAATCCATTGATGACGGTTTTTGTCTTGCGGAGGTGATCTTCGATGAAGAGGGACGAGCGGTCGACTGCAGGGTCCTCGAGACAAACGCGGCCTATGAAAAGATCAGCCCGGTCAGCGCCGGTCAAACGGTCCGAGAGGTTTTTCCCGATACCGATACCGATCTCTTTGCCGTCTATGGTGAGGTAGCCCTCACGGGTCAGCCCTGCCGGCTTGCCAGGTTCAGTGCTTCGCTCGGCAAATGGATCAATGCGCGAATCTCGCGGGTGGGCGGTGATGGAAGCCGCCAGGTGGCGGTCGTCCTGACAGACATTACGGAGCAGCGTAACGCCGAGACAGCCCTTCGCGAACGGGAGGCGGAGCTGAAATTGGTCGCCGAAATGACGCCTCTCATCCTCACCCGGGTAGGCCGGGATCTTAAATACAAGTTCATTAACCGGGCCGGGGCAGCGATGTTCGGTCTCGAGCCGGATCAGGTCATTGGCAGGCCGATCGTTGAGATCATGGGGGAGAAAGCGGTTGCAAAGATCATGCCCTACGCCAATCGAGTACTTAGCGGCGAACCCGTCGAGTACGATATGGAGATCCCATATCTTACCGGAACCCGCTGGATGAGGGTCCACTATGTTCCTGATGTTAACGAATCAGGCGACATAGTTGGATGGCTGGCGTCTCTGGTCGACGAAACAGAACTGCATAAATTGATGGGTGACCGGGCCGAGGCCGAGAAGAGTCTCATTCGTTCGCAGCAGCGCTTTCAGATGGCCCAGGAAGCCGGTCGTGTGGGTATTTGGGATTGGAGCATCGACGAGAATAAGACGTATTGGTCCGAGACCACTTGGGCGTTTTACGGCGAGTCGCCCGGGATCGCGGAACCGGATCAGGAGTTTTGGAGTTCACATATCCACCCAGAGGATCGCGACAGGGTCAAGCGCCGCTTGTACGAGTCGGTCAATTCAAACAGCAGCCATTACCGTGATGAATTTCGAATTACCCGGCGCGATGGCACGGTGCTTTGGATCGAGTCGAAGGCCACAATTGCGCGCGACGCAGACGGAAAGGCAACGCGTCTTTATGGCGTCAACATCGACATGACCGAGCGTCGGAAGGCGGCAGAAGAACTGCAGCGTGCTCACGATGAATTGGAACTGCGTGTCGCCGAACGTACGCGAGAGCTTGCTGAAAGCAACAGTGCTCTCCTGCGTGAGGCCGAAGCCAGGATAGCGGGGGAGGAACAGCGGATCTTCCTATTGCGGCGGCTTGTTTCTGGTCAGGAAATGGAACGTCGCCGGATGGCGCGTGATATTCATGACCAACTGGGGCAACGCCTGACCGGTCTGCGCCTAAAGCTGGAATCCCTCCGCACACTCGTTGAAGGGCAGGAGTTGATCTCAGCACGCGTGAAGCGCCTTCAAGAGATAGGCGCAAAGCTGGACTCGGAGGTAAGCTTCCTCGCCTGGGAACTTCGCCCGGCGGTCCTCGACGACCTTGGGCTTGTCGAGGCGCTGCGCGCTTTTGTGAATGAATGGGGCCGTCATTTTGAAATAAATGCGGAGTTCCGGCCATTGAGTATCGGGCCGGGTAGGCTTGACGCCGAGGTAGAGACACATCTCTACAGAATCACTCAGGAAGCCCTGAATAACGTCGCGAAATATGCCAGGGCTAAGAACGCTACCGTGGTACTTGAAAGAAGGGGCGATGAAATATTGCTTATAGTTGAAGACGATGGCGTCGGATTTGACATTAATGCACCGCGGAAGACCAGCGGCTCGGGCGGCGGCCTCGGTTTGATCGGGATGAAAGAACGGGCGTCTCTGGTTGGCGGCGAACTTGATATCGAATCATCCTCCGTGGGCACCACCGTCTATGTACGCGTTCCGGCTTTTGAGGTTGAGCATTAATATGCGTGGCGGAAGATAAAGACCTGCGGCTTCGCGGTCCGCGACACACCGTCAATTAACACACCAACCGTTAGGATGACAAAAATATTTCGTATACTCTCTGCGCTTTCCCTTGTACTGGGAGGGATCCAAGTCACATGGAGTTTGGCCGGAGAAGGCCCGCATCGGGCCCCGCCGCTTCCGCGTGCACAGCAGATCGCGTCAACGAACGACCTTGAGCTCCTAGTCGCAGCAGCAAGAACTCACCCGGAACGGGTATACTCGGCCGTTCTGACCGCAGACGTTGCCGTACCCAACGATCGCAGCACCTCAACCGGGGAGATGTCATTAGCAGCCCAGACCGTCACAAGCGTGAATGTGCCCTCCAACCGCCTAACTATCCCCGGCCACGGTTTTGCAAACGGAGATGCACTTGTTTTTGCATCGACAGGGACGCTGCCTTCACCGTTGACGGCCGGAACCCCATATTTCTGCATAGTGATCGACCCGAACACGATCGAGCTCGCGGGTCAATATAGTTATCAAGCGGTTGCCGATAGGTCGCTTCATCTTGATCTGACGACGAGCGGCTCGGGCCGTATCGCGGTCACGAATAAATATCCCCAGGCCCCCGGAATAGCTCAGAGGACGCTAACGGTCGTCTCTCCCCTGTTTCAACCAACGGATATAGGTAAATGGATCTCGGTCTCAGGCGCGGGTTATAAGGGGGAGGACCTTCTTACGACGATCGCGTCGTATAAGTCGCCGACTCAAGTCGTGCTGCTCGCCGGAACAAGCGCAACCATTAAATCGTCGACCGTCAAATTATTCTACGAGCTGCCCAAAAATATTATTATCTCCGCCTCAGACGGTGGTACGTTTACCGGAGCTTCGGGAGGATTGCTTGCGATCAATACGGGTAGGATAAGCGTTCCGCCGGTACAACTTTTCAAGTCATTTGCGGCAGGAACCGTTAAATTCACCGATCAAATCCCGGAAACGGTCTATCCCGAATGGTTCGGGGCGAAGGGCGATACGGTGCTTGATACGTATAGAAACTACGTTTCAGGAACGGACGATCTTGCGGCATTTAACGCGATGATCGCATCGAGCGGCAAGGTGGTGGGTGACTATACGCAGGGAACGCTGCATATCGTTCTATCGAACGGAAAGACGTATTACCTTTCGGACACGCTCAATGTCGATACGCAGGTGCTGATGGAAGGACTCGCAGGAACACAGAACGTAGTTCCGGCTCTCAAGTTCGCGGCGAACAAGACGGGCATCGTACAGCATTCGCTCTCAACGAATACGGGCGGGTATCTCTTAAAGCCTTACAGATCAGCGGATTTCTCGATCTTCCGCAATTTCGCGGTACTGGGAACGGTCGGCTCGACGAATATGAACGTGACGGTCGATCTTGAGACGATCAATAGCATCCCGAACACGATCACGCTGAACGAGAACTCAGGCGGGATCAATATGAGTGCGGGGAACGGTTTTCAGAACGGCAACACGATCACGATAGGAAGCTGGACGTATGTATTCGACAACGTACAGTCGAGCACAAAGGTCACGCTCAAGAAACCGAGGCTGTTCTTCTACTCCTTTTCAACCAATGGAGCGCCAACGCCATACATCTATCGCGGGAGTTATGACGCCTATGTAGATGACTGGCTGAACCAGAAGATCAGGCTGCCTGACAATCAGGTATTCAAGATCATTGAGATAGTGCATTCACCGGGCGAGTATCCGGGCTCTGACCGAATAAAGCTCGGAGACGTCAATACGGGCATCGCCACGAATTGGGTCCCCTACGGCAATACAGGCCAGTACATGGGGACGGCGTATCTTGAAAGCCTCGCTATCACCAGCCAGAACGCCACTGCCAACATCTATCACGGGATGGATATTCGCGGACAGACGCAGATCGAGAATATGACGATCCGCGAGTTCGCGGGGAACGGCATCGAGGGCAATTCGCAGTCATTCCCATCGTGGAACCTCGGCAACGTACCGAATCTCAACAACTCGGTTATCAGGCGAAATACGCTCTATCAGAACAAGGGAAATGGCCTGCGGATGTTCGGGATCAACTCGAACCAGATCCTTATCGAGATAAACGATTCGTCCTACAACAAGGGTGCGGGCTATATGGAGCAGAGCCTATTAGGTAACACCTATGTAGGCAATCACTCGTCGTACAACACCTACGCTCCGCACTATGCCGATACAGCGGCGAATTCGAGTTTGTTCCTCAACGAATACGAGGAAACGGACGGCACATCGTCCCGCTTTGGCGGCTACAACATCGAACTTGGCGGGAACCTCTCATCGGGAGGCGGTATAGATACGCTCTATGGCTCAAAAAATTGGTATAGGGCAG
>JAFAOW010000297.1 GCA_019247455.1 Acidobacteriota bacterium | reverse complement strand
CTAACGGTTTTGAAGACCGCGCCCATCACCGGACAGGATGCGCCTCCGCAGATTCTCTTATTGCCGCAACGTGACGTGCCGGCTACTGACAAAGTAGCAAAGTAACTAACGCAGCTCGCTTTGCTATATCGCTGATCAGAATGTGCTCGTCCATTCTGTGTGCTCCGTCGCCCGTGATGCCGAGACCGTCGAGCACCGGTACGCCAAGGGCAGCGACAAAATTGCCATCCGAGCCGCCGCCAACCGCGATCTCACCGATATCATAATCAAAACTCGCGGCAGCCGCGCGAGCTTTTTCAAACAGCGCGGCTACCGCATCGGACCGTTCCATCGGAGGGCGATTTATCTCGCCTTCGAGTTCGAGTGAAACACGCGGATCCGTTGTTTTCAGCCTTCGCAGCTCGCTAGTGACCCGTTCAGCTTCGTCCGCCTGGCTGAAGCGAACGTCGATCTCACACTCGGCAAGATCGGGAATCACGTTGAGTGTCGTGCCGCCCCGAAATACTGTGACGTTCACGGTCGTGCCGATCTCGGGCCGAGCTACCGCGTGAATGCTCTCCACTTGCCGCGCGAGTTCGGCGACGGCATTCGCTCCTTTTTCCGGTTCCAGCCCTGCGTGAGCGGGAACGCCGTGAGCTCGCAGCGTAAACATGCCGGTCCCTTTCCGTGCCGTCTTTACGCAGCCGTGCGACGACGGCTCGCAGATCAGGCACCGCACAGCTCCGCGAGCGTGTTCCTCGATGATAGGGCGGCCGGTGAAGCTGCCGACCTCTTCATCACACGACAGAACGATCGTCAGCGGCGTCGAGGGCTGCGTATTCGTCGCCGCAAAATAGCGAAGTGTCTCGATCATGAGGATGACGCCGGATTTCATGTCGAAGATGCCGCAGCCATAAAGCTTGTCATCCTCGATGCGAGTCGGATTCTTTCGATTCGTCCCGATCGGATGGACCGTATCCGTATGTCCGAGCAGCAGCGTGTGCAACCCCTCGCCCGGGTACGCCTTGATGATGAGATGCTCGCCATCCTCGACCCTGGTCCGCTCGATCGAGAGATCGGCACCCGTCGCTTTGAATTGCGACTCGACCCAGTCGACCACGCGAGTGCTCGCCGCGGCGTCGTGAGACGGCGACTCGATATCCACTATGCCGCGGATAAGATCGACGATCTGCGATTCGCGGCTGCGGAAATAGGCAAGAGTTTGCTGTGGCGTCATTTTGTGGGCGTTCCGCCGAAGACCTCATTGAAAAGGTCCCCGAGCCGGTAGCCGCCAAGTGCGAACCGCTCCTGGGCGATCTTGTATGCGTTCTCAGTATATTTTTTCGATGGCATCTTGCCTTCCTCGACCCCCTTGTAGACTTCGGTGGTCGCGAGGGAGAAACTCTCATTCATCCACGCCTCGAACTGGTCGTCCTTCATCCGGTCCCTCAGCTTGTCGTACGGAAATTTTTCCATAATGTCGTGAGCGACCGGGTAAATATAGTCGGCGTCGCAGAGGTTACGTGAATTTGCTTCTTTGTTCTCCACGATCGAGTCCCAGTAAGAGTGAAGGTTGACCTGCTGCTCGCGCGGCGTGCCCGCGGGCGTCAGCAAGAAAGTATTGCCGCCCTGATCCCCCTTTGGAAATTCGGCTGTAACCCGCGAAGACGCATGCAGCGGTTGATGAATGTCGCCGATCAGATGTATAAGCCAGGCAATTGCGATCGCCTTCTCGGCGTCCTTCGAGGTAGGGCTGCGAATGATCTTGGCGAACTCCTCAATCTTTTGGATCGCCAGGCCGCCGGGCTCATTCAGAGTGACAAGTACAGGCTTGCCATCTTTCTCCATCCAGTAGGTATCTGTGTAATGCCAGTTTGGCACAGAGTATTTGCTGTTGCGCGTCTTCAGGTTGCGGTCTTTTATGAAGTCAGCCCATGTCGCCATCAGGACAAAGTAGTCACGCTTTCTCGTATCCTCATTCTGCGACCCGTAGCCCATGTAATATGACGGAAGTCCAGAGTCCTCGGGCCCAGTCAACATTAGCCTGACAACAGCCTCGCGAGCGGCCGGTGTCATTCGATCCCATGCGATGTAGGCCGTTATCTTGTGGCCAACCTCGTCCCATGCGAACGAGGGGATAGAAAAGGTGAGAACGAGGGAGATAAGAATAAGAACGCGGGCGGGTCGGGTAGGCATCTAAATAACTCCTGAATCTTTTTGCTCGATTTTAGCGAATAGCATCAAAGAAAAGAAGGTCGGGAATTTATTGAAAAAATAGACAAACTTTTTGACAAGGTAATTCATCATACAGTTGCAAAACTTTCCCGGCATATCGTTCTAATTTACGGAGGCAGTTACGCGATGCATGCGTGACAAAAACAAGGGGAAATGCAAGGGGTTTTGGAACAAAGTTTGACAACAGAGCGTACAACTGGTAGAAATGACAGTTCGCTCGGAAGGAAGATCGGGCTTCTGACGAGGCTTTTGGGATGCCAGCACAAGGATCTGAGCCGGCCGTTTACCGATCAGACAATTTCTTATCGCGTGTGTACCGAGTGCGGAGCACGAACGTTATTTGATATAAAGAGCTTCAAGACATTGGGGAACTTCTACTACCCCCCAATAGGTGCCGGTCGACCATAAAAAACGGATCGGAATTCATAAATAACCTCAATTATACCTACCAAAATAGACCTACCGAATGCGGCCTTCACAAAAGGCCGCATTCTTCTTTTAAACCTCAATAGATCACATACGAGTCATAGATCCAGCCCGAATAACCGCCATACACGGCTTTGCACCAGCGTCCGCGGCCATTCTGCGGCAAGCAGTCACCGATCGTCAGAGCGGCGCCATGCGGGATCTTCAGGATGCGGATTCCAGTCTCTGTACTCGGCTGGGAGCGAAGGGCGAGAAATCCGTCGGTTGGTGAGTTTGCATGGACCGTGCGCGGATTCGAGATGCTCGTGCTGCCTGATGCCGTCGTATTCGTGTTAGCGGTCTGCCGGTTGGCGAGCTGACGCTGAAGGTTCGAAATCTCCTGATCCCGAGTATCCGGTGTTCCCGGAGGCATTGTCGTGGGCGTTGGCCTCGGCGTCGAATTATTAGCGCCCCCGCCGCGGCCAGAATTGATATAGATAAGAGCTGCGGCCACAACAACTACTAAAAGAAGCAGCAAAAGGACCAGGATGACAACAACGACCTTCCAGATACCGCTTCCGCCGCCCCGCGCCGAAGGGACCGTCTGGTTCGGATAGGCGTTTGTCGGCTGGTTGATCTGGGGCTCCGTGCCTAGGTTAACGCGCATCGCGCCGGGACGTACCACCGTGGCCTGCTCGGCCGCCGTGTCGAGGAGCGCCGTGCCGTCAGACAGGCAATACCTAAGCGTCTCGTCCGTGTATGTGGTTCCGCACTGCGGGCACTGCTTCATCGTGGCTACTTTTATAAGCCAAGCTCTGCTTCAATCGCAACTTGCGTCCCATGGAACTTTGGCTTTGCGCATTGAGTAAAATCGGGTAAAGTCACCAACAACCTAAAACGGAGAGAATTATATGATAAGGAAATTGCTTTTCGGCATACCGGTCGGCATCGTCGTTGCCGTGCTCATTGTTTGCGCGGTCATCGCAATGCAGCCGAGCGAATTCAAGATAACGCGTACCGCGACCGTCAACGCTCCACCCGACGCGGTCTTTGCACAGGTCAATGATTTCCACAAATGGGACGCGTGGTCACCCTGGGCAAAGATAGACCCAAATATGAAGACGACCTACTCGGGACCCGACTCGGGCCAGGGAGCTTCGTACTCGTGGGTCGGGAACGATCAGGTCGGTGAAGGCAAAATGACCATCAACCAGTCGCATCCGCCGCAGCACATAATGATCGATCTCGAATTCTTCAAGCCATTCGCCCAAAGGAGCGTGACGGAGTTTATGTTCAAACCCAATGGCGACAAGACCGATGTCACGTGGAGCATGAGCGGTCAGAACGGATTTCTCGGCAAGGCCTTCGGCCTGTTCATGAACATGGATAAAATGGTCGGTGCGGATTTTGAAAAGGGCCTTGCCCAGCTCGACAAAGCGTCGCAATCTAAATAACACCAATATCTAAAATTGATCTGGCCGGACCGATCCGGCCTTTTTTGCGCGCGAAAAAAGGGTTCCCGATGCCGGGAACCCTGTGGGAGGAACATGAACAGACTATTTAGTTGCTAAACCGAATGATCGTATTGAGAATGCTGCCAAGGATGTTCCCGCCGTTGCCGTACTGACGCGTGCTCCTGTAGCCGTCGTCATAGCCCTTTTGGAAGCCCTGCTGGAAGTAGTACTGATACTGGTCCTGGGCAACATAGGACTGGTAGCCATAATTTCCGCTCGTGTAAACGTTATTGTTGTAGTAGTTATAACCGCGACCATAACGACGGTCCCTTTGGCCCTCGCGATAACCCTGCTGATATCCGCGTTGAACAGCCTGTTTTAGAAGCGCAGCGCCGCGTGAATCCGTGTTGTACCACGATCCATTCGTATACACGCGGTATCCGCCGTTGTTGTATCCGTTGTTGTAGTAGCCGTTTTCGTTGGCATGGATACGGCCATTGTCGTTGCGATTGTAATAGCCGCTGTTATAGCCATTGTTGTCGTATCCGTTGTTGTTGTACCCGTTATTGTTGTAATAGCCGTTGTTGTTGTAATAGCCGTTGTTGTAGCTGTTAGCGACTCGCTGATAGTCCGCATACTCCTGCTGGGCCCTCATTTGAGCATCCTGCCACCGCTGATAATCGCGCTGAGATCGCGTCCTCATATAGTCCTGCTGCGCGCGCTGGGCGCGAGCCTGAGCATCCTGCCACTGGCGATATTCCCGCGATGTATTCTGCGCGGATACGCCCAAAGCGCCAAGGAGGATCACTCCTCCGAATAACGAACTGATGAGTGCCTTGCGTAAATATTCGATCTTTTTCATTTTTACCTCTCCTTGTCCTGGCCGGCCCGATCGTAGGCCCCGGCGAAATTTGTTCAGAAGCGATGCTCCCTTCACGGTAATGGGACGCGAACTGTATGCCGTGGGTTGCTAACTATTGCAATGATTGAAGTTATTGGTATTCTGGCATACAAAACGGCAAGGGGGTTGCCTTACATTTTCGTTCCTTGGAAGGCCCATTTCGGGTATTTAAAACAAAAAAAGCCTCCGCTTCGTGAAGCGGAGGCAGGGAAAGAGGAAGCATAACCCCCCTTAGGTCATATCCTTAGCGGCATCACAATGTACTTGTAATCGTAGGCCGCCTCGCCCGCGATATACATCTGTGTCTGCGCATTCGGGTCCTTAAATTCGAAGGTGATTCGGGTCCTCGGGGCTGTATCGCGAACGCGGACCTTATCTCCATCGGTCTCCTTGACAGTACCCTCCTCGGTGGCTTCGGCCTCGGCAGCGATCATTTCCGTCGAACTGACATTCGAAAGGAATTCGAGCAGGTATTGCCAGTTGAAACCAAGCGTCGTTTCATCGCCTGTGTACTCAGCCTGGACCACCTCGGTGCCCTCGCCTTCTTCAGCGGACTGAGCACTGACCTCAATTTCGCCTTCGCGAACGGTCATGCGGATCGAGCGGTTTCGGTCATCTGCGATAAGCGACATACGGCGAACGGCGGAACGCATCTCTTCGAGATCGAAGACAGCGGTGTGGTCGCAATCCTTCGGCATCACCATCTCGTAGTTGGGGAATTGGCCGGTGAGCTTTCTAGTGATCAACAGGCGTCCCTCGGTCTCAAAATAAATGTGGTTCGGGTCCTCACCAAAGGCAACGTCGCCCTGCCCGCGCGTGATCTTTACAAGCTCAAGCAAAGCCTTTTTCGGTATCAGCGTATCCATCACGGCGTCGGCCGCATCGACCTTTCGCTCGACGTACGCCAGCCGGTGGCCGTCGGTTGTCACCATCTTCGCGACACCATCGCCGACGATGAATTTAGCTCCGGATAGAGTAAACCGTGACTGCTCGGTTGTGATGGCGAATGCAGTGTTGCGGATGAAGTACGCAAACACCTCGGCCGATAGCTTGAGCGGCGTCGATTTGAACTGCGGGATCTCCGGGAACTGCTCGCGGTTGACGCCGGCGAGGCGGTAATTAGCCCGGCCGGCTTTGACCGTAACCCACTCATTCTCCTGCTTTTTGAAATGAACATCACCCGGCTCAAGAGCTCTCGCGATATCAAACAGCTTGCGGGCCTGAACGCAGATCGCCCCGCCTGAAATGATCTCGGCCTCGGCGTCGCAGCGGATCGTGACGTCGAGGTCCGTACCGACAATTCGGATCTCCTTTTCACCGATCGACTCGATCAGAATATTCGATAGGACGGGGATAGTCGTCTTGCGTTCTACGACTCCCTGGATAAAACCTAATTCCTCTTTCAGAACACTTTGCTTGATCTTGAATTCCATTCGCTTATTACTCCTGCCGCATTACTTACTTTGTTTCATTAATAAAACAAACTGTCAAAAACTATACACCTTTTGAAGTATCTAATAAATCAAAATCATTACTTAGATCCAGTATCAGTAGCAGGTGTGGAAATGTTGAAAAGCGACCTAACCCTTTATTTTATTTGCACTTTTCTTTCCACAATCGGTCTGTGGAAAACTTGTGGAAATTCACATCCACGCCGCCCCCCGCTATTTATCGCCCGTTTTCCACTTCTATCCACAACAGATTTGAAGACGCCGCTGCGGAAAAGTGGAAAACTTATATCAAATATTGAAATTAAAGGACTTAACCATAGTCGCTTTGCTACTACCATGTGGAAATCGCTGCGGACCGTGCCAGGTTAAAAAACCTTTAATTAATTGCAAATACTGTCAATTAACTCTTCCACATCCCTGTGGAAATTGCGGTCGTCCTGCATAAGAGTGGCGATCTTGTCCACCGAGTGCATCACGGTCGTGTGATGCTTACCCCCGAACTCCCTTCCGATCTCGGGAAAGCTGTGCCGTGTGAGCCTTTTACAGAGATACATTGCGACCTGCCGGGGCATCGCGATCGCTCGAGAGTTGTTCTTAGATTTCATCTCCTCGACGGTCAGATCATAATGCGAGGCCACTGCCCGTGCGATACGGTCGATGGTGAGTCCCGCGGGCCGCTCGGCGTCGAGAATGTTCTTCATCGCCTCCTGGGCGAGAAGCTTCGAGATGGGCACGCCCTTCATCGATGAGATGGCCACCAGCCTCACAAGCGAACCCTCAAGCTCGCGCACGTTGCTTTTAACCTTGCTTGCAACATACATTGCGATCTCGTCGGGCAGATGAATACCGTCCATGTCCGCCTTCCTCTTAAGAATGGCGACCTTGGTCTCAAGGTCCGGAGGCTCCAGATCCGCTATCAGTCCCCACTCAAATCGAGAGTGCAATCTTTCCTCAAGCGTAGGAATCTCGCGTGGAGGACAATCGCTTGTGACGATGATCTGCTTCTGCGAATTGTGCAGCGTGTTAAAGGTATGGAAGAACTCCTCCTGCGTACGCTCCTTGCCGGCCATGAACTGTACGTCGTCCATAAGCAAGACGTCGATAGATCTGTACTTATCGCGGAAGCCCGGCGTCTTGTTAAAACGAATGGCGTTGATCAGCTCATTCATAAATCGCTCAGATGTGATGTAGGCGACGCGCATATGCGGAGCCCGCCGCTTGATCGAGTGCCCGATCGCGTGCATCAGGTGGGTCTTGCCCAGACCCACCCCGCCATATATGAAAAGAGGATTGTACGTCGTGCCCGGTGTTTCGGCGGTAGCCTTCGCCGCTGCGTGAGCGAACTGGTTGCACGAGCCGACCACGAACTTCTCGAATGTGTATTTCGGATTGAGGCTATCCTCAACAGGTTCGATATCTATGAAGTGGCCTGTCGCGCTCGGACGCGCAGAGTGGGAACCGCGCTGCGTATGAAAATAAAGTGACCCGTCGGCGTCTTCTGCCTGAAAGTTAAGGACTGTCCCGCCGTCTTCGACTACCGTCCACTCAATAGTGTGATCATCGTAGCCAAGATCGGTAAGCGTCTGTTCGAGGAGGTCTGCATAGTACTTCGATATCCAATCTTTGGTTATCTCGCCGGCAGAAAGTTTTATCACTTTCGATGCCTCGTCGAGGCCGTCGAACTTTACGGGACGGAACCACGTGTTGAAAACATCGTCGTTCAAGCGGGACTTAACACTGACCAGTAGGTCGTCCCAGGGAGTTGTCTTAATAGATGGTGCCTTCAAAATGATAATGGCCGTTGCGCTTAATGGAGGTGCGCTTCCGTGCCGGAAGTAAAATTTAAAATTATCCCTTGAACGTTTCCCGGGCCGGTGTTTATGCGTTGTGGATTTTCAAAAAGTCGTTTACTTTTTTGGACTTCCGGGTTTTTGGAAACCGCACGGGGAACAGGATATTCACAACCTTTTCCACAACCCGACCACTCAATCGCATAAAACTTAAGGTAACGCTTTAAGCCGTTTACTTTCAACGGGTTACAGCGGCCAAAGTTTCGGAAACGGGTAACAGACTAACACGAAAAAAGAGATGCGTGCAAACGAATTCCACAGGTTTTTTTCGGCAAGTTTAACAACAATTTAACTTCCTTATCTTTCAACAAATTCGAGACAATTTTCTCTTGTTATAGAGCAGGGAATCGATACAAACACAACGCGTTTTTGCCCGAAAAATTGAAAAAAATTTTCATTATTTCGCATACTCGACCTACCTCGAGGCACAGCGAAAAAAAAAGATCCCCGAGACGAACTCGAGGATATGATACGAGGAAAGAGCTTCTGAAGTCGCTTATCCCGGATAGGTGAGACTTACTTCTGCGAGACGCTGCCGGCACCAGTTGTCTTCGATTCAACGTTGGTCGTTCCAGAATAGCGGATCTTGCTTGCCCCGCTTGCGTTGGACTTGAGGTTACCGGTTACGTTTACCGATACGCTGCTTGCGCCGCTTGCGCCGACCGTGGCGTTCTCTGCTGTAAGGCCGTCGGCATCGATGCTGGTTGCGCCGCTGACGTCAACAGTGAGCTTCGCGGTCGTGCCGTCGACATGCACCTTTGAGGCGCCGGATGAATCGATCGAGAGAGCTGCATTCTTGACACCGGTCAAAGAGACATTCGCTACACCTGAGACGTCGAGGCTGTCGATGTCGGGCGCCGTAACCTTGATCTTCATCACGTTCTTTGGCGATACGTGTTCTGAGCTTGAGATCTTGAGGATCCCGCCCGAGACCTCCGTGCGGATGAGCGGAAGGATGTTATCGTCCGCGGTCACCTCGACCGAATATTCTTTGCCGGCGGTAACCTCCATCTGATAGACTCCGCCGACCTGGATGCCGTGAAATTCGCCAACGGAACGAGAATCTGTCGCGACGTTACCCGATCCCTTTACGCCGCCGAAATTCATTTCAAAATTGAAGAACTTCGCCGATGTCTTACCGAACGAAAACATGTTGGCGCAAACAAGTCCCACCACCAGGCACCCTACGAAAATCAATAGACCGATCTTTTTCATAATCCCTCCGAAACTGCTTGTCAGGATGGAAACGACACCCGGCTTCCGAAAGTTCGGGGAATTTTGCGATACGCAAGAAAAAGGCGGGTCCCACGGACCCGCCTCTCAATAAGGACGCTTTCGAAGGAAAGCTTTATTTCGCTTTAGGTGTTGCCGCCGGCTTTGCCTCCTTGTTGACGTTTGTGCCCTTTTCATCCTTCTTCACCTCAGGCGACGTGGTCGTCTTCGGAGTGCCGGTTGTGATCGGGCTGGCTTCCTGGATCGGGCTGGCCGTTTTGACCGGCGCCGGGGTCGGGGTTGCTGGCTTGGTGTTGTCGGCTGTGCCAGAGCAAGCACCAAGAACGGCGGTCGAAACCGCAAACACTGAAGTCAATACAAGTCTTCTCATTGTTATTCCTCATATAAGAAAATCCGCGGGGCCCATGCCGCTCCGCTGGCAGACATCCGCAGCCGGAGTGATGTTTTCGCGTCTTTCCGCAGGGCAAAGCCTGCCGCCAAACACCAACGCTGCGCCCGAATGAACGCTCCTATGAGGAAAACTTGCAGGAAATCCAGCAAAAGAAGGGAATATTTTCTCGGCTTAATTCTTTGGCAACGGCACCGTTGTCGACTGCCACGCGACGACCTGCCATCTGCCCTTTCGCTTAACAAAAACTCCGGTATTCAGGTTATTACCAACAGTTTTTGTGCCATCGGCTCGCGTCGTCGTGCTGACAAGCTTGAACGCCACCACCGCCGTTTTGCCGTATTGATGGATCTGGATGTCTTCGGCGAAATAGCTTACGACCGGATCCCCGGTTTTTGGGGTCGCGGAAGATCTCATTCCCTTCATCAGCTCGACTTTCGTAATTCGCACCCCCGCCGAGCGTGTATAGATGAGATCATCCGCCCAAAAGCGATCGTGCACGGCCGGGTCGTTGACCCCCGCGAGGAAATCATTAAGCATCTTGGTCAGAACCGGAGCGTCTTTTGCAGTTTGAGCGTGGAACGGGATCGCACACGCCAGCAGCAGAATTGAGATGACGACAAGTTTATTCATAACGGATCGAAATACTCATTTGAAGTTGGCAAGGTTCACGTCCGGGGGCGACGGCGGAACGGGGTGAGTGAATACACTATCCAGTTTCGTCCCACCGTTAAAAAAACCGCAATTTCGCAAGTAGAAGCCGCCTGATCCTGTGCCGCCGCTATAGTCCAATCGATAGCCTTTAGAAGCCGTATCGTCGTAGGTAAAGCTTGCCTGAGTAATGGGCACCCATTTCTGGGCGGTGGTCCTCACCCATTGGTCGTGGTACCAGGCCGAGCGAGTTATATAGCCCTGATCCGGCTCGAAATTCTCGAGGAAGGAGTAGAGATCCTCGAGATACGAACTTGTTTCAGGCCGGCTAAAGCTAGCGATGAATATCCACCTTTTCTCATCCGGGGCGTAGAACCATGCGCTGTAATTTGTGAAGTTGTTCTTTACAGGCTGAGCCCGTAGAAGAAATCCGTATGCGGTCCCGGGCTTCCAGTTGTATCTCAGATAACTCTGCCCGCCTGAGCCTTCGTTTCCAAACTCGGCGGTCGCGACATCAGTACCTTTTCTCAGGAGCTTTATTTTCTTATTCTCCGGAATGTTTCTTGGATCGTCTGTCTGGAACGGGCTCCAGACGGAAAACAGCACGCGGCGTTCGGTCGAGGAATTGACCTGCATGCCGAAGTAGCCATTGTTAAATCCGTCCGCCTGGAAATAAGAACCGATAACGTCGTTGCCCTTTGGAACCGTGATCTCGCTGTAGAACCATTCAATATTGCTCGTGACCTTTGACGTGTCGTACCGGAGGTGTACGGATGGACCTCGACGGCCCCACAGAAAGAAGTTACCCTCGTTGTTCTTCACGAAAGCTGCTTTTGTATCGACGGCCGATCCTGAGATGATCAGATCTTTGATCGTCGCAAAGACACCTCCGCTACGGCTGATACCGCTAACATCGATGCGGACATACCCCGGTTTACCGATGGCGAACTCCCCGATGTCATATTTTTTCTTCGGTCCGGCAATGACGATCGTTTTCGAAACCCCGGCCACGTACCAACGTAGTACGCTCCGCCCCGCGCTGGACATCTCAGCGGCAATTCGCAATGTGCCAGACCTGTTCAGGTAAACAAATGTGCTAAATACTGTGTCCGTCTCGGTCCAATCGCTCCAGCCATTGTCGGTGACTTCTTCGTCACCCTGCCTAGAGTGGGTAGTCACCCAAGAATTTCCGCCCAGTGGGATGGTGAGGCTCAAGTTCTGCGAAAAGACGGCGCTATGCAGTAAAGCCAGCGCAAACAGCAGATAGACAGGCAGCTTCAGCATAACGGGGTTTTCACGCGGGGTGGCAAGAAAGTAGCAGACCCGAGAGTGCTCCGTCAACCGAGGTCAACGTGCGTAGATGTAGAACTGTATCGCCTGCAGCGTGCCGATGATAAATCCGAACAAAGCGCCGAATAGCTCGATCGTTCTGAGATGCTCTTTTGCGACCGAAAGGACAAGCGATTCCAATTTCTCGGCCGGGTAGTTCTTGATCTTTTCTTTTACAACACCACCGACATCGAATTCGCGAATGGCGTCGGGCAGCTTCGCGGAAACGGCCGTAATGATCGCGTCGGTTACCGAATGCGAGGCCGTCCTCAACTTATCCTCCGGGATGTGATCGCCGAGCCTTCCGATCGGGCGCGAAAGCAGCCGGTTAACCTGATCGGCCAGGATCTCATTGATGATATTGGACGATTCCTCCCGGGCGAGGATATCGACGAGGCCTCGCGAAAGCATTTGCTTCAGCTTTTCCTCGGACTCCGGGTGCACAAGCTGGAGAATGGCGTCGATACTGTGCGGACGAAGTTTCTCGAGCGTTGTTCTGATATAGACCGCTACACCTGAGGTCGTCTGCTCGCTTTGAAGCAGCGAAAGGACAGATCTCGTCACCTGTTCCTTAAGACGTGTGAGTTGGTCGGGGGCTACCTTTCCAATTACGACAGACAGCGGCCGCGACATGGCGCTGTCGATATTTGTTGAGATAAAGCTGCGCGCTTCCTCTGCGAAGAATGTGCCTCGCAATGTCTCCTCTATCCGCTTGGGAAAGCTCTCGTTTACAAGCTGGTCGACCTCTTGGAGCAGATTCTCTCGGGATACGAAGATCTTCTTAAAGAATGATAGATTCTCGTAATAATCGTGAACCTCGTGTTTGATAAGGGCCCCGATCTGCTCCCGTGTGCGCTCAGCCGCTGCAAGCTCCGTAAGCTGATGAATTGCCGGCTCTATTTGCTCATTCGCCTTCTCTTTTAGCAGCGCGACCGCGTCCGGTGTGAACATCGACGACAACGGCGTCTCGGCGTTAATGAGGTCGTCGAGGCGGCGGCCGATAAAGTCTCGAATGTTGTTTTCAAACACATTGGAGTGAACGGCACGTGCGATACGTTCTTCAAGAAAGGCGTTGATCTTCGCGAATGTCTCATCATCGATCATTTCAGACACGCGCATTCCTAAAACCTCGTCCACTCGACGCGTGACAAAACCCTCGATCGCTTTGCGCGACTCATCGCTTCGCAAGACCTGGTGAATATGTTCTGCCAGCTTTCTCTGCAGAGCTGAGATGGCGTCGAGTACAGGCTCTCGCAACCCCGATGGCAGGGCCTCGATCAAGGAAGGGTAATCTTCCGAAAGCAACTCGTCCGTGTATCCATCCACGACCGCCTGTATCTTGTTTCGTAAAAAGTCCTTGCCGATCAACTCCTCGTGAATGGTCTCGCTTGAAACAAGGTCCTCTCCAACTGCTTTGCCTATAGCATTCGCAAGACGCTCGCGATGCCGCGGGATCATCCCTTGAGGGAAGACCGTCACGCCGAAGAGTTTCACCGGCCGCCGAGGCCGGAAAAGCATGCGGACCGCCAGCCAGGCCCCGGCGTATCCGTGTGCGGTCGCGAACAGGATGAGGAGTGCTATCTGTACCCAGATATTGTGGAAGGCAGGTTCGATGGATTGGAGTACGTCTTGCACTTTGCTTAAAGGGTCGGAACGCGGATAAAGCGGATCAGGCGGTAAAAGCCTGATCCGCTTTATCCGCTTTACCAGCGCGATCTACATTCAAACTGCTGCAGAATCAAAATACTTGAAACCCTTTTGACTTGAGACAAAAATCGGAGAATTCCTTTAGCCATTCGTGCGACACACTGTAATTCTTCCATTGCTCGTCGCTATCACGATGCAGCGTCATGTCGTCCGGCGCGTCCGTGATCGAGAGGTCTGAGTACATTCGTTTGCCCTCGGGTACTTTCGGCAGTATTTCGTCCCGGATCCGAGAACCGATCTCGTGAGCGTCCTTGATATCTACTTTGACCCCGGTTGCGTTGTAGCTCATTTGCCGCACGGTGCTCTCGCTCACGACGTCAAAGCTGCGTATCAGCTCGATCGCCGCTTTCCAATTCCATACGTTGGCTGAGAATTCGAAGTTCTCGCTGCCCATGTCGATCAAAGTGAAACTCATATGAGGATGCTAATGGCGCGTACCCTCGAAGGTCAATGAGTTTGATGGTGCACAAAGTTATGATCCGATTTTCTCGTTGTATGAAGAACGAGTTCCGGTGGGTATTATTGTTTATTCGAACTCGAGCTGCTCGAGGGGTAGCGAAACGTTGACGCTTTACTTGTAAACGCGTAAACGACACTTTTAAAGGAAAGGTAAACCCACGAGAATTTGGCAGCAAGCGGTCGCGAACGAAAGAAATTGACCAAGACGTAATACGTTTCGTAGTATGTAATACGTGAAATACGAAACCACCATTACTAGTAAGGGTACGATCACGATTTCTGCCTCTATTCGCAAGTCTCTTGGATTAAGAACAGGTCAGAAGGTTCGGCTCTTTGTTAACGAGGCGAACAACATCGAGATCGACACGGGAATTGCGATGGCTGAGTTTGAAGTATTGAGAGAGCAGATCATGAAAGACGTAAAGATCCCCGAGCGTCTAAGAGGCAAGACTGTTAGAGAGTTGCGGGAGATGGCCGCTGAGCTTTGGCAAAATGAATTTTACAAGCCTCGACGCAAACGTCGTACTTCGGCTCATCCTTGAGGATGTGCCAGATCAATCCCGACGGGCGCGTAGGGTGATCGATAAGTCGAAATGCTACGTAACTGATGTCGTGACAAACGAGGTGGTGTATGTCCTCGAGCGAGTTCATCGATTTGAGCGCATCCTGATTGTCCGCCTCATGACGACCTTCTTTGCTTTGGAAACCGTGCACCATAACGAAGAGTTGATAACCGCCGCATTTCGGCTATACCTGAAATCGCCGTCCCTGTCGTTGGCCGATTGCTATTCCGCGGTCGAATCCCACTCTTTCGGTCACGACCTTCTAACTTTTGATAAAGCATTGATCCGCCACGGAGGCGGTCACGTAAAGGAACCAAAGTGAAGCATTCGATTTCATACGCTGACGCCGGGGTCTCGATCGACAATGCCAACCGCGCCGTTGCGCAGATACGCGAATACGCCCGGTCGACTTTCAACGAGCGGACGCTGACCGAGATCGGCAGCTTCGGAGGGATGTTCGCGGGCGCGTTTCCCGATATGGCGGAGCCGATCCTCGTCGCTTCGGCGGACGGGGTCGGGACGAAGCTAAAACTCGCCTTTGAGACGGGCATCCATAACACGGTAGGTGCGGACCTCGTCAATCACTGTGTCAACGACATCCTCGTTCAGGGAGCTCGGCCGCTCTTCTTTTTGGATTACTTTGCGACCGGTAAGCTCGACCCCTATGTGACCGCTTCTGTCGTCGAAGGAATGGCCCGGGCGTGCCGCGAGAACGGCTGCGTGCTTCTCGGCGGCGAAACGGCCGAAATGCCCGACTTCTATCCGCCTGGCGAATACGACCTAGCTGGCTTCATCGTCGGAGTGGTGGACAAACCGAAGGTCATCGACGGTAAGTCCATCGTGCCCGGCGATGTGGTGCTCGGGCTGCCATCAACGGGCCTGCAAACGAACGGCTATTCGCTCGCCCGCAAGCTCTTTTTCGAGGTTGGCGGTTACAAGGTTGACTCATACGTTGAAGAACTCGGCACCACCGTGGGTGAGGCCCTACTTGCAACACACTCGTCATTCCTGCCCCAACTCGGCCCCCTGCTCGATTCCGGCCTGATCAAAGGCCTCGCTCACATTACAGGCGGAGGCTTTCTCGAGAACATCCCGCGCATCCTGCCCGAGGGCGTTTCAGTCGAGATAATCCGTAGCTCCTGGCCTGAGCCCGCTGTCTTTCGATTGATGCAGCGGCTCGGAAATGTCTCAGATCACGAGCTGTTCCGGACTTTCAATATGGGGATCGGAATGGTCGTCGTAACGTCCGACTCCTCATCACTTCGTTCAGAAATTCCCGAAGCACGCGAGATCGGCATCGTCACAAAGGGTGAGCGCACGGTCAGGATAGTCTAAGGGAGTAGAAGTCTTCATCACGGCGTGTTGGCACTATTGTTTCGGGGCGGCGGGATTTCCAAACGTGGCCATAACACCATCTTGGCGCAACAAAAACGCGGCCGGTCAACGCAACCGGCCGCATGTCTTTCGACCATTTGGAGAAGAGTGTTTACTCTCGGTGGGAACCTGGCCGGTAGGCAGAAGCCAGGAGGCGGTAGGCAGTCACAACCGCGTAGAGTACCGAATTGAGTATCACTTCTCGTTTATTACTGCTTCTGCTCCTGCTTTTTGCCTACTGATTCACAAGTCTCATCCGTCCGTCGGCGGTTCGAATGGCGACTGGGCCGGGATCATACACCGCAAGGGGACGAGCGGTCCTCTGCTCGAGTTTTGCGGCGGTGGCGGAATTTACCCGCTTGTAGTTGCGTGCGAATGAACCATCAGAGATCGACGCATACCTCGCGGATATGCGGCGAACGTATTCCTGCGTTTCAGTGAATGGCGGGATCTGATTGCCGTATTTCTGCACGGCTCCCTCGCCCGCATTGTAGCCCGCAAGTGCGAGGCTGATGTTGCCGCCGAACATATCGAGCAGGATGCGCATGTACTTCACGCCGCCCTCGATGTTCTGCTTTGGATCGTAGATGTTGGTCACGCCCAGGCGGCGCGCCGTCGCGGGCATCAGCTGCATTAAGCCGCTCGCACCTTTATTCGAGGTCGCGTTGAGCTTGAATGACGATTCCGTGTGCATCTGCGAATAGATCAACAGGGGATCTATTGAATACCGCCGGCTCGAGTCGACGATGTACGAGTCGATCAGCGGGCTGCCGGTGGTAAATCCTTTCATCGAAGCGCTCGCATTGCCTAAAAAGCTCGATCGGTTGTAACTTGCTCCGCGGGATAGATCCCCATCGGCGTAGCCCTCCGTGACGTTCATCCGCGATTGACGCGATGGCTGATTAATGGGTTGAGAGAGCACGGTGGGATTAAAGAGCGGCTTTTTGCCGTTCTTTTGTTTTGCGACGGCCGTATTTGCAGCAACATTCCGGGTTTTCGCGCCGATCGGCACGAAGTCCGGCCGCACGACGCTTACACCGCGCGAAGTATCAAAATTGTCAAAGGAGTAACGCTGACGCTGCTGTGCGAACAGGGGACTTGCCGCACACAGGCAGAAGACGATAAGGGGGTATACTCTTCTCATAATATTCACAGTTGTTGGCAGGTTAGGCGCACGGGTATCCGCTGTGGAGAGGGGCGGAATTCTGAGGCTTCCGTCGCCTAATTAATAGAAAGGAATAAGATCAGGTGGTTTCCACAAATCACAAACAAAAACAAACATGTTGTGCATATCAG
The DNA here is from genome assembly GCA_019247455.1 of Acidobacteriota bacterium. GTDB lineage: Bacteria > Acidobacteriota > Blastocatellia > Pyrinomonadales > Pyrinomonadaceae > OLB17. Next base: position 1,594 of record JAFAOW010000297.1, on the reverse strand, counting down.
ACTGAATCGCTGACAATCGAGGGAGAATTTCGTTATCTTCTAGTTGATGCTCTACGTCTCGCAGATACAGAACAGGCCGATATTCGACGCACGCGGCGAGCGGATAGCGACGATCAGCGACGTGTTGGTCCGCTACGGGGATGAAGAGCATCCGCCCGTGATCGGTCTGATCGCGAGATACCGCCGGCGAAACTTCTTTATGCCGAGCCGCGATTTCAAGGACCTCAGTGCGCACGGGGCACGCATGACCTCCACGATCCTGGATCTGGCGCCTTTTACTCGCCGTGAGGGTGAAGTGCTGCTTGGCCGTGACGTACTCGACAACCAGCTGATCGACGTAGACGGCAAGAGAGTGGTTCGCGTGAACGATGTTCAGCTTATCGAGACAGGAGGCGAATGGCGCGTGTCAGGTGCCGACGTCAGTCTGCAAGGATTTGTTAGACGCCTTATGCCTAAGGGCTTTTTTGGAAGCGATCGCCCGGTCGAGGTCATCGACTGGAAGGACGTGGGTTATCTTGCCACCGATACGACGACCGTCACCGTTCAGCTAAAGTCTTCTAAAGATAAGCTTTCGCGGCTGCACCCCGTCGAGATCGCGCAGTTGGCTGAATCATTATCACCGATCCATAGAACAGAGGTCGTTGAGAGCCTTGACGACGAGGTTGCGGCAGACACACTTGAGGAAATGTCTACCGAGGCTCAAGCGCGCATTCTTGAGGATCTCGACGAAGAGCGGGCTGCGGACATTCTCGAGGAAATGTCACCTGACGACGCCGTCGATGTGCTCGACGAGATGGACGATGAAAAGTCCGAGCAGCTTTTTGCTTTGATGGAGGACGATGAGAAGGCGGACGTAGCCGAGTTGATGGAATTCGAACACGACACGGCGGGAGGCCTTATGACGACAGAGTTCGTGGTTTTCCCAAAGAACCTGACGGTGGGCGAGACGATACGCTCTCTGCGCGAGATGGCCGAGACGCCGAACATGATCTATTACCTCTATGTAGTGGAGGAAAAAGGTTCGTGGAAGCTATCAGGGTTGATCTCGCTGCGTTCGCTTATTCTCGCCGACCCCACGCGCAAACTCGAGGATGTGATGCGGAGCGAATTTCGATACGCTCATCCGTCAGACCCGGCCGACGAGGTCGCCCAGGCCATTTCGGAATACAACCTTCTGGCCCTTCCGGTCGTTGACGACGACGGTGATATCGCCGGGATCGTCACAGTCGATGACGCGATGGAGATCCTTCTGCCGAAGAATCTACAGAGACGCATGCCGCGGTTCCTAAGTTAGTTTTGGTCTCAGGCCCGGGGGGTATATCCAGGGCGGATGCGATCGAGAACCTTCGGCCATGTAACAAAGTTCTACCAAGGTCCACGGGTTGACGCGGGCGGCAAACCTTAGCTCCCGTTGTCACGTACTAAGACTTTCTGACGTTTGTAAAGCTTTGTAAAGAGGCGGGCGGCCACCGCGTATTCGCTTGAATAGGTGGTCGTTTAGCCGCATAATTCAAGCGTTTACATACATCTCAAACACCCCAAAGGAGTTTAGGCCCGTGCAAAAACTGCATCTGTTATTCGCCCTCGTTTGTCT
>JAFAOW010000290.1 GCA_019247455.1 Acidobacteriota bacterium | reverse complement strand
TTCTCAAAGTCCTGGAATATCTCCGGCTGGCGCCTCGGCTATGCCTACGGTAAGGGCGAGCTTATGGCGCCGCTCAACAATGCCGCCAACGTCATCTACGTTTGCCCTCCGACGCCCCTTCAGCAGGCGCTGTCACACGTCCTCATGTCGGACGCCGAATACTACACGCGCCTTACTGCGAGATTTGACGCGAAGCGCCGGCGTTTCTCAGAGGGTCTTGAACGGCTCGGCTTTGAGATCTACGACTCCGGATCGGCGTTCTACATTTGGGCTCGTATCCCAAGATCATTCAATGACGCGATAGGCTTCAATGAAATGCTTATGCGTGACGCCGGTGTCGGCATGACGCCGGGCAGTGCGTTTGCCGACAGCGACCGTTGGGACGCTCATGTCCGCATCTGTATCGCCCGCGAGGACGAGATCCTCGTAGGCGCGATGAAGAAGCTCGAATCGGTGCTGGCGTAGCGTGACTTCGGTCACTCCGCCGCGCCGTTCGACGAAAGTATCCTATAACCGGAAAAAGGTCTTGGCTCTAATTAATTTGGTGCTACTATTTCTCAGATGCAAGGTCTAAAGCGTAAATAAAAAGGACACTCCCGCAGCCTGATCATCCTGTAACTTCATTAGGAAGCCCCGGCTCAAATGAGACGGGGCTTCTTTGTTTACGGTGTTTATTTACCCTGGAAGTTCGGCGGACGCTTTTCAAAGAATGCGGTCACCCCTTCTTTGAAATCCTCGCCCTTTCCCGCTTCGATCTGGCATTCATGCTCAAGAGCGAGCTGCGCCGCAAGATCGTTGGAAAATGACGCGTTCATCATTCTCTTGATCCGGCCCAGCGATGCCGTTGGTCCAATCGCAAGCTTCGCCGCGATCTCACCCGTTACCGTCATAAGGTTCTCAGGCGGCACGACGCGGTTGATCATCCCTATTTGGAGCGCCCGGCCCGCCGAGACGGCGTCGCCCGTCATGAACAATTCCGCTGCTATCTTTTCACCCACTGCGCGCGGCAGGAAAAATGTTCCGCCGCAATCGGGCACCAGCCCGATACGGACAAAAGCCTCCCTAAATGACGCATCTTCCGCGGCCACAACCAAGTCGCAGGCAAGTGCAAAATTAACACCCGCGCCCGCGCATACCCCGTTTACCGCCGCAACAAAAGGAATTGGAGTCTCGCGAATAGATCGGATGACCTCATGCAGCGCGCCGAGCGGAGCTTCGACGAAAGCCTCCATCCTTCCCTCCTTCTCCCACATAGCCTGCATCTCTCTCAGATCCCCGCCAGCACAGAATCCACGCCCGTTTCCCGTAAGTATCGCGGCTCGCGCCCCGTCGGCGACGGTTCGTTTGACCGCTGCTCCCAGATCGAGAGTGAGCTGCATTGATAATGCATTCAGTGCGTCGGGCCGATTCATCGCGATCGTCGCGACTGCACCATTCAGGTTGTATTCGACGGTTTCAAAACTCATAGTTCCTTCAAACAAAAAGGGCCCAACTCCGGCCCTTCTCGCATTCTCACTTTCTCATTTTCCGATCACGCGGCACGCATTCTTGAGCGGCTCGCCTCGTAGCAATCTTTGCACATGACCGAGCGCCCGACCTTTGGCTGGAAGGGGACAGTGTCGTGCTTGCCGCAGTTGTCGCACACTATCTCAAAGCGCGCATTAGGCTCCGCGCTCGCGGCAGCCTTCTTCGAACGGCATCGCGGACACCTCTGCGGCGTCATCATATTCCGCTGGTAAAATAGTTCCTGATCCTTTTCAGTAAAGATGAAGATCTCTTTGCATTGTACACACGGAATTTCGACGTCGGGCATGCTCACCTCCTGCCTTAGTATCGGCGGTAATCAGGATATTATCACACGTGCGTTTTCCCACTAAGCGCCGGTAACAGCGACTCCATCGAAATTTTGAGATTTATCCCGAGCGCTCGTATATTGGGACGTATGGAACAAACCGAAGTCACATTCCACCGCTGGGATGACATGCCGGTGGAAGAGGTCAACGACATGATCGGCCGCCGCCTGATCACAGGGAACAAGATGATGCTCTCACATGTTTATCTGAAGAAAGGGTGTGTAGTTCCTCAGCATTCTCATGAGAACGAACAGCTTACCTACATTCTCGAGGGCGCACTGCGATTCTGGATCGGGCCTGAAGAAAAGCAGATCGATGTTCGCGCCGGTGAGGTGCTTGTCATTCCATCCAACGTCCTGCACAAGGCGGAGGCGCTAGAGGACACGATCGATGTCGATGTGTTCGACCCGCCCCGCGAAGATTGGCTAAACAAGACCGACGATTACCTACGGCAAAAGTAGGTCGTCTTCCTTTACTTCTTCTTTGCGCCTTCGCGGCTTTGCGGGAAACTCTCTGATAATTCATGGATCTAGGCTTAAAAGGAAAAACAGCTCTCGTTGCCGCAGCAAGCCAGGGACTCGGCTTCGCCGTTGCGCGGGAGTTGGCGGCAGAAGGCTGCTCACTCATTATCTGTTCGCGCAAACAGGAATCGATCGATCGCGCGGCCATGTCCATCCGTGCAGAAACGAACGCTGAGGTCCTGAGCCTCGCCGCAGATGTTTCGATAACGTCTGAGATCGAGAAACTGGTCGCGGCTGGCCTCGAGCGATTCGCCGACATCGACATTCTGGTGACCAACTCCGGCGGCCCGCCGGCAGGTCCGTTTGAATCCACAACCCGCGAATCGTGGGATGACGCCGTTAGGATTCTTCTCAATTCAGTGATCGATCTCTCGAGGCTCGTTCTGCCTCGAATGAAGGACCGCGGCTGGGGCCGCATCCTCAACGTCACGTCCATCGCCTCAAAACAGCCGGTCGATAACCTTATTCTTTCCAATAGCTTGCGCGCGGGAGTCACAGGATTCGCAAAGACCCTGGCCGCCGAGGTTGCGCCGTTTGGGATCACGGTCAACAACATCCTTCCCGGCTACACTCGCACCGAGCGACTGGATGAACTGATCGATTTTCTATCGAATAAGGAAGACATTTCGGCCGATGAAGTTCGCGGCCGCTGGGAAAAGGAAATACCAATGCGGCGGCTTGGCGACCCGAAAGAATTTGCCGCGCTCGCAGCTTTCCTCGTTTCCGAGCGAGCAAGCTACATCACCGGCAGTTCCATCGCAGTCGACGGCGGTTGGATAAGGTCGCTTTTCTAGGAGAAACGCGAGCGTAGGCCCCAAGTTGCAGAGGCCCGCGCGTCAACAAGGGCGCAAGCGAATCGCAGTCAAGGTCAACCGTTCTTCAATCCTGTTACGTGCGCTTTGACCGTTCCACCCAGCGTCGCAAGGTTGTATCCGCCCTCAAGGCAAGAGACGATCCGACCGCCGCACGCCTCATCCGCCCACTGCTTAAGCGTCCGTGTCATTGAAACGTAATCTTCGTCCTCTAAACGCAATTGCCCCAAAGGATCCGTCAAATGCGCATCGAAGCCTGCCGAGATCATGATCAGATCAGGAGAAAAGTTGCGCGCGATATCGCCGACAGCCGCCTCGAACATTCGCTTTTGCTCCGCGGCCCGCGTCTCCGCTCGAATCGGCAGATTCATTGTGGAACCCAAGCCCCTTCCGTGGCCGGTCTCGCCGCGGCTTCCCGTTCCCGGATACCACGGGTATTGATGCATCGAAAAGAAGTACACGCTCGGGTCATCGTAAAAGATGCCCTGCGTTCCATTGCCGTGATGAACGTCCCAGTCGATGATCGCAACTCGGTCTATCTCCTTGTAATGATTCTGCGAATGTTTTGCGGCGACGGCGACATTGTTGAATAGGCAAAATCCCATCGCACGTTCGGCGGTAGCGTGATGACCCGGTGGGCGGACGACAACAAAAGCATTGTCCACGCAGCCCTGAATAACTGCATCCACTCCTGCTACCGCACCCCCTGCCGCAAACAGCGAAGCGTCGAATGATTCCATCGATATGGCCGTATCCGCATCCAGCCGGTCGTAACCCTCACTGAATGCATTCTCTACCGTCCGAAAGTGCTGCGGAGTGTGCGCCGCCTGTACCACGCCCTTCGATGCCTTTTCCGGCGTGATCTCCGTCAACTCCGTCCAAAACACTGCATCTTCTCGCAGCACGTTCATCACAGCTTCATAACGCACCGGCGTTTCGGGATGTCCCAGCCCCGTGTCGTGTTTAGCGTAGATCGGATGATGAACGAGCGCCGTCTTCATAGAATTCGGAATCACAGATTAACACAAATGAACATGAATACTTTGCGGTCGGCCTTTATCTGTGGTTTGAAAGTTTCATGTTATATTTCGAGTCGTAAATGTCTGAATCGATTAGGATTCATGCCGTCGACTCGCATACGGGCGGCGAGCCCACGCGGGTCGTAATGAGCGGCTTTCCGGACCTCGGAAATGGATCAATGGCCGAAAGGCTGGAAGTCTTTCGCGCAAATTATGACTATCTTCGGACCGCAGTCGTCTGCGAGCCGCGCGGGCACGATGCGGTCGTCGGCGCCGTCCTTTGCGAACCTGTTAACCTGGATTCGGCGGCCGGTGTGATCTATTTCAACAATGTCGGTTATCTCGGCATGTGCGGTCACGGCACCATCGGTTTAGTAAAGACGCTCGAATACATGGGACGCATTTCAACCGGAACACACAAGATCGAGACACCCGTTGGAGACGTCGAAGCCAAACTCAACGCTGACGGCTCCGTGACCATGACCAATGTTTCGAGTTACCGCTACGCAAAGGATGTAGTCGTTGATGTACCGGAGATCGGGCCCGTCATCGGTGACATTGCTTGGGGCGGCAACTGGTTCTTTCTAATAAGCGAGCATCAACAGAATATTGAATTCTCGAACCTTTCAAAGCTTACTGATTACGCCGTCGCCGTCCGGAATGCCCTCTTCGCCAATAACATTACTGGTGCTGACCGGGCCGAGATCGACCATATCGAATTGTTTGCGTCCACGCCTAACGCCGATTCTCGCAACTTCGTGCTTTGCCCTGGCCTGGAATACGACCGCTCGCCCTGCGGCACAGGAACAAGCGCTAAACTCGCGTGCCTCTACGCCGATAGCAAGCTGAAGGAAGGCGAGGTCTGGCGTCAGGAAAGTATCGTCGGCAGTATCTTCGAAGGTCGTGTCGAGGTCATCGGGGACGAGGTCATTCCGAGCATTACAAGCACGGCGCACGTGACGGCCGAACTCGACCTGATCCTGGACGCGGCCGATCCATACAGATTTGGCATCAAACAAGAAGACATTTGACGCGGCTATTGTCGGGGCGGGGATCGTTGGCGCAGCCTGCGCCGTCGCACTCGCGCGCGAAGGGTTGAAAGTCCTAATTCTCGATTCATCTTCCGCAGCCTCAGGCACGACCGCCGCCGGGATGGGGCATATCGTCGCGATGGATGACAGTCCCGCCCAGCTTGCGCTCACTCATTATTCTCAAAAACTTTGGCGTCGACTCGCCCCCGAATTGCCCGCTTCTTGCGAGTATGAGAACTGCGGTACCATCTGGGTCGCTGCGAATGCCGATGAGATGTCAGAGGTCCATCGAAAAAAGGCCGTCTATGACGAAAACGGGATCACTGCCCACGTGCTCGACGCGCAGGCCCTCCTCGATGCTGAACCTAACCTCGCTAAGCATCTCTCCGGTGGTCTATTGGTGGACAGCGACGCGGTAGTTTATCAGCTCGCAGCGACCCGATATCTGTTGCTAAAGGCCGTAAAGCAGGGAGCTGAATACCGGCAATTCAATTCCGTCGCGTCTTTATCAGACGACGGTGTCGGGCTGCCATCCGGAGAAAGGATCTCCGCCGGCACCACTATCAACGCGGCTGGCGCTCACGCTGGCGACCTTTCGCCGTCTTTAGAAATTCGACCGCGTAAGGGCCACCTCGTAATTACCGACCGCTATCCTGGTTTTGTGCGTCATCAGCTTGTTGAACTCGGGTATCTAAAGTCGGCCCACGGGAGTGATGCGTCTTCGGTCGCCTTTAACGTCCAGCCCCGAAAAACCGGTCAGATACTGCTCGGCTCATCGCGGCAGTTTAATTCGAATGATGACGCGGTCGATAATGCGATCTTGAACAGGATGGCCGCGCGCGGATTTGAGTATATGCCCGCGCTCAAAGAGATGTCGGCGGTTCGGGTGTGGACGGGCTTCAGACCCGCGACTCCTGACAATCTACCCTACATTGGGAAGGTAACGGGCTTTAAGAATATCTATGCTGCCGCAGGTCATGAAGGCCTTGGTATCACGATGTCGCTCGGGACCGCCGAGCTTCTTGCTGATGAAATAATGGGCCGCGAGTCCCCGATTCCTCGCCAACCGTATTCGCCTGGGAGGAGCGCCGCAAGCTCCTGATCGAGTTGCAAAAGGCCCCGCGCCGACAAGAGCGTAAACGAAACATAGACACCGGGATGCATAAGATCAAAGTTAACGGCCGAGAGGTTCGAGTTGGTGAGGGCACCACCCTTGCCGCCGCGATACTGGCCTCGGGCGACCCTTTTCGCACCTCCGTCCGCGGCGAAGCCCGCGCACCACTCTGCGGGATCGGCATCTGTTTCGAATGCCGGGTAACGGTGAACGGGCAGCCGCATGTTCGGAGCTGCACCGTCCTCGCCGAAGACGGAATGGAGATCGTGACAGGTGAATAAGACCTCCACGGACATCCTGATCGTGGGTGCTGGACCCGCTGGGCTCGCGGCAGCTGCCGCAGCCGCAAACTCAGGTGGGACCGTTACATTGATCGACGAAAACCCCCGCGCGGGCGGGCAGATCTGGCGTGCTGAACTCGGGAAAATAAGATCTCCCGCGGCCTCAAAGTTTCTACGCGCACTCACTCAAGGCCGCGTCGACCTCATTAATTCCGCCACGGTTTTCGCATTTTCGGGCGACAACACTTTGACTGCACAGACACCAGGCGGGAGTATCAGCATCTCGTGCGGAAAGATGATCCTCGCGGCCGGTGCTCGCGAAAGGTTTCTCCCATTTCCAGGCTGGACGCTGCCTGGAGTTTTTGGTGCCGGCGGCCTGCAGGCGCTGGTGAAAGGCGGCTTAAGTATCGAAAATAAGCGGATCGTCGTCGCCGGCTCGGGTCCTCTGCTGCTCGCCGTTGCTGACTATCTCAAGACGCACGGGGCGACAGTTCTCGTGATCGCCGAACAAGCCTCCGCTGCGAAGATCCGGCGGTTTGCCCGCGGTCTGTGGCGGCAACCGGAAAAAATGGTACAGGCGGCGGCACTTCGGGCTCGACTCATCGGCATCCCCTACAAGCCCGATACCTGGATCACGCGGTGCAGAGGCCCGCGCGTGAGCAAGCGCTTAGCACGGGAATTGGAAGTAACAATAAAGTCTCGAGGCTCTTCAAGAGTCATCGAGTGCGACTACGTCGCTTGCGGCTTCCACCTTGTACCGAATCTCGAGCTCCCAATGCTGCTCGGTTGCCAAATTCGAGACGGCTCTGTATCGGTCGGCGATCACCAGCAGACCTCCGTTCGGGACGTGTACTGTGCCGGGGAACTGACGGGTATCGCGGGAATTGAATCTTCACTTATCGAAGGTGAGATCGCGGGACTTGCAGCGAGCGGTCAGACGGAAAAAGCAAAGACTCTTATCAAGAAACGTGATGCGGCGACCGGGTTCGGCAGAGCTCTCGACCATACATTCGCACTAAGACCGGAACTCAAGCATCTGGTGGAGGACGACACGCTCATCTGTCGCTGTGAAGACGTCTCGTACGCCCAGGTAAAGGATTTCGCAACATTTCGAGAGGCAAAGCTTCAAACGCGTTGTGGTATGGGCCCGTGTCAGGGCCGCGTTTGCGGTCCCGCGGTAGAGTATCTTCTCGGTTGGGAACCCGCTTCCGTGCGTCCGCCGATCTTTCCAGTTAAGATGAAGTATCTATGAATTTCGAATGGAAAGGCGTGATGCCCGCGATCACGACTTGCTTTGACGATTCGCTGAACATCGATCACGAGTTCACCGCCCGGCATGTTGCGTGGCTCGTTGACAACGGGTGCACGGGCATAGTCACCAACGGCAGTCTCGGCGAGGGCGGCACGCTTTCCTTGGATGAGAAAAAGGCCCTCTGGACATCATGCATTAATTCAGTCGGAGCGAGAGTCCCCGTCATCGCGGCGATCGCATCGATGACAACAGCAGATGCGATCCAACAAGCGAGGTCAGCCCAGGAAGCCGGTTGTTCGGGCCTCATGATCCTGCCCCCCTACGTCTACCGGGGCGATTGGCGAGAGATGAAGCAGTACATCACGCAGGTCGCGAAGTCGACGGAATTGTCGTGCATGCTTTACAACAATCCCGTGGCATACGGGACAGATTTCCTGCCCGAGCAGGTCGAGGAGCTGGCGAATGATCTCTCAAACCTCCATGCAGTGAAGGAATCCAGCACCGACGTTCGCCGCGTGACTGCGATAAAGGCATTGACCGGTGAGCGCCTGGCGATCTTTGTAGGCGTCGACGACGCGATCGTGGAGGGCATCGCCGCGGGAGCGACGGGCTGGATCGCTGGTCTCGTGAGTGCCTTCCCAAGAGAATCGGTCGATCTTTTTGATTTCGCGATGAATGGCGAGTATCAAAAGGCTCGCGAACTTTACGAGTGGTTCTTGCCGCTTCTGCGGCTCGACACCGTGCCGAAATTCGTTCAGCTGGTCAAACTCGTGCAGGAAAAGGTTGGCTGGGGAAACGCTCGAGTTCGTCCGCCGCGTCTTGAATTGACGGGAACCGAGCTTCAAGAGACTCTCGCGATCATCGATCGAGCTCTCGCGAACCGCCCCGGGGTTGCAGAGGCCCGCGAGTAAGCAGGGGCTTAACACACAGCATGGAATTACTTGGCACATCCATCATCGGCTACTCCCGCGGTGCCGAAACCGGCGAGATCTTCACCGCTTTCGATCCGACGACGGGGGAAAGGGTCGGACCAAATTTCCATTCAGCGGCTAATGAAGAAGTAACCAAAGTTTGCGAACTCGCGGATAAGGCACGCCTTCTTTATGGAAATCTGTCCGGTCGCAAACGCGCGGGTTTCCTCCGCAAGATCGCGGAAAATATCGAAGCTTTAGGCGACACTTTGCTTGAACGGGCTTCGCTTGAAACAGCACTGCCCACGGCGCGTTTTGCGGGTGAACGTGCCCGCACATGCGGCCAGTTGAGGATGTTTGCAGACCTCCTCGACGAGGGTTCATGGGTCGAAGCGAGCATCGACCACGCCATTCCTGAGCGCGAGCCGCTGCCGAAACCCGACCTCCGCGCGATGCTCAAGCCGGTCGGCCCCGTCGCTGTCTTTTGCGCCTCAAATTTCCCGCTTGCGTATTCGGTGGCAGGTGGTGACACTGCTTCGGCACTCGCCGCCGGATGTCCTGTCATCGTCAATGCACACATCGCCCACCCCGGCACGGCAGAATTAGTAGGCACGGCAGTCATCAACGCCGCTCGCGAATGCGGCATGTCGGAAGGCGTGTTTAGTCTCTTATTTTCTGCCGGATATGAGATAGGCCAGGGCCTCGTAAAGCACCCGGCGATAAAGGCTGTCGGCTTTACGGGCTCTCGCCGAGGCGGGCGAGCGCTGATGGATATTGCCGCCGCCCGAGCCGAGCCTATACCGGTGTACGCGGAAATGAGTTCTGTGAATCCCACCTTCATTTTGCCTTCCGCGGTAAAGGAGCGGGGCGACGCGGTCGTGGCGGGCCTACATGCATCGGTTACAGGCGGCGCTGGACAATTTTGCACAAAACCGGGCCTCGTTTTTGTGCCGGGCGAGGAAAACCCCGATAGTTTCGTTTCGAAGATGAGATCTTTAATGACCTCGACAGATCCGAGCCCGCTCCTGACCGCAGGCATCGCAAAGAGCTATGCGCAAGGCAACATGAAACGGGGAGGTGAGGTCGAAACATTCTCAGCAAACAGCGTCGATGAGCTAAACGGTTTTGCTGTCAATCCGTCCGTTTTCGAAACGAAGGCTGCGACGTTTCTCTCCGCGCCCGATCTTGCGGACGAGATCTTTGGTCCGACGACACTCCTCATTCGCTCTGATTCGCATGACGAATTACTGGAGATCGCGCGCTCGCTCGAAGGCCAGCTCACTGCTTCCGTCCACGGAACGGAAGACGATCTGGAGGAGTACGCCGACCTCATCGAGATCCTCGAAACGAAGGTCGGGCGTCTGATCTTCAATGGATTCTCCACCGGCGTCGAGGTATGCCCGTCAATGGTGCATGGTGGTCCGTACCCAGCTACCTCCGACGGTCGTTCAACGGCCGTAGGCACCCGTGCGATCACGCGATTCTCAAGGCTTGTCTGCTATCAGAACTTTCCCGACAGTTCCCTGCCGGATGAGCTAAAGGAAGACAATCCCCTCGCCATTCGTCGCCTCGTAGACGGGAAGTAATAGTCCACAGAGTGCACAGAGAACTCTGGGAAGGCCGAGCAATATCTCGGTTCTCTCTGTGTTCTCTGTGGCTGATAATTTTCTATCTTGCGAATACTTGTGAGAAATCGGCGAACGCCTTAAATTCCAACGCATTACCGCTCGGATCGAGAAAGAACATGGTCGCCTGCTCGCCAGCCTGACCTGCAAATCGTACCTTTGGCTCGATGATAAACTCAACGTCGTTCGCTCGCAGCCTCTCAGCAAGAGCATTCCATTCATCCATTGGCAGAACGACACCAAAATGAGGCACGGGCACATCATCGGCATCGACATGATTCGATGTTCTAACGCCGGCTCCACTTTCGGATAAGTGGGCAACGATCTGATGCCCGTATAGGTTGAAGTCTATCCAGCGCTCAGAGCTTCGGCCTTCTTCACAGCCAAGCACGGCGCCATAGAATTCGCGTGCGGCGGCGAGGTCGCTCACGGGAAACGCAAGGTGAAAAAGGTTATTCATGTCATTTAGTTTCCGGTATCATCGTCGCCCGCGTCGTTGTTGTCGTCGTCGTCATCGGCAGGCGGGTCGGCGAAATGGCGGCGTTTGTAAATGTCGTAGTTATTCAAGCTCTCTACCTGCCTGAACGCCGGCTTTAGCTGCTCGAATATCGCGCCCTTGCTGTCGATCGTATTATCAGTTTCAAGCTGCGTATCCTCTTTCACAATTATCCACTCAATGTTGCTTGCGAGGACTCTTTGTCTTATCTCATCCGCATTATAAGGGTTGTTCGTCACGTCGAAAAGCAGCACAGGAAAATGCGGCCGACGTCCCGTTGTGTAATAGAACAGGTCCTCGCCGGGCAAATATAAGATACCGTCCTCTCTCGGGATGTTCTGATCCGTGTATTCGACCAGCTCCTCAAAATCCGGCAAATAGTCGCCGCGAATCGACAGCCCTGCAAGCTGCGGCAGTTTCGAGTGTGCGATCTCACCATCGTCTTTGTCGACGTAATCCAGCCGCTCATTCGAATACACGTAGAAACTGCCCGCGACAAGCAGGCATGCCGACATCACACATACTGTGACGATGTGCGGTACCTCACTCTCTTTCTCTGCGTTGCACATCAGTCGCAGCATGAGAGCGATCATTATCATCAGCAGCGGCCAGATCCCATAGGTCGAACCCCACAATTGCTGTGATAAGAAAACACCGTGTGACGTGGCGATCAGTATGAATGGCAAGGCTGCAGCAACGCCGGTCAGGCTGCGAACAAGTCCGTACGCGAGAATGAGCAGCACAACGAACACGACCGGCCACACGTTCATGAGGCGCTCAGCCCTTTCAGACGCGTCGCCATCGATCAGCAGATATACGACCGGCCACAAGAACGGAGCGACAACGAGAGCCGTTCCGATCGCCTTTCGTGGCCACCCGATCTCCTGCTCGCCGAGAAGAAAGGATCCACCGATCAACAGCGACGCTGCGAAGATAGGCAGCGACCAATCGGCGTAAATGGTAAGCATGTCCAGGATAGAAGGGGTTCGTCTGGCCGTAGCAAATGTAAACGTCCAAAGCTCGTAATTATCAAGCCCGCATGTGAAATGAATGATCGTTAAGGCGACAGCGAGTCCGCTGACAATGCCGAAGCAAAGAGCCACATATTGGCCAACCGCAACTTTGCGCCGCCAGCCAGCGACGAACGCGATCGCTAACCAAACTCCGATGCTTGCAAGCAAAGCAAGCCCAATATTCTGCTTGATAAAGAGTGGAACTGCGAGCACGACGCCCGTGACGAATGTTCGGACAACTGGCCATTCACGCTTCTCACAATACAAAAGCAGCCAGACCGCCAAAAGGATCACGAAACAGGCATCGGGATCATAGAACGGGTGAGGAAAGATGCAATAGATCCCGAGCACCGTGATAGGCAGCGATAAGACGAAGGCTGTGAGCCTTGCCCTGTGCATCCATCCGGCCAACAGGTCGTTTATTATGCGCCAACCCAATACGGCTGCCAGACCCGCCACAACAGATGCATAGGCAATGTGGTGCCAATAGACGGCCCCGGTCAGGCGGATCAACTCAGCCTGAGTCAGGAATGTCAGCGGCGCATACGGGAAAGGAAAGTCGCGATAGGGTACATCTCCCTGCGCTATCCGAGTCGCGGGTTCGAGCACACCGCACAGGTCGTAGAGAACGGTGACCCGCGAGTTCTGCCACCAAACGACAGCTGCCGTCGAAGAAAATAGCCCAATTCCCGCTAGCCCCTGAAGCAGCGCGACAACAAACGTCCGGCGCGATGAGCTAACTTCCTGAGCGGCCTCCATCCCTTAGATCTTTAGAAAAATACGCTTTCGATACAGTAACCACATCAAAACAAGCCAAACGAGCACGAATGAGACCGCAAACAGCAGCGACGCGTTCACTTCCGACGCGAGGGGTAAAAAGATCAAGGTGAAGATCTTCTCCTTTAGCGTTACCGTCCCGGTGCCAGGTCCGGCCAACTCGACGACGTCAAGGGCCTTTCCCATGAGCGTCGAGCCGACATAAAGCGCAATGGCATTCGTGCCGAACACCGTGAACGGCCACGTCCATGTTCGATAGCCCTTGATCTCGACGACCCAATAACAGACCGAAAGCACGATGACCGCCAGTCCCCCGGTATACAGAACGTACGAGCTCGTCCACAAAGTCTTATTCAGCGGAAGCACCCAACTCCAAGTCCACCCAAGAGCCGTCATTGAAACGCCCATGAGGAACATCCGCATCCCTTTCTCCGACTCATTTCTCTCAGCGCGCAGCCAGATCCCCGCGAGCACCCCCAGCAGCGTTGTTGCGAGTGCCGGAATAGTCGAAAGCAGTCCTTCCGGATCGATCACGCGTGACTGGGACCAAATGTGCGCTTGCCCAAGGATCATACGATCGACGTATCCAACCAGATTGCATGCTTGATCGCTCAAGGAAGTTACCCCGCATCCCGGTACGCTCACTTCCGTTAGAGCTGGCCAGTATCCGAGCAGGATAACCCCGACCAAACCAACGATCGTTCTCCAATTCAAATGAAGATAAATAAGAGCTGCCGCCAAATAACAGATCGCTATCCTCTGCAGCACGCCCATAATGCGCATCGTGAACGGATCGAACCACGCCGCGGTCCAAATGTTGTAATACGGAAATGCCTCCAACGCGAGCCCGAGCAAAAACAGCACTGCGGCACGACGAATGATCTTGGCATGGACTTTCAGTCTCCCACCGGCCGCAAAGGAGTATCGCGCAAGCGAAAACGGCAGCGAAACCCCGACGATGAATAAGAAAAAGGGGAAGATCCAATCTGTCGGCGTGGCTCCATTCCATTCGGCATGCACTAGCGGAGCGTATACGGCGTTCCAGCTGCCCGGTTGGTTCACAAGTACCATCGCCGCGATCGCTATCCCGCGAAACAAGTCGACGGACAACAGTCGATCCTGCGATAACTCGGGCCTCTTTTTTCGGCTTCGCTTGCGAGCTAGAAATAACCCGCCGAGTATCGCCGTAAACACGAACAGCTCGACGACATACCTTGGTTCAGGATTCTCGATCGTCCCGAAAAAAATGATCCGTGGGAGAGTCATTAGAAGCACGAGGATCAGCCACCGAAGCATCGAACTCCGCCAGAGCACGACCATCCCCCCGATCGCGAGGGCTGTAAACGCCCACATCAAAATGGTGAAGAGTGGCAGCCAGTATTCCTGGTGAACGTCATAGTCGATCTCCGAGACCGGCGACATCTGCCCGCCAAACGGGTAGTAAAGCGAATGCGAGTCGAACCACAACGATGCTGAACGCCTTGCCGGCAGAACGATGTAGTATCTAGCTGGCGATCGATCGACCCGCTGCTGTGCGATCTCACCGAATGCAGCATCGATCTCGGGCGTCATGACTCCTGGGCGCTCTTCGTCATCATTCCCCTTGTCGCCACGATCGGACGGCTGATCGTCACTTTGATCGTCAGACTGTTCATCCGGATCACTGCCCGAATTGTCATCGGTCTCATCCGTCTGATTTTCGGACTCGTCGCCGGAGCTATCTGGATCGTTATATTTGTCCAAGAGCGTCGCGACGCGCTCTCGCTCTTCCTTAGAATCAAAAGCCGTCGGTGGCAGATCGTCGATATCGATAGTGGTCTGGTCGAGATTCCACTGCGTCGGCTCGATGTAATGAGCGTCGTCCACCCAGGTACGCAGCCACCGTTGATACCCGTATGGCACAAATTCCCCGGGCATCTCAGCATGAGTAGGCGAAAGCGGCTGGAACAAACCGAAGAGCCGGTAGTTACGAATGGTCCAGGGAACGAGCATGAGGCAAAACGCTATGGACAACGCACCGCCCTGCCAAATTACGCCGACCGATCTGCGCCTGACACTTGCTTCGGGCTCAAGGAACAAGCCCGAGATCAGAATGGTGACACCGATGCCCGCGGCCCATAATCCCGCGTCCGGCCTCAGCATCACAGCAGCTCCCGCTAGCACTCCGGTCAACAGCCACCAAATGAATCTTTGCCGCACGCGCTGCGACTTGAAAGCCAGCGTGGCGGTCAGCGTCATCCCGGCCATGAAGAATGTCGTTAGAGTTTCGGTCAGGATCGTCGCCGTATAAATGACGATGAATGGGCATAGTGCGGCCAGCACGAAGCCGCCATATCTGCTGCGCCATCGACGTTTTTCATCTTCCGTCCAGGCCCCGGCGATGAGAGCGACGAGGACACACGTTCCCGTATCGAAGATCGCCTGAACGATCCTCACCGCGGTGTTGTTATCGTGGCCAAATATGGAATAAACGCCGGCAAGAAACAGCGGATAGCCCGGCACGCGAATAAAGGTCGGGGCAAACGGCGCCTCCTTATCCGCCGAATACACACCTTGCTCAAGCGTATTTCTCGCAAGCTGCGCATAGACCTCCCCGTCGCCGGGATCATCATTGGCGAGAAAATACGCGACCGATACCCGGGAGGCAAGTGTCGCCGCGATCGCGAAAGCAAGCAAGGCCGCCGTCAGGCGCGGTTTCTTACGGAAGAAGCGGCGGAGCCGGCCAGACAGCAGCCTTACCCTGCGCATCGCCCGACGAGATTTCACTGTGTTGATTTAATGATCTGGCGGACAGCGCCGAGATGATACGCGGTATGGGCGATCATTCCCATCGCCATTCCGACTTGGCTTTCATTCCAGGTCCGATCTTCGGCGAGGCATCGAAGAGAGTCCTCGTACGTTTTGCGAACGGCAATAAGGAGGGCCTTCCACTCTTCTTCATCAACTGTCTCGATCAGCCAGCTCTGGTCCCATTTTACAACCTCGGTACGGCCGTTAATGAACTCGCAAAGCCTGTCCAAATAGAACTTCGCGTGCTCGGTCTGCGCAGCGACCGTCGTGCCGTGAAACTCCTTCGATGCTGCGGCGGCTGAGATGCTTGACAACGTCGGAAACACACCGACACCTTGATCAAGATATGCACTTCCCTCCCCTGCCGGAGAGCCCTCAAACGTCTCCCGCAACAGGTACGCCGCGGCTCCGACAAAATACGCTCGGGATATGCTGTTATCCTCGGTTTCCATTTATGCTAACCTCATCTCCAGATGCTCGATCAGGTCGAGAAATTCATCGCCGCCTTTCGGCAAAGTCTTGCCCAGGGAACGTTCGTCAAGGCCACCTTAGGGAATTATAAGGGCAATGATGAGCACCTTCAAAAGATAAATCTTAGACTCATTGAAACTAAAAAAGGCCGTCGTATCTTCTTCCTTTACAAGTTCGATACGCGCGATACAGCGAAGAATTACGACTTGGACGAGGGCCTGCGTCTGATTCAAGGTGCTTTAAACGACGGCTTTCACGGCGGACACCTCTTCACCACGAAAAATGACTTCCAGCTAGACATCGGTTCAAAGGGCCGGGCACGGCTAAACATTGCAAAGCCTACAATTAAGTCGCTGCCAAAAGCCGCCCACGACCGCGAAAAGCGGCGGCTGGTCGATCCCGATTCCCTCTACCTGAGAGCGCTCGGCATTACGACCGACCAGGGTGACATCCGCGACAAACAGCATGACAAATGGCGGCAGATCAACAAGTTCGTTGAGACTCTCGCTTCATTTGTTGATAAGTCGCAGCTTGCCGGCCGCGATCGTATCGATGTTGTCGATATGGGCTGCGGAAAGGGATACCTGACCTTCGCGGCCTACGACTATTTCAAAAACACCCGCGGCATTGATACGACCGTGACCGGTGTCGAGATAAGAAAGGAGCTCGTCGCGTTATCAAACGACATCGCCGCCGCGTCAGATTTTGACGGCCTCCGGTTTGTCGAAGGCACCATCGACTCTTTCGATATTTCGGAAACGGATATTCTCATTGCGCTTCACGCCTGCGATACCGCTACCGACGATGCGATATTCAAAGGCATTCGCGCCCGCGCAGAGATCATTATGACAGTTCCCTGCTGCCACAAGGAGCTTCGTCCGCAAATGAGCTCGCCGGCAATGTTCAAGGACATCCTAAAGCACGGCGTTATGCTTGAACGCGTCGCTGAAACGATGACCGACGGTCTGCGCTCG
>JAFAOW010000069.1 GCA_019247455.1 Acidobacteriota bacterium | reverse complement strand
CTTGAGGCCAGAAACATCTCCTATTCGATCGCCGGTCAGAAATTGCTGAATGATATTTCTGTCTCGTTCGAACCCGCGAAACTTCACCTTGTCATCGGCCCGAATGGTGCCGGCAAATCGACGTTGATCAAGGTACTCGCCCGTCTCCTGCGACCGCAGCACGGGGAGGTCGCTTATGACGGGAACAGTGTTCTTGAGACGCGGGAGGCCGACCTCGCGAAACGGCGCGCGGTTCTTTCGCAGGCCGTGGAGGCAGCCTTTCCCTTGAGCGTTCGCGAGGTTGTAATGATGGGGCGCTATCCGCATTTCGGCGGTAGGCCAGGCCCAGTCGACGAGAGGATCGTCGACGAAGTGATGGACTATTTTGAAGTGACCGAGTTCGCCGATCGCAATTACCAAACGCTCAGCGGCGGCGAGCGCCAGCGTGTAAATTTCGCTCGTGTGCTGGCACAGCTTTGGCCAGGATCGCACGTCGACAGTTCGGCTTCTCGGTATTTATTCCTTGACGAACCTCTCACCTTTCTCGATATCCACCATCAGATCGCATTTATGAAAAAAGTGCGCGAATTTGCAGCCGAACCTGATGTCGTAACCGTCGGTGTTGTGCACGATCTGAACTTAGCTGCGAGGTTCGCAGACAGAGTGAGCGTGTTGAGGTCCGGCGGGCTTGTTGCGACCGGCGATCCGGGCGACGTCCTCACAGTTGAGCTGATCCGTGAGGTTTTCGGAGTTCAGCCCACGTTCATCCCCGTGCCCTTGAGCGGTATTCACCTGGTCTTCGATTAGTTATTTTAAGAATTTCGTATCAAAGGCCCTCGGCAGCAGGTCCTTCATCTGCACCGTCTCAGCCTTGCCATCCAGGTTTGCGAAAATGACCGGAATGTCGCCGCCGAATTCCCAAATGATCTGACGACACACTCCGCAGGGAGGTGTAAGGTCCTCTGTGTCGGCTACTACCGCGATCTTAGTGATCTTTCGCTTGCCCTGGGATATGGCGTTCCAAACGGCCACGCGCTCGGCGCATACCGTAAGCCCGTAACTCGCGGACTCAACATTGCTGCCGACGATGATCTGGCCGTCGTCGGTCTCGAGGGCCGAGCCCACTTTGAATTTTGAGAACGGAGCGTACGAGTTCTCGCGAACCTTTGTCGCGGCCTCGATCAGCTCCTGGTCGGTATGTGACATTTACTGCTCAACTTCCTCTCTAATAAGTTTCTCACGCACGAGGCTGCAAAGGAACTCGACCGTAACGCCGGTCTGCGCCCCCTCGGGAATGATCAGGTCGGCGTGCCGTTTTGACGGCTCAACGAACTCAAGATGCATAGGCCTCACCGTGTGAAAGTACTGTGCGATCACCGACTCAACCGTACGACCGCGCTCGGTAATATCGCGCTGCAGCCGTCGAATAAAACGAATGTCGTCCGGCGTGTCCACAAATACCCTTACGTCGAGCAGATCCAATACCCGCGGCTCGGCAAAAATGAGGATCCCCTCGACGATGACGACCGGCCGCGGCTCGATGATCTCGATGTTTTTCGTTCGCGTGTGGGTCTTGAAATCATACAGCGGCATTTTTGCCGATTCGCCGGCCTTCAGGCGGCGAATGTGATCAACAAGCATGTCGCCCTCGATCGAATCAGGATGGTCAAAATTCGCCTGATGCCTGGCATCGAGAGGCATGTCAGCAAGATCACGGTAGTAAGAATCCTGCTCGACAAGCACCACATTTTGCGCGCCGACAGCGTCCACGATCGCGCGGGCTATTGTCGTCTTGCCTGAACCCGTTCCTCCGCAAATGCCTATTATCATTCTTCTAGTCCTTGGTCATTTGCCATTGGTCCTTCGGCAGTGGTTGGCTTCGCCATACCAATTGACCTCAAATACGCATTCAGGGTCGGTGCAAGTCTGGAAATTAGAGGTTTCAAAAGTTCTACCTGCTCTTCCGTCAGCAGGCCCCTCTTGTATGCGCGGCGTAACCAATGCTGTGTCTCTTGCAGGGAGCCCCGCGCAATCCTTATGAATCGACGATTATCCTGGTAACTGCCTCTGCCCTCGCCCTCCGCTATGTTGGCCCCGATCGAATCAGCTGATCGTACCACCTGTTTGCCGACCGTATCACGGGCAAAAGTGTCCCATTTGCATACAATATTCCAAATCTCATCCGCGATCTCTTCAGCATATTGGTAGACGCGAAGTTGCTCAAATCTCGTCCGAGGCATACGTGGGATATCTCTTCAAATGACCAATGACAAATGACTAATGACCGATCCGCACGATCACCCCTCTCAGCAATTCCTTAAATATCTCAGCGACCCGCGCACCCGTCTCCATCACTTCCTCGTGATCGATCAACCCATCGCTCATGCCTGCCGCCATGTTGGTGATGCACGAGATCCCGAGGACACGAATGCCCATGTGCCGCGCCGCGATCGTTTCGGGGACGGTCGACATACCAACGGCATCGGCACCTAAGGCCCGATACATTCGTATCTCGGCGGGTGTCTCATAAGTCGGGCCGGAAAGGCCGCAATATATCCCGCGTTTTAGAATGTCCTTGTCTATCGAATGCGCTTTCGCGATCTTTCTGGCCTCTTCCTCGGCGATCGCGTGAAATTCGCGATCGTATGCCGTCGTCATATCAGGGAATCGCGGACCAAATCTTTCGTCATTCTTCCCTCGAAGCGGATTCACGCCGAAGCAATTCAGGTGATCGTCGATCAGCATCAAATCCCCGGCTTGCAGGTCCGGACTCAAGCTTCCCGCAGCATTCGTTAAGATCAGGTTCTTAACGCCCATTACACCAAAAGTGCGGACGGGCAACATCACCTGCTCAAGTTCGTACCCCTCGTAGTAATGAAATCGTCCTTGCTGAACGGCGACACTCACGCCTCCGATCTCGCCGAGTATCAATCGGCCGGCGTGACCTTCAACGGTTGAGCGTGCAAAGCCTGGGATGTCTTCATAAGCGATGCGAACCGCGTTTTCGACCTCGTCGGCAAACGCGCCGAGTCCGCTTCCGAGCACGACCGCCGTGGCTATCGGCTCAGCGTACTTTTCCCTAATAAAATCGGCCGCCGCCGCGGCCTGATCATAGGACATGCTGCTCATTCTACTAGCTCTCTTTCCGGTATGGAATCCCGAGGGCCTTTGGCGCGCGTGAGAGCCCAATGAAGCCCGCGAGAACGATGATCGTCAGCACGTACGGGATGATCTGAATGAATTGCACCGGTACATCTTCGCCCGACGGCATTTTAAGCACGCCCTGCATCTGGATCGCGAGGGCCTCGGTAAATCCAAAGAACAGACAGGCGATCATCACTGGCACGGGACGCCACTTTGCGAGTATGAGAGCCGCAAGGGCAATGAATCCTCGTCCAGCGGTCATGTTACGGGTAAACAAAGAGGACTGTCCAATCGATAGGTAAGCCCCCCCCGCAGCAGCGAGGGCTCCGGAGATCAAGACTGCACCATAACGAAGCGCGATGACCCGTACGCCCGCTGCATCTGCCGCTTCGGGATTTTCGCCGGCAGCGCGAATGCGCAATCCGAACGGTGTTTTGTACATCACGTACCAGCAAATAGGCACGAGCAGAAAAGCGAGAAACGACGCAAACGAAATATTCGACAGGACACCAACCGGGATGAAGTAATTCATCGCGGGCAATTGATGAGTTATGTCGATCTGCGGGGTCGAACCGGACGAATCGTAAACGGCCCCGCTGATGAGTGCGGGCAGCCCTGCCATCAGGAAATTGATCGCCATTCCGGCGACGACCTGGTCTGCCTGGAATTTGATACACGCGATCGCATAAACAAAAGCCAGTAAAACACCGGCAAGCATGCCGATGCCCATTCCGATAAAAGGGTTATGAAGCTCGTAAGTAGCGACGGCGCCTGTGAACGCACCGGCGAGCATCAGTCCCTCGAGCGCGATGTTTATCACGCCCGAGCGCTCTGAGAATAACCCACCCAGGGCCGCGAATATCAGCGGGGTTGAAAGTCGGATCGCAGACCAGATCAATGCAAATGTGAGGATCCCGCTCATACCTTCCCCTTGATCCTCCTTTGCATCGTGTACATCTGAAGGCAAGCGACGAACAGGATAATGATCGCCTGCAAAACTTCACCAAGATCTTTCGATACTTTGACGGTGAAGGCATCGACAAAGATCTGGCCGCGCATGAGTACGCCGAAAAAGATGGCGGCGATAAATACCCCGAGCGGATGATTGCGTCCCAGAAGTGCTACCGCAATTCCCCAGAATCCCCATTCCGCAGAGAATCCGTCGTAATAATTGTGGCGGTTACCGAGCACTTCCCCGATCGCGACCATTCCGGCCAGACCACCCGAGATGGTCATCGCGATGATGATCTGTTTCTTTGGATCGATACCGCCGTATTCTGCAGCGGACGCATTCTCGCCGACCGCGCGCAGTTCGTATCCCCACTTCGTCTTCCATAGGAAGATGTACACGAGCACGCACATCAGGATCGCCAACAGGAAAGCGACATTCAGCGGTACGTCCTTTGGAATGAAAGGCAAGAACTGATTGAGCTGCGGAATATGGGCGGCCTCGCCTATCGGCGCGGTCTGCATGATCGGGTCGCCCGGGATCTTGTAGTAATACTGAGTGAAATAACTGACAAGCGCGATGCCGATGAAGTTCAGCATGATCGTGTTGATCACTTCATGCGAGCCGAACTTCGCTTTTAGTATTCCCGGTATCGCGCCCCAGATCGCCCCAACCGAAATCGCAGTGAATACACACAAAGGAACAAGTACATACCATGGAAGACTGGTCCAAGACCAATTCTCATCCTTGCCGAAAACGCTGACGACCGTGCCACCGAATTTGATACCTACCCACGCCGTGGCAAAAGCCGCAACATAGAGTTGTCCTTCGGCACCGATGTTCAAGAGCCCGCACCGGAATGCGAGGGCCACGGCAAGACCTGTGAAGATCAAAGGCGTCGCGTAATGCAGCGTCCATCCAAGGTCCTTTGCCGACCCGAAGGAGTTCCCCACCAGCAGGCGGAACGTAAGGATGGGATCATCACCGATCAGCAGGATGATGATGCCGCCTACGACAAACGCCGCAATGACAGCGACGAGCGGCCAAAGGACTTCACGTAAGACGTTCATTCAGTTGCGTACAAGCCCACCAGGGGGATGCGTCAGGATCCTTGGTTTTTTCGGTCGTTTAGAATGCGAGAACCAATATAACCGAGATTTGCCGCTAGTGTCATCCGCAAAGTAGCGAAATCCCGTAAAATTCTACCGAAAAGGCCCCTTGACAACGTTGCACTCATATTTTATTATGCTTTTAGACTAACTGGGTTAGTTCTTATCTTTAATGAGATCTATTGGAGGTAATGCAATGAACATCGTTAGATATGACCCCTTTCGCGAGCTTCGAGGCCTGCAAGACGAAATGACCCGCCTTTTCCGCGGCGTACAAACCGCCGGCAACGGTGAGGAACTCAATGGCTCGTGGTTTCCGAAAGTTGATGTTTTCGAAGACAAGGAGCATCTTTTCCTCGAGGCCGAGCTGCCCGGGATGAACAGCAATGATTTCGAGCTTTCGTTCGAGAACAACGTTCTCACGCTGAGCGGAGAGCGGAAATTCGAGAAAAAGACTGACGAGGGCAACTACCATCGCGTGGAGCGCTCATACGGCTCCTTCACCCGCTCGTTCACGCTGCCCCAGACGGTGACCGTCGAGGGTGCGAATGCGGAATTTGAGAATGGTGTTTTAAAGGTCAGCCTGCCGAAGCGCGAGGAGACCAAGGCCCGCAAGATCGAGGTCAAGGGCGGCGACACGACGCCAAAGGCCATCGACACGCCTAACGAAGCAAAGGCGGCTGGTGCCTAAGACTTTTGCTTTAGAACGCGAAGGACGCAGAGGCTGAGTGTATTCTCAGAAACTCTGCGTCTTACGCATCTCTGGGGTAAGATTAGGATAAGGTTATGAGATTCGACAGGTTCACGATCCGCGGCCAGGAAGCCGTCCAGGAAGCGATCTCTCTCGCTGAAAAAAATGAGAATCAGCAGGTCGAGCCTGAACATATTCTGGCTGCAATGCTCGAGCAGAAGGAGGGGATCGTGCGTCCGATCTTCGGCAAGATCGGCGCGAATGCGGACCCGATCCTAAAGGACCTCGAGGCCTCGATAGCGAAACTGCCGAAGGTGTCGGGCGGTCAGCAGTTCTTTGGCTCGCGCACGAACACGATCTTTCAGGAAGCGCAGAAGGAGGCCGAGAAGATGCAGGACGAGTATCTATCGACCGAGCATCTGCTGCTGGCGATCGCAGATGAAAAGACAGGCGACGCCGGACGCATACTGCGCTCCAACGGTGTCACCCATGACGACCTTGAGAAAGTCATTACGGACATGCGCGGCGGTTCCCGGATAACCGACCAGAATGCCGAAGAGAATTTTCAGGCTTTGGAAAAATACGCGCAGGACCTGACGGAACGTGCCCGCAAAGGCAAGCTCGACCCGGTCATAGGCCGCGATGACGAGATCCGCCGCACCATCCAGATCCTTTCCCGGCGCACTAAGAACAATCCCGTCCTCATTGGCGAACCAGGCGTTGGCAAGACCGCCATAGTTGAGGGACTCGCACAGCGGATCGTCTCGGGTGATGTGCCTGAGACTCTAAAAAACAAGCGGCTCGTATCGCTTGATCTCGGGGCGATGCTCGCAGGGGCAAAATACCGCGGCGAATTCGAGGACCGGCTCAAGGCTGTTCTCAAAGAGATCGAAAAGGCGGAGGGCCAGATCATCCTGTTCATCGACGAGTTGCACACGCTTGTCGGTGCCGGCGCTTCAGAAGGTGCTATCGACGCGTCGAATATGCTCAAACCGGCTCTCGCGCGCGGGACGCTCCGCGCCGTTGGGGCGACGACACTTGCTGAGTATCAGAAATATATCGAGAAGGACAAAGCTCTTGAGCGCCGCTTCCAGCAAGTTTACGTCGGCGAACCGACGGTTGAGGACACGATAGCGATCCTGCGCGGGCTTAAGGAGAGATACGAGGTACATCATGGCGTTCGGATCAAGGACGCCGCGATCGTGGCGGCCGCCACGCTCTCGAATCGCTACATAACCGACCGTTTCCTCCCGGACAAGGCGATCGATCTGATCGACGAAGCGGCCTCTCGCATCCGCATTGAGATCGATTCCCTGCCGCAGGAGATCGATGTACTTGAGCGCGAGATCCTTCAGCTCGAGATCGAGAAGCAGGCGCTCGGACGTGAGACCGATAAGAAATCCAAGGAGCGTCTTGGGGATATTGAAAAGCGTATAGCGGACCTGAATGAGAAATCGTCCGCCATGAAAGCGAAGTGGCAGTCGGAAAAGGACGAGATCGAGAAGATGCGCACCGCCAAAGAGGAGCTTGAGCAGGCTCGCCTGGAACTCGAACGAGCCCGTCAGCAGGGCGACCTCAATAAGGCGGCCGAACTCCAGTACGGAAAGATCCCTGAGATCGAAAAGTCTCTCGAAAAGGAGCAAGCCCGCCTAGCGGAGCTGCAGAAGGACGGCGTATTCCTGAAGGAAGAGGTCGATGAAGAGGATGTCGCCCAAGTCGTCGCGAAGTGGACCGGCGTGCCCGTATCGAAGATGCTCGAAGGCGAGATGCAGAAGCTTATCCAGATGGAGACGGGGCTTCGGGCTCGAGTCATTGGGCAAGACGAGGCGCTCGAGGCGGTCGCGAATGCTGTAAGACGTGCCCGAGCCGGCTTGCAGGACCCGAATCGCCCGATCGGAAGCTTTATATTCCTTGGGCCGACGGGTGTCGGGAAGACGGAGACGGCCCGGGCTCTCGCCGAATTTCTATTTGACGACGAGCGGGCGATGGTCCGGCTCGACATGTCCGAGTACATGGAAAAGCACGCGGTCGCGCGCATGATCGGGGCGCCGCCCGGCTACGTCGGCTACGAGGAAGGCGGGCAGCTTACCGAGGCAGTACGAAGGCGTCCATATTCTGTCGTACTGTTTGACGAGATAGAGAAGGCGCACCCGGACGTTTTCAATGTGCTGCTGCAGATACTTGACGATGGACGCCTAACAGACTCTAAAGGCCGCGTTGTTGATTTCAAAAATACGGTCTTGATAATGACGTCGAATCTCGGCTCGCGTGAGATCCAGTCTGCCGCTGAGAATCCGTTGGCCGACCGCGATATTCGCGGCGATGTGCTCCAGGTATTGCGGGATCATTTCAAACCGGAATTCCTGAACCGCATCGACGACATCGTCGTATTCAAACAGCTTGGCAAAGAACAGATCTCGGCGATCATCGACGTACAGCTCGCAAAGCTCCGGAAGACGCTTGAGGAACGCGGCATCACGCTTGAGCTCGATGATTCGGCACGCGATCTTGTGGTGCAGGAGGGATACGATCCGGTTTACGGCGCTCGGCCCTTGAAGCGGGCGATCCAGTCGCTCATCCAAAATCCACTGGCAGTGAAACTGCTGGGAGGTGAGATCGGTTCCGGGCAGACGGTAAAGCTGTCGGCAGAGAACGGCGAGATGAAATTTACGCCGGTGGAAGGAAAGGCGGCGGCAGAGGCCCGCACGAAGTAAGGGCACCCGCAGTTTGCTGCCAGCCGGCGGATGGGGCCAGAGCGAGTAAGATATAAGTAGTGTTTAAGAAACAAAAGATGACAGACGAGGAATTCGAAAAGGAGGCCGTGAACGGCAAGATCCCGATCAAGGACAAGCGGCGATTCAACTCCGAAGGCGAGTTGATCTCAGAGGATCCCGAGCCGATCGCGGCGGAGCCCGTAAAACCCGCCGCGGAGTTGGCCCTCGAAGCAAAGCTTAAGGCTGAGAC
>JAFAOW010000234.1 GCA_019247455.1 Acidobacteriota bacterium | reverse complement strand
ATCTCATGGAAGAACTGATCCGGGACGCAGATCGTGTCTATCACATGGCATCCGCCGTCGGCGTTCGGCTCATAATGGAGCAGCCGGTCAAGACTATCGAGACGATCTTTCATGGGACGGATGTTGTGCTCGGACGCTGCGCGAAGTTTCGCAAACGCGTCCTGATACCGTCCACAAGCGAGGTTTACGGAAAGGGTATCTCCGTTCCATTCAAGGAAGAGGACGACCTGCTGACGGGAGCGACCGACAAACATCGCTGGGCATATGCGTGTGCGAAAACCCTCGACGAGTTCCTGGCCCTTGCGCACTATAAGGAGACCCGGCTGCCTGTAGTCGTCGCACGCCTGTTCAATACAGTAGGCCCCCGACAGACAGGCCAATACGGCATGGTAGTACCGCGATTCGTTCAGGCAGCACTCCGGAATGAGCCCATCGAGGTCCACGGTGATGGTATGCAGTCAAGATGTTTCGGCCACGTGGCCGATGTCGTCGAGGGGCTTACCAAGCTCATCGAAACACCGGCCTGCTTTGGGCAGGTCGTCAATCTTGGCAGCGATGCTGAGGTCACTATCAACGACCTTGCAAAAAAGGCGATCGCGCATACGAACAGCAGCAGCACCATCAAATACATTCCCTACGATGAAGTGTATGGCGCCGGCTTCGAGGACATGCAGCGGCGTGTGCCGAGTATCGAAAAGGCCCGCCGAATGATCGGTTACCAGCCAACGCATACACTTGACGACATCATCAATGATGTAGCCCGGGACCTAAAACGCGATGGATCGTTTGCAGCATCGGGCGCTGACTAGAATGGAGAAATTTGGGCAGATAGTTTTTGGCTCGGGAGGCGAAGGCAACAGCGGCGGCGTGCGAGTCTCGTCCTGGCTGACGCGCGGGCTTCTGGATTTCTGTGTGCTGCTGCTCGCGTCCGTTTCGCTATTTGCGCAAACCGGCGGCATAAAGGGCCGCGTTCGCAATATGAACGGAAGCGGCATCGGAGGGACTACCGTCGCCGCACGCCAGAACGGTAGGGATATTCGCACCACAACGACCAATGAAAAAGGTGAGTTCACGCTTACCGGCCTCGCAGACGGAACCTACAACATTCTTTTCGACGCGAAAGGCTACAACTCCGGTCTAAAGACGAACGTCGCCGTGAAGAGCGGGAAGGTCAAAGATCTCGGCGACCGCCTCATCCTGCAGGTCGATCGCGGAGCCCTAGTGATCTTTATCGGGAGCGTTTACTACAAGGACGGGACAAGCGCTCCGGGAGCCCGCGTCGACATTGAAAAGGTGAATGGCGACGGAAGCGTAAGAAAAGTTGGAACCGTGTGGGCAGGCGATCTCGGTGAATTCTCTTACCGCCAGCCCGAGGGCACCGCAAAATATCGCATCACGGCGACCATCGGCAAGACGTCCGCCAGCAAGGACATGGACGTCGATTCCGCACAGATTTACCGTCTGGGAATCACTGTCCCTGTCGACCGGCCCGTCAATCCCTAATTTACAGTTTCAGTTATTTCTTCCGCGGGGCGAAGGTTTTCGAGATTGGCCTGGTCGGTGACGATCAGGGGGCATTCCTCGACGACGGCGGTGTTTGCGATGGTCTGGATCCAGTAGGTGCCAGCGTTTGGAAAGACAACATTCATAAAGAAGCTGACGTTATCCGTGAAGCCGCCCTCGGCAAGCTCGATGGTCGTCGGCTGTGATGTGACGACGAGATTCGCTTTGTCAGGTGTGAGGATACGAACTTCCGTTTGATGATTTCCTGCCCCTCGCCAGTGGTTGAACACAGCGAATTTCACGAGCGACACCGGAAGCTGCTCGACCATGATGTTTTGAAAGATCCCCATCAGCGAGATCTTATTGCCCATCTCTATGCGAACGTCGTCGCAGAGCAACGTATAAACTAACTGTAGATTTGCGGTCATACGATCTTCAATAAACAGTGCAAATCGGACTCATCTCCCATAACTGAACAAACTGGCCGCCCGCTCACGCAGCCGGTTCCGACTAGGCCGCGCCGTATTTCTTAAACCACGCGAGTAGTTTAGGCCATGCGTCTTTTGCGGCCGCGGCGTTGTAGCTCGGGCGGTAGTCGGCGAAGAATCCATGATCGGCGTTCGGATAAAGGATTATCTCTGATTTGGACTTTTGATCTTTTAGAGCCTGCTGCATGCGGGTTACGGAATCGACGGTAATTCCCTTATCAAGGCCGCCATAGAAGCCAATGACGGGGGTCTTGATCTCCTTGACGTGATCGAGCGGCGTTGTCGGCTGGACCTCGTTCTTTGGCGAATTAGGGGTGACCATCAGCCGTCCGTACCACGCGGCACCCGCTTTTACCTTTTGATTGTGCGCCGCGTAGAGCCATACGATCCGGCCGCCCCAGCAAAAGCCCGTGATCGAGAGTCTCTTGGTGTTGCCGTGATTCTTTGAGGCCCATTCCACGGTCGCGTCGAGATCCGACATCGACTGCGTATCCGGGATCTTTGAAAAGATCTGTGTGTTCAGCGTGCGAGGGTCAGGAATGTGGTGCACGTCGCCCTGTCGCGCGTAAAGCGCAGGAGCGATCGCCATATAACCTTCCTTTGCAAAGCGGCGGCAGACGTCCTGGATCCATTCGTGCACGCCAAAGATCTCATGGATCACCAACACGACCGGGAATTTCTTCCCCTTCTCAGGCATCGCGCGATATGCCGGGATCTGACCGTCGGAAACAGGTATCTGCACTTCGCCAACCGTCAGGCCCTTGGCGTCGGTCGTTATCGCCGTTTGTGCCGCGATCGGCGAAACGGCCGCAGCATAAAGTCCCGTGCCAACTATCGACGTGACAAAAAACTCCCGCCTTCCAAGAGTGGGCGCCTCGGGTATCGAATTCACAATGTCGAATTTCATCTGATCTCCTCTAGTGTGCCTTTGGTTCGATTGTACTTTTCCTCACCGGCAGGTCAAGGTTATACTCTTGTTAACCCCCAGCGCAGTAGAAGCAGCAATATGTTGATGTACGCTCTCATCGGTCTGTGTTTGGTTTTGGTCGGCGTGGTCGGACTGCAATTCACTCACCTTTTTTACGCGGACAGGATGCAGCGCATCCGACTCAGGCACATGCGGGACCTCGAGCATCGCAACCGTACTCTTTCGTCGAGACTGGAACAAGCTGAAAAACGGATCGCCGAACAGGATAGATTGCTCGACACGCTGATGCCCGCGGGAGCGGATGACGATGCCTGGGCGGACTTGATCGAAGAGCGTTAGAAAGCGCGTTTACTTCAACGAAAAACTGCTGATCATCTTGGACGCTTCGTCCTTATGGCTCTCGAACTGTTCCTTTGGAATTGCGAAAAACAGCAGCGCCGCCACGTCCCCTCGCTGCGTAACGAATGAGTCGCCGACCATCGGATAGAGTTTCCCGTCCTGCTCCTGATCCCAGGTGAAATCGATCGCGATCCTTCCGTCCTTGTCCGTGC
Source organism: Acidobacteriota bacterium (assembly GCA_019247455.1). Taxonomy (GTDB): domain Bacteria; phylum Acidobacteriota; class Blastocatellia; order Pyrinomonadales; family Pyrinomonadaceae; genus OLB17. The sequence goes on along the minus strand of JAFAOW010000234.1, from coordinate 2,143 downwards.
GCGGGCCGCCGATCTTCGTGTTCTTGAAGGTATTCATCGTACCTGAAAGGAAGTTTTTAAGGAGGACCGTCTCGTCCTCGCTTCCCAGAATTCTTTCGGGCTGCCAAACGTGAAGCACGAGCACCGCATTCTCGGTCTCATCCATGATCGTGAAGATCGTCTCGTCGGCATTGCTCTTGTCCATGACCTTCCAGGTCGAGGGCAAGTCGATCGAAAACCGCGTATGGTCGAAACGCTTTGTGGCGCCAAAGACGACGTTCTTCGTTTCAAGCTTGGTCGCCGGCGGCGACGTAACTGTCTGCGCCGCGAGCCCGGCGACGGAAACAAAAAAGAAGCAGATCGCGAGCGCAAACTTATGGTTCATGATTATCGATCTCCAGATCAAGGTAAGCTATCGTGGCGCCCCAACTACCGGAGAACTCGGGGGCGTTCTTAAAAGACTTTACAAAATCCGTTTCCGACAGCACATTTCGAACGATCTCACGCTGGACGCCGACGCCTTTACCGTGGATGATGCGAACGATGGGGAATCCCTTCTTGTGCGCCTCGGCCAGGTACGCTTCGACGACAGCCCTGATATCTCTCGGCTGAAACGAATGCAGGTCGAGTGAATCCGTGATCTCGAGATCGACCGGTTCATCAGAAAAAGGGCTTTCGTCCTCTGTCACTTTGATTTCGCGACCGTCTCGTACTGAGCGAAATCTTCAGGGGGCGTGATCTTCATGCGGTTCTTGTCCTTAAAGACAGTGAAGCGCTTCTCATCCATACCGCCGTTGGGGTTGCGAACGGTAACGGTGAAAGTCTTGTTGTCGCCCTTACCCTCAACTTTGAGCGGCAGCCGGCCCCAGACCTCCATATTTGGCGGCACGCGCCAGGCCGTGTAGTAATTCTGGTCGTACTTGTCGAACGCAAGCACGAGAATGCCGTCGAAGTCCGGCTCGACGCCGTCGATCGGTTTGGAGATATTCGTTCGCGAGAGGATGACCCAGCTTCCGGGAGCGAGCGACTTGTCGCCCGAGCCGACCTTGTTTGCGGAATCGGCATCAAGACGCTGCCAGGTCACGAACTTCTTATTGTTCTGCTGGAAGAATGAGATGTCGCTCGGCACCTGGAGCTCGACCTGTCGGCCAAAGAGCCACCCAGCGGGTGCGGGCGAGACTGCCGGGTCGAGGCGTACCTCGTACCAGACGTCGTACTTGTCATCCATCTTGTCGGGCTCGTTGTCTTCCTTGGCGGCCTCGATCTCGTCGTTCTTTTTCTTACCGCCCTTTTTCTGCTCGCCCTTAGGCGCATCGTCGACGTCGGGGGCGTCCTGCTTCGGCACGAAACGCCACGCCATGATCTCGAAATTCGACCCGTTTGCGAGCTTGAACAGCACGTTGTCGGGATTCATATCGGGCGCTGAACGAAGGTTCGACGCGGAACGGATCATGCCCGCGGCTTGAGGCGGCTGGTCCTTGAACTCCTCAGCCAGCGTCTTTGATTTCTTCAGCGTATCGCTCGTGATAACGTTCTGGGCCTCGATCCAGCCCTCGGTCGCGGCGTCGTCATGGGCACGGACGCGATACCAGAGCACCTTTTCGAACTCCATCGTGTCGATGACATCGAGATTGTCGCCACGCTTGACCTCCAGCAGGTCCGCGGCCACAACCGCGTACGAGGTGCGGATCTGTGCCGTCTTGGCGATGACGGTCGCGGTGTCATTAGGGCCGAGGACGCTGCCCTGCAGCCACGTGCATCCAAGCTGGAACGCAGCAAATACGGCGAGAAAAAGAACAGGAACGATACGTTTTAACATTTACTTCTGAGGCAATTTTCGCCAGCTATTATAACCCAACTTATCGAGGATAGTCTTTTGGCGGCCTGACGGTTTGGCCGATACTCTTAGTCCGGTCGTGCCGGTCGACCATTCTAAACCCGAAGCGTTCATAACAGGCCCGGAATCAATAACGCCTGAACCTAGAATGTACTGATCCACTATTGTTTGCAGCTCTTTGTGAGAGCGAAGAGCGTCAAGCACCGTTTTCTCGGCGTCGGCCTCGGGCGCGGGCGGCCGATGTTTTTGATAAAGGTCGCGGAGAAGGTCGTCGACACCCAGCTTACCCTTTGACGCTTCGAGCATCGCGACATCGCACAGGAAAGC
>JAFAOW010000222.1 GCA_019247455.1 Acidobacteriota bacterium | reverse complement strand
TCAATTTCGATCTTACTTCGCCAGTAGCTGCAAACTCCGTCGCAGCAGCTTTTGCACGGTGATCTCAGTGCCTTCCTGGGACGCACTTTTCAGCGCCTTTTCGGCCGCGGCCCGCTGATATCCAAGATTAATAAGGGCCGAAAGAGCGTCTTCAAACACCGCGTCCGCCGGTATCGACGGGCCATCCAGACTAGCGCGCTCTGAGGAGCCTCCTATCGACAATTCGCCGATCTTGTCGCGGAGTTCGATAGCCAGCCGTTCCGCGGTCTTGCGCCCAACCCCTGGTATCGAAGTTAGCCTCGGCAGGTCGTCCGTGCGAATGGCCAGGATCATGTCGTCCGCGCTCATCCCCGAGAGTATCGTGATAGCCAGCTTTGGGCCGATGCCTTGGACAGAGATAAGCCGCAGGAAAAGGTCGCGTTCTCGCGCCGATTTGAAGCCAAAGAGCTGTATCGCGTCCTCCCGAACATGCGTGTAGATTCTCAAGGAAACTTCCGAGCCCGCTTCACCGAGCTCGTAAAACGTCGATAACGGTATCGATACCTCATAACCAACACCGTTAACATTCACGATGACTGTATTAGCCTGTTTCTCCAATAATTTGCCGGTGAGATGTGCGATCACGTTGAGTGCCGATTTTAGAGCATCTCAGGCCTGCGGGCAACGGACCCATCGGCTTCCGCACCAAATTTTTATGCTTGATCGACGTGCGGGCCGCAATTCGCTTGGCGCGAAACGCTGTGCAGGCGTAAGATAGAAAATGACCGTCCGGGTGAATCCAATTTCATATCCGGTACGTAGAAGTACCTAAGAGGAAGTAATGAAGATCATGGGGTTCGTAAAGCGATTTTTGCCGTTCCTGGCCGCATTCGCGGTCGGCGTTTTTATTACCAGCTTTTTTGTTGACCTTAGCCGTCCGCGTTTTGGCTTCCGCGGGAATTTCCATGGGGAGCGGTTTCGCTATTGCGAACGGATGCGTATTGAGAATGGGCAGGCAAGTGCTGACTTTGAGCGGCTCGCGAATGAGAATCTGCGTTTGAGAAATGCTCTTCGCCGTCTCGATCCCAGTGCGGAAGAGCTCCAGGACGATTTTTCAACATATCCTGACGTAAAGGATATTCCGTCCACCGTTACACAGCCGATCCCATTGGCTCCCCCGGCTGCGAGAGCTCATAGGTAATCTTTTTCGAATCAGGACCACAGGTTAACGCCTCCAAGAGGATGTGTTAATCTGTGGTTCCTTTGTTTATGGACGAGTCTTCCGCTCGAAAACTTATCATCGAGGTCGGCAAGCTGTTGTACGAACGCAGCTATGTCGTGTCGTCCGACGGCAATGTCAGTATTCGGCTGGACGAGAATACGGTTCTCGCTACCCCAACGATGACCTGTAAGGGTCGGATGACCGAGGATGGGCTTGCCTTGACCGACATGGAGGGAAAGCGGATCTCGGGCGGCAAGGCTTCGAGCGAGCTGGCGATGCATCTGTTGATCTACAGGATGCGTCCTGACGTAAAGGCTGTCTGTCATGCCCATCCCCCGCACGGTACGGCATTCGCGGTTGCGGGCCTTGCCATCGATCAGCCGATCCTCAGCGAAGTGATCCTGACGCTTGGCTGTGTTCCGCTGACGGATTACGGAACGCCCTCAACCAGCGAGCTGACCGAGGCAATGAAGCCTTACGTTCCTCATCACAACGCACTCCTCATGGCGAATCATGGTGCTGTCGCGTATGGGGACGATCTCTGGCACGCTTTCGATAGGTTAGAGACCCTCGAACACACAGCGCGTATAGCGATACTTGCAAGGGCGTTGGGAGGGGCGAACGACCTGCCTCAGGAAGCGATCGAAAAACTCATAAATATCAGGGAAAAGGCCGGTTATCTCAAATCCAACGCCCGATGCCAGGCATGCGGATATCTTCATGATGCGGGCATAGCGTGCGATCTCGACGTAAGTTATCCGGCTGCAAATGGCCAGGACGGACGAAAAATATCATTCACTCGTGAGGAATTGATCGAGCTTTTGAGCCAAGCGGCAAAATTGGGGTAAACTAGCTCATCTAACGGCGGCAACACGAGCGGCAGCGAGTGTACCCCCGAATATTTTGATTATGCGGGCACCCCTCCCAGCGGGTCGGGTTTCTACTTTCTAGGAGCAAACTAAATGCAAGAAGCATTAGGAATGGTTGAGTGCAAGGGACTCGTCGCGATGATCGAAGCAGCTGATGCTATGGTAAAGGCCGCGAATGTTCAGCTCGTGAGCTATGAGAAGATCGGCGCCGGCTTCGTAACGGCCATCGTTCGCGGCGATGTTGCCGCTGTTAAAGCTGCGACGGACGCTGGCGCAGCGGCCGCGCGCCGTGTCGGCGAGCTTGTCAGCGTCCACGTTATACCGCGTCCGCACTCGAGCGTCGACGAGACACTGCCGGTAGTCCGCAAATAGTAAATAGTGGATCGTGAATCGTAAATAGAGAGACCCGGTTTCCTATTCACGATTTACCATTCACGATTCACGAGCAATGATAATTGCACGCATTTTGGGCACAGTCGTGTCCACTCAAAAGGACGAACGCCTTCAGGGAAAGAAGCTGCTCATCGTCAAGCCGATCAACTTAGACGGCACTGACCAGAGCGGCTATCTTGTTTCTGTGGATACGGTCGGCGCGGGCTTTCACGAAAGGGTCATCGTCGTTGGCGGCTCATCTGCCCGCATGGCCGAGGGCAACAAGGACTGTCCTGTCGACAGCGCGATCATCGGCGTCATCGATGAAATAGATTATTCGACATAGAAATGCAGATAGCTCGCGTCATTGGGACCGTCGTATCAACCGTCAAGAACGAGTCGCTGCACGGCCGTAAGTTTCTGATAGTTCAGACGCTCGACGCGGACCTTAAGGAAAAAGGAAAGCCGACCATCGCGCTCGATGCAGTCGGAGCAGGCGTGGGCGAATTAGTGTTCTGGTGCCGCGGTAAAGAAGCGTCGTTCCCTTTCAAACGTGACGAAACGCCGACCGATTGCACCATCGTCGGCATCATCGATTCCGATCTGCATGTCTTTAACGCGGGCGAAAGGCCCACGGGATAATTAGTAATTAATAATTAATAATTACCTAATTCTTAATTAGGTCTTAGGAGATGTTGATAGCTAGAGTCATCGGTAACGTCGTTGCGACGCAAAAAAACCAGCGTTATGAGGGGACGCGTGCGATGCTTTGCCGGCAGATAACTCCGGAAGGCGAGGATATGGAATACACTACCGTAGCCCTCGATTCGGTGAATTCCGGCGAGGGTGACATTGTTATCGTCGCTCAGGAAGGTTGGTCGGCGTCTACCGCCTCGACCGGAAAGGCGGGGGCTGCGATCGATTCTGCGATCGTAGGGGTTGTCGATTACATTGACCTTCTTCCCGAAAATTCGCAATTCGTCATTCGTAATTCATAATTGGATTGATGCCTGCTCCCGACAATAAAAGGCTCGCAGAGAAAATTGCCCGCCTACTAGAAGGTGGATCGCAGCCTCCCGATTCAGCTGTGATCCTCGCCGCGATCGAAAAGATCAACCATCGCCTTGATAAGCTGGAGGGGGCGGTTCCTTCTCCGCCGTCCGCCGTCAACGATCAACGATCCACCCACCCCTCGCTTGATAAGTTGAATATCGCTGAGGCGGTCGCCGATGCAGTTTTTGCCGGCGTTCAGGGAATGCACAAGGAAAAGGCCTGTCAGTTCGAACCCGACAAGCCTTGCGATCATTGCTCGATGTGTAATTCGAGAGGATTCTGATTACTTATTGGTATTGCCGGCAGGTGCTGCATTCGCAGGAGCCGGAGCCGCGGGGGCCTGACCGGTCGGGCGGCGCATGGAGTTCGCGTCGGGCAGCTTCGGTGCGGTCGTTGCGCTTGGATCCGCTTTGAAATACGGCTGCTCTCTAAAACCCAACAGTCCGGCCGTAATGACGGCAGGGAACGAATTTCGCGTCGTGTTGTAAGCATTCACCGAGTCCGTGTAATCATCGCGGGCGACCTTGATCCTGTTCTCAGTGCCTGATAGCTCGTCCTGCAGCTTTAGGAAAGACTCGTTGGATCTCAGAACAGGATAGTTTTCCTGCAAGCTGAGAAGGCGTCCGATCGTGCCGCCGAACGTATTGTTAGCGTCGATGACTGCCTGTTTTTCCTCAGGTGTTTTATCGCCCCCGGTCGCTGACGGTTTCGAAGCGTCCAGTAATTTCGAGCGAGCGTCGGCGATCTGGCCGAATACCTCCTGTTCCTGAACCCCGGCCATTTGGGCGGCCTGCACGAGGTTTGGTATCAGATCAGCTCGTCGCTGCATCGCACTCTCAACCTTTGCCCAATCGGCATTTACCTTTTGGAGCTTCGCCGTCAGATCGTTATAGCTGCAGCCCGACAGGCTAAGTGCTGACAACAGCACGGCCGATAAAAGTATTGCTCGTTTCATAGTTTCTCCTTGGTGCTATTTGCCTAGCAGATCGACGGTGTTGATAACGCTCTCGATCTGTTCCATATAGTCGCCAAACAGTGCATTTGCACCCTTTTCATCAAGTTTCTCGGTGAAGTTATTCTCACGGATGTTAAAGATCTTTTCAAATGGCAGCCCGTCGATCCCTACCTTCTGACAGGTAAGTGCGACGATCTCACGCTTTGTCGCCGGCGGCTGTAAGCCCTCGACGATCAGCACGGCTCGGAATAACGCGGCGAAACTCGGCAGGCTGTCGGCCATCAGTGCTTTTAGGCCGTCAACGGTCGTCGAAGCAGGAATGTACTGCCGCCGAAGCTGAATGAGCTTGCTCCGTAGCTCGTATTCCGCCTGCAGCCGCAAAAACTTATCGGAGATGTTCAGTTCCGCAAGAACGTCCGGCCCATAGAGAACTTTTCTCGCGGTACTCATCTGGTGAAATTCAATAGGAAACACATCGGCCGCATTCTGCAGTTCCGAGACAGTGAAGTAAACAGGGACCGGATGACCCATTCGCACCCATTCTCTTACGCACGCGTGGGCATTTCTCAGATCCGCAGGACCTATCTTATGAAGTGCGATAAGGATATTGTAATCCGATGAAAACGGTACGAAATCACCCGCCGCCGCCGATCCATACAGGATCACAGATGACAGGTTCCGCCCGTGCGTCTGTTTTAGGTCATCAATAAAAGCTTCAAAATGATGTTTCATTTACCAGCTGCCTCCTGCACCGCCCCCGCCAAAATCGCCTCCGCCGCCAAATCCGCCCCAGTCGCCTCCGCCGCCGGAGGAGGAGCTTCCCCAGTCAAAACTCGAACCTGAGTCCGACGACGACGATCCGCTCGAAATTGCTGAGCCGATCAAACCCCCAATGACGCCTGAGAGAATATTTCCGGCTATTCTTCCACCGCCTCCGCCGGAGCCAAAACCGCCCCCTCCCCATCGGTTACGGTCGCCCTTGGTCGGACCGCTCTTGTGAGTGCTTGCGATGATGACGAGAACGACCAGCCCGATGATCCCGAGGCAGCAGCAAATTCCTAAAATACCGGAGCCGCTGTCGGTGCCGCCGCTCGTAGGCGTGGACGGTGCGACGGGGGCGTTCCCCTTGTTGCGGATCGTCGTTATGTAGGCGTCGATCGTGTCGGATATGCCCTTACCATAATTACCCTTCTTGAATTCGGGTACGAGATATTGCCGCTGAAGGTTGCCGACCACGCCGTCTGGCAGCTCGTCCTCAAGATCCTTGCTAACCTGCGTGAAATATTTCCGGTCGTCGATCGCGACAAAGAGAAGCGCCGATGGGTTATCTTGCTCCTTGGAACCGATCTTCCAACCCCGGGCAACAGCCAGCGAATAATCAAAGATCTCGCGGTCGCCCGTCGTTCTCACCACAGCGACCGCGATCTCGACCGAGGGGTTTGTCGTATCGCGGAGGTTCTTGAGCTTCGATTCGAGCTGCTGTTTGGTTGCGGAGTCGATCACCCCGGCGTAATCGTTCACAAATCCGGTCGGTGCGGGAAGAGGCGACGTGTTTTGAGACCAGGATTGTGAATTCTGTGCAAAGGCCGAGCCTGTGAGAACAAGGGTTATCGAAACTAGAAGGAGTCTGAATTGTAGCGGCCAATGATTTGGTGTCATCAAAATGAGATCAAATTGCCCGTAATTCAACTATACGATCTTTGTGCTCCGCGTGTTCCGTTCATCCCCGTCGGACATCGATGATCTTGCCTCTGAAGACCTTGACCGCAGCACGGACAGCCGGGTGTGATGCTGCGTAAGCAAGAAGCTCCTCCTCGGTCGCCTCGGGCCCTAGATCCGGCAGATCGACCTTCTCTTCCTCCACTGAGCGCGCCGGGGCAGCCGCGGCTGCCGAAGAGGTTGAATTGACGGTTCCACTCGTAACGGTCGTCCTTTGTTGAGTTCCAAAAAGCTTTTCAAACATCTCACGCAGCGCGGGCATCGGCATCAGGCTGTCCCCGCTCCACATAAGCTTTTGCTCATACCAGCTATCGAGCTTAGATTCCTCGACGTGCTCGCGGTATTCGTCGGGCAGCGAACCGGCAGAGACCGATGGCGGCTCCCATTTAGGTGCGACGGCCCGAAGCTCGGCGATGACGGGCATGGCGGCCTCGATCACTTCGCGTTCTGAAAAACCGATATCATCATCGGGCGGCTCTGGGATGGCGTCTTCGATTGGCTCAGTCACGGGCGGAGCGAGGCTAGCGGGTGTCGAAGATAAGCTGGGCTGGCGCTCACTTGCCACCCCGCTCGCAGATGTCGTTGCGCGGGCGCCGGTTGCGTGCGGGCTATCGGCACGTTGGGTGCCACTGACAGGCAGCTCATATTCTAGAGTTTTTTTTTCCGGCGGAGCCGAATCCGCGGTGGCGGCTTTTGCGGCCGGCGTTGTCATAGACTCACTCGGCGAAATGGCATTGAGGCGTTCGATGATGCTTTCGAGAGGCGTTACCGAACCCATCTCTATCAGCTTCACAAGCCCCATTTCTAGCGTGTAGCGCGGATGCGCCGCCTCCCGCAACGAGGTTTCGGTCTCGGCCAGGGAATTGAAGAATCGCAAAAGGTCTGCCTCGGTAAAATTCGCGGCCATCGCCTTCATTTGATCGGGGCTGAACACGGCCGTCTCGAAAAGCGTGGATTCCGTGCCGGCGACCTTAAAGACAAGCAGGTCTCTGAATAGTCCAAGCAGATCGCGGCAAAAGTTTCGCAGATCGTGGCCGCGAGATATCAGATCATCTACGACAGCCAGGGCAGCCAGCGGGCTGCGCTCAGTGATCGACGACAGCACCTTCTCAAGGCTGTCTGACCCAGCAAAGCCGAGAGCGCCGGTGACATCCTTCGCTGTGACCTTTGCTGCTGAGAAGCTGATCACCTGGTCGAAATTACTTTGCGCGTCTCGCATCGAGCCCTCGCCGGAGCGGGCCAATTCACGAAGCGCATCATCTTCGACGTCGATCTTTTCGGCCTTCGCGATCAGTTTGAGCCGGTCAAATATCTTTTGTAGAGGTATGGTTCTGAACTGGAACTCCTGGCACCGTGAAAGGATGGTCACCGGGACTTTATGCAATTCCGTTGTCGCCATCACAAAAACGACGTTTGATGGCGGCTCTTCCAGCGTTTTCAAGAGGGCATTGAACGCCGGTTTTGAGAGCTGATGGACCTCGTCGATGATGAAGACCTTGTACCTATCACGTGCCGGATTGAAATTTATGCTTTCGATGATCGTCTCGCGAACGTCATCGATACCCGTATGCGACGCGGCGTCTATCTCCAGCACGTCGATCGAGCGGCTCTCCGCGATCTCCTGACAGGACGGGCAAATATGCGGGTCGTCTGATTTACAAGGCGTTACGGTTGGCTTATCGCTCTTATGGCAGTTCAGGGCCTTGGCGAGTATGCGGGCCGTTGTGGTCTTTCCAACTCCTCTCGCTCCTGAAAACAGGTACGCATGGTGAATACGGTCGAACTCGATGGCGTTGCGCAGCGTCTGCGTAACGACCTCCTGGCCGGTGACCTCCTCAAAGGTCTGCGGCCGCCATTTTCGGGCGATCACCTGATAACTCACGTGTGTAAAGAATAATTGAAAAGCCGCTGATTTGCCACAAAGAGAAGGGGCGGGAAAATGGCTTCGGACCGGGTCGCAACACAGACTGAAATTGCTACCGTTGCTCGATTCCTCGCCTAGCGGAGTTCACAACTCAAACCTTGTGCGGGGCCCGAAGCCATTTAAAGAATAGAGTATCGCGAGCGAGGGATAAAGTTCGGATGGCTGTTTGGGCAAGTTTCGTATAACATTGCCGCCTTGATACGCATTTTGGTGAAGCTCCCGCGTTCATCAGACGAGGAGATCACGAATGAAATACGTTTTTCTAATTGCTATTACAACCTTGGTACTCGCCGCGGCGGCCTTCGCGCAGGACGAGATCAATCCCATTGACAAGAAGCTGAATGCCTGTTTGGCCGTCACGAAGGGGAACATGCCCCGCGCCGAGTGTTACAGCACGGCGGCCGAGGCATGGGAAAAGGACATAGCGACCTCCTACGCCGCGCTGATCAAGAAGCTAACGGCCCTGGGTGCGGATTCAGCGGGGCTCAAAAAGGATATACAGCAAGCCCAGGCCGCTTGGGAAAAGTACCGGGACGCGCAATTCCAGGTGTTTTGGGACGAATACGGTAAGAAAAAAGGTACCGGATACATCATCCCGCGCATCACGATGCGGATCGATGTTATGAAACCGCGTGCGATCGAACTGGAAAATGAACTGTCGCTTTATTCGGACCGAGAATAAGGTCCTGCGGAGAAAAGGATGGCGGAAAGGGTGGGATTCGAACCCACGGAACCCGTTAAGGCTCACAGCATTTCCAATGCTGCCAATTCAACCACTCTTGCACCTTTCCGGCTGAATTAATGATGGCGGAGAGGGTGGGATTCGAACCCACGGTACCCGTTAAGGCACAACAATTTTCGAGACTGCCCGATTCAACCACTCTCGCACCTCTCCGCGGAGCGAACTATTGATAATACGGGCTGAGGTGCGGATTTTCAAGTGCGTCTTGGCTCCGGCTGGCGAAGCTGCACTTCAACCACCCGCTATCGCAGGTGGTACTGACACGACACTCGCGAGGTTCATGAGGAATCAGACCTTCGCTTCTTGAAAAATTGTTGAATAAGCCGCCTGCACTCGTCTGCGAGGATGCCTGAGGTGATCTCT
>JAFAOW010000201.1 GCA_019247455.1 Acidobacteriota bacterium | reverse complement strand
AGTCGGGAAGCTGCCGAGCGGATGGCTCGCGTCTACTATGCCCCTGATCCCGCATATGACCCGGTTCTTGGTTACAACCCGGCTCTTGGCCCGCGCAAAGGTTCGCCTCCCGTGGATGAGAACGGCATAGCCAAGCCGATCACATGCAGGGCAAATCCCAATCCGACGAAGGGACACGGCACTTTGCCAAAATACTATTGCTCCGTTGAAGGCAATGTCGACGAGAACGGCGAGCTCATCCGTTACAAAGTAAAGGGCCAGCATAAGGGCTCAGAAGGCAATGAACGCAATGGCGAGATCAACGGCGAATTCCTGTCCTCGCGATTTTCGCAAGCGATGGGCTTCTACGCCGATGACGAATGGGTCGCAGATGTTACATGCCCCGATTGCGAAAAGAGCCTTACGCGCGGGTTTATCGGTGTCAAATACACTCCGTTCCAGCCTGCCGCGGGCATAGAGTTGAAAGAGGCCCACGGTATCGATACCGACTGCGATAACGATAAGGGGGCGTCTTTGCCCGGTTCGCTCAAGAAACTTGCAGCTAACGGTGAACCGAGGGCGGAGATCGACGCATTCAAGTTATGGCTCGCGTTTATCGATCACGGCGACACGAAGGACGACAATCACCGGTTCGCATGCCTCAAGACTGTGAAGGCCGCCGATGGCACTCTCAGCTGCGCCGAGGGCCAGGCGATCTTCTATGTGAGCGATATGGGATCGACCTTTGGCTACTCAAGCGACAGTTCAAAAAAGGCTCGGCTCGAGCTCTGGCAAGGTAAAGATCCAATAAAGATCGAGGGCGGTAAGTGTTATTCGACGGCTAAGAGTATTGGGGACGCACGGGTGAGCGAAGCCGGTCGCGCATTGCTGGCCGCCAATCTCAAGCGCCTGTTAGACGAAGAGGCCCAAAATGGCGTCATCACCCGCGTCTTCAAGGCTTCGCGCAATGATGAACGGGACAAGCCTGCCTCGGCATGGACTGCGGAGTTCATTCGTAAGGCAAATACGATAATCAACGCCCATTGCTCTGACTAGCGCGTCGAGACAACAAAGCGTATCAAAGCAAAAACTACGATCGCGATCGCTACGATAGCGGCCCCGGTTATCTGTATCCTCGAAAATCGCATACCATGTTATTCGCCCATGCTCGACAAACTTCGCGCTGCGCGGAAAGCGTTTCTCACTAACTTCCTTAGGATACATTACTCGCAATTCGGCGAGGACATCATACTCGGCGAACTTCTTGGCAGGGAAAAGACAGACGGCGTTTACGTTGATGTTGGATGCTATCATCCAAAAAAGTTCTCGAATACCTACTCGCTTTATAAACGCGGCTGGCGAGGGGTGAACATCGACGCCGAGGCGCAAAAGATCGAACTCTTTAAGATCGCGCGGCCCAAGGACCACAACGTCGTAGCTGCCGTTTCAGATGTCGTTGGAAAAGCCAGTCTTCATCCTGGTGGCCTGGGCTCGACCGTCGGTGAATCTGATCCAACCGACCGGAATGCTGTAAGTGTTACCACGCGTACGCTAAACGACATTCTGGCAGAAAGCCCTTATGCAGGTCGCCAAATAGACGTGCTATCGATCGATGTCGAGGGGATGGATGCGCGCGTCCTCCGATCACTCGATATTGACGCTTACCGCCCAAAGATAATCCTTGTGGAGGATCATCATTTATCGATCGACCAGATCCTTGAGACCGAAACCTATAAGATCCTCAATAACGCGGGATATGTCCTCAGGAGCTGGGCATTCTATACGCTGATCTTTGTCCTGCCCGGCGCCGATATTCTAAAGCAGCGTGAACATGCTTGATAATTTAGGGCCCCCGGGATATCGCATTATGGCGGGGCGCGTATTGCTATCTCCTTACGGATCCCGAAAGGCCCAGGAGGTTGATAATTTCCAGCCGGTGTCCTATCATTCGTTGACCTAATTTAGCTCGGAGCAGATATGCCCAAAAACGGCGCCCGCATGCTCCCGCGGACCGACGCGAGCTTGACGACAAGCTTGTGCCAATTCCTGCCTAAAAGGTCCCGTTTTTTCCACCGCCGCGTTTTGCTTTGCATCGCCCAAAAGGACAAGTTAACTGATCGACAAGGAACGGCTGAAACCGAAACCGGCTAATTAGACGAACAGCATAATTGCTGTACTAAAAAACTTGGAGACGATATATATGAGTGAAAATGTGAATACTATTAAGGGGATCTATGAGGCGTTTGGGCGCGGTGACATAGCGGCCATCGTCGACACATGCACTGATAATGTGCTTTGGCGCACCCACCTTCCTTCAAACGTTCCGTGGTCGGGTAACTTTGACGGCAAATCGAATGTCCCGCGATTCTTCCAGGCGATAAACGACAATGTCCAGACGACCTCCTTCGAACCCCAGGAATTCGTGGCGGACGGTGATACTGTCGTGTCGACGGGCACATACGGATGCAAGGTGACCTCAACAGGCAAGGATACTTCTACGAAGTGGGTCTTTATCTGGAAGGTCCGTGACGGCAAGGTCTATTCCTATGAACAATTTCATGACGAGAAGATGGGTCAGGCCTTCGGCTGATCCGAGGATACCTCAACGTTAACACGCTTTTTTGTGCTCCCACTTTCTACTTGATCTTGAAGAGCCAAATGAAGAATCTTATTCTCGTCACCATAGTCCTTGGTCTTTTTTCATTAGGATGCAGCGGCATTCTCCGCAGTATTAACTCTGGCAATCGGCGGATCCAGAGTTATGGCGATAACGAGGCGAATGGCAGCCCCGTGGTCGACCCTGTCGAGGCCCAGTTTCGTGATCAAATGGCTGAACTCGTTAGGCATGCCCGCTTAAGCTGCGTTAATGGCGACCGCAGCGAGGCCGATCGTCTGTTTACAGATGATTACGTCGGGGTTTATGACGACGGGGACCGGATCAGCAAGAAGTACCTTTTAGATCACATCCATAAGGACACCGATTTTATCTCCCTCACGGTGGAAAACAGCCGTATCCTCTCGCATGACCAAACCACAGCTCAATTGCAATGCACGCTTGTGGGTAAATTCACCGATCAGAACGAATATTTCGACGGCGTGTATTCTTTTGTGAATAAGAGAGGTTATTGGCAGATAAGTGGATTCAAGGGACACGCGCACCAGACGGCGCCGGACAGCAAATAGTAAGAGCGGTGCCTTGGCGACTAGAAGTGCTGTCATAATTACCTTCCCTACGGGGTATTCATCTCAAAGGGAGGATCATCATGACCACGCTGCTCGTATTTTCGCTTTCACTATTCGGGGCCTTTGCACAACCTGACAACTATCCCATCAAGGGACAAATTGATAGGACTGTTCAGCTTTCAGCTGGTGCTACGGTCGATGTTAAGGGCGTTGAGGGCCCTCTGACGATAGAAACCGGTGACGTCTCGACAGCCGAGATCCATTGGACCCGCGAAGCCCTTACCCAAAAAGACTACGATTGCGAAACCATCGATATCACCGAGTCGACTTCCGCACTGACTATCACTCATAGGACCGACCATTCATGTCACGTCATCCAGGCTCGTGAGAATATGCGGCTCGTGCTCCCGCGTTCTGCAAGCATTACCGCGGACGGGATCGAGGGCAGCGTAACGATCGGCGACACGGAAGGCGACCTTAGCCTCGGGGGTGTCGAGGGGGCCGTAAAAGTAGAACGGCTTCGAAGCGCCCGCCTTCGGGGCATCGAGGGCTCTGTTACTTTTAGCGTCGATCAACTCGTCCGGAATGGACTCGTTCTCGATGGAATCGAGGGCGCGGTTAATATCGCGGTTTCCGATGGCGTGAATGCCGACGTGAAGATCAGCGGCGTTGAGGGCCCGATCTCTATTCCGGGTGCCGTTGCCAATGTCAGGTCGCAAAATGACGACGACGATAACGATCGCATTCGAGAAGCTCGCCTTGGTTCGGGCGGCACGCCTATTTCTATCCGCGGCATCGAGGGGAGTGTTACCATCCGCCGAAGATAGCTAGTACGCCTTGGTCAACTGCACACCCGTGTAATAATGCTTGATGATCTCGTCGTATTTGACGCCCATCTTCGCCATACCGTAAGCACCGTATTGGCACATTCCCACCCCGTGGCCCCAACCGCGGCCGGTAAAAGTGTAGTTCGTAACCGTCGTGCCCGAGTAACGCTTGTTCATAACGAATAACTGCTCGGGCAGCCTCAATGCAGAGCGGATCTTCCCACCCCTGAGGATCTTGACGCCATTAGAACCGACGATCTGCAGCTCGATAGGACGCCGCGAATACCCAACCTTCGTGACACTTACGTCATAGAGCGTGCCGATCCCGCGAACGTAACGAGACAGTCTCGATTGGACGTCGCCCGCCGATAGTGATTTATTCCAATACTCCCACGGGGACATGTTCTCGGCCGTAGTCGTCCCCTCGGTTGGCTTGATCTCGAGATAGATCACGGCTCCGGTCGGATCCGTCAGGTAATTCACTTGCTCCCCGCCTATAAGAGCCGCCTCGCGGACGGGATACATGGCGTTGCCGAACTGGCGAAACAAAAATACATCCGGCCTCAAAACCATCGGTCTCGAGGTCTTGCCGGCCTTTAGCATGAATTTGCCATCCGCAGACGCCGATGCCGTACCAGCCTGCAGCGAAGGAAGCCATCCTTTCTTCACATATATCTGGCGAATAAGCCGCAGCATCTTCGCCCGGGTGAACGGTCGGCTGGGTTTTAGCGTCAGGTCGGGATGAATGGCAAAATATCCGTCCCGCAATAACGCCGCAACATCCGCACGACGTTCCTTTGGTATCTCCCCGGCATCATCGAATGAAAGCTGGTAATTTACGTCAGAATCACTCATCAACGTATCTGCGTAATTCGGAGGATAGATAAATCCCGCGATGATACGTGCCAGCTCGATGGGTTTGGCCGTGTCGCGATTAACGTTAGGAAACGTCTTGCCGAATCGCGTTGCTAATTGGTTCAACCAGTTCGACATCTCATTCTGGTCGGGCACGCCCTCGAACCACTCATCCGTCATCTGCGAGGTCGATAGATAGAATCCGTTTGACGCGAGCTGCGACATCAGGCGAACAAGCTCGAGATTCCCCTCGTCGCGCAGCTTCGCCGGCGGCCTCGAAGTTCTGATCGTAAACGGGTCGAACTGCTTATGTCCCTCGAGCGAACATTCCACGCCCTTCAGGTACGGTTCACCCTTCTCAAAAATATTCCCGCCGTCCTCCGTTCGGCCGCCGCAGGTCGACGTGAAATAGGCCATGATCGGCTTGCCTTGATAGGTCGCGACGATGCCGCGAGTTTGCTGCACAGCCTGTGTGCCCATTTTCGTCTCTATCGAAACGCCAAGGTATACCTGCGAGTAAACGGTCGGGACCATATCAAAGCCTTGCTTCCCATAGGTGCCGATATTCGCGATCGCGTATGTCCGGGCAGCGACCGCCTGGGCCTTTTGCGCCTCTAGCTGCGGCAGACCTAACTCACTTGGGACCACACCGAGCAAGTAGTCCTCGAGCGGAACGACATTTACGACGGTCAAAGTGCCTCGAGCGTTCACGAATACCTCTATCTTGCCGCGGTATGCCTTGCCGTTGAGTTTCACAGGATTGAACCTTTCGTTCACCGATCCGAACGCGACCGACTTAAGGGACGAATATTGTGCAGCAGGAGCCCCGCCGTTAACGATCACTTCTCGCAGGTTCGGGTCAACGGCCGGTGGTCCGACAGTGGGCTGTGACGACCCGGTCGATTGAACTAGGCTGCGAACATCGCTCTTGCCTGCCGTCTTCAATTGCTGTGAAAGTGCAACGGCGTCAGGCGTAAGTACTGTTTTCTTTTCGACAACTGTGACGGCGTCTTCAAATCCTTTCTCCGCGAGCTTTGCTTTAAGGGCATCCGCGTCTTCGGTCGTGTCTTTGACCGACCCGGCCCAAACCTTCCAGGTGTTGGTGGTGACATCGAGGCTCGCGATCGCGGTTTCGCCCGTTGAGTTTCGAATGTCGTTGGCCAGCTCGTTCGCATCTGCCTGGCTTGGAAGGTTCGGAAATTCTATTCGATAATCCTCGATCTCAGGCGGCCGGTACGCCCGCGCAGAAACCGTGACCCGAGTCGTCGCAAGGAGCTTAGATGGTTCATCAGGGCTGACCGCGACGAGCGACGTATCGCCGGTCGCGATCGACACGGAGCTTGCATTCGTCGACAGCCCGATCCTAATAAGCGGCTCACTGCTCAGTCTGAAAAACTTGACCGGGATAGCCTGTATCGTTTGAGTTGTAAGTAAGAAAAGTAGGGCGATGAATAACGAAAGGCGGATATTCATTCACACATAATAGCAGATTATGGCCCTGCTCTATTTTTCTAATGCATTGAAGATGAAAGGGAACGTTCCCCAGGTCTGTCCACGGTGCTGCGGCCTGAACGCAAATAGCACGATCTTCCCTTTGCCGTAGTTCATTTCAACCAGCGCCGCCTTGCCGAGCCGATACTTTTCTCCCAGCGTCCAGCCTGAGAGCATGGGCCCGTATGTCGCGATCACTCGAGCGTTAGCGCCCTTGTCAACATCAAATGCCGAGCTCGTCGTGAAGTATGCGGGCGTGTTCGCATTGAGGCCGCGA
Source organism: Acidobacteriota bacterium (assembly GCA_019247455.1). Taxonomy (GTDB): domain Bacteria; phylum Acidobacteriota; class Blastocatellia; order Pyrinomonadales; family Pyrinomonadaceae; genus OLB17. The sequence goes on along the minus strand of JAFAOW010000201.1, from coordinate 50,656 downwards.
GCGAGCGGCTGCTTTGTATCCACATCAAGCTGCACTACCGAGCCCGGATCATAAAACTCGTTCCGACGAATACCGCCAAGTGCCTCCTTGATCGGTAGATTGAACCGCTTGATGACCATGCTGCATGAGTCGTCAAAGCAGATCAGCTTCCCGCCGTTCTCAACCCATTTCTTGAGGTTCTCAACGCCTTCGTTGCCAATGCCGCCGGCATATTCGGGCGGATATCGCTCAGCGGAAAGCCCGTTGACGATAGTATTTTCACTGTCGGCGGGCAGGATCAGCGAATCTATTCCCGACAGACCGGCACGCATCTCCTTGTCACCGACCGAGCGATACTGCACCTGAAATGTATCAAGTACGAATCGCGTCCATCCCTCGTCCATCGAACCGGTGAAGCCCTTGTACAAGCCAATGCTCGGATTCGTCCTTAAAGGATTCGGCTGCTTGTCGAATGAGCCCGCGGCAGACGGCAGATTAAGCACTGTGCGGGCCTCGTTCAGGTTGCTCACCCACTTCAGGTCCCTGTTTCGGTCGAGACCTTCTATCTTCCACGCCGCGTCGTATTGGACCCCCATCTGCAGGGGCAGCGTCCAGCCCGCGACGTCATAAGGCGCCTCGGCATCGCCATTAGGCAAACGACGCTCGGGATAGACCTGTCTTTCAAAAAGGCTCAAAACATTATTCTTCTGTGGCTGGTTTACAAAGATCAAAAAGCTTCCGAGCGGAACCTCAGCCGCTGCTCCGCCTTTTTCCGTCGCCGCGTGCAGCTCATGCGTCATCTCATAAACCTCCATTCCCTGAGCCATCAGGATCTCAAGCATACGCGAGACGTTTGCGGCATTCGGCTGGCCGGCCCGAATAATGTAGGCTTCCGGCTCGTCGGGCTTTGGCGTCAGATTCGCCTTCCCAAATTCGTAGAAATTACGCAGGTAGCGCTCTCGAAATTTCGCCGCCATTTCAAGCAGCGCATAAGATGCCGTCATCTCGATCTCGTTGATATTCGAGGGTCGCCATAGTCCGCCGCGCCACACATCGGGGTAGTTCGTCTCGACCTCCAGTAGATTCGGCAAGCCGCGCGTATTGCGATTACGCCGAAGGGCGTCTTCCGTGACAGTTGTGGGGGTCATCAGATTCGCGCTGGCCGCCTCGCTAAGAATGCCGATCGAATTATGAAAATAAGGCGCGGTCCGAAATCCGCCATTCCACCACGTGTCGTAGGTTGAATTTGTCGCAACGCCCGCAATGCCTTTAGCCTCAAGATCCGCGGCCATTTTGTAACCGATCAGCCCAACCTCGCGGAGGATGGTCGGAGCGACTCTCGGATTCGGCGGATCAAAGAATGGCGGAATGATGAACCTCGACGCATTCTGCCCTTGCTGGTGTATGTCGTAAACAAGCTGCGGATACCACTGCTGCCAAAAGAATTTCGTAATAGCCTGCGTCTCCGGGAGATTCAGCATGAACCAGTCCCTGTTGTCATCGTGTCCCGCGTAATGATGATAGAGCTCCGGCGGCGAGGTGCCCTCGTATTTCGTGCCGAGAGTTTTGCGATACCAGTCCGCCACGATCTGAATGCCGTCCGGATTCGAAGATGGAATAAGGATCAAGATCGTATTGTCGAGGATCTCTTTTGTCTGCCGGTCCTTAGCCGACGCGAGCTGATAAGCAAGGTTCATCGACATCTGAGAAGCGACTATCTCTGTCGAGTGGATGGAGCAGGAGATAGAGACGATCGTCTTCCCTTTCCTCACCAGCTCCTCGAGTTGCGCGTCGCCCGGGATCGTTCGCGGATCGGCAAGTTGTGCCGAGATCTTACGATATTTCTCGAGGTTCTTTATGTTCTCGGCGGACGAGATGAATGCAGCGATAAGCGGCTTTCCGAGCGTCGACTTGCCGATCTCACGCACCTCGACGTTTTTGCTTGCTTTATCCAGCTTCGCGAAATAATCGGTGATCTGATTCCAGTCAGCGATCGTCCGATCGTCGCCAGGGGTGAACCCCAGCACCGACTTCGGCGACGGCACCTGAGCGACAAGCCCGAGCGAAAAAAGTAGAATCAAAAGGCACGCGAGCAGAAGACTGTTTTGACGAACGCGATGACTCGGCTGAGCGAACAACATAGAGAAATATCCTCTTCGGCTGATGATCTGGATCAGGCTATCCGCGAAAATAAGAAACTTGTCTTTCCTTTCGAGCAGTCTAACAAATCGCGCCTAGCCGGGAAAATTCGCTACTGGTGGTGCTGGTTCGTGGCAGGAGCGATGCTCCTGATCATTGGGCTTCCGGCTCTGCTTTTTACCGCCCTGACTGGGCGGCGAGAGAGAATGTATCCCCTAGCACTCTGGGGAGCGCGGAAATGGCTCGCCGCCTGTGGCGCGAGCGTGAGGGTCGTCGGTGTGGAGCATATAGAGCCCGATACCTCATACGTGTTTGCAAGCAATCACCGTTCTTATCTCGATACAGCCGCAATCTTCGCCTACGCAGGGCCTCGCATCGGCCTCGTCGCAAAGAAGGAGCTCTTGAAAGTACCTGTTCTCGGGCAGGGAATGAGTTTCGTCAATGTGATCGCGATCGATCGTTCGAATGCTGAGCGGGCGCGTCAATCGATGCAAGAGGCTCGGGAAGTGGTCAAGTCTGGTTACTCCTTCGGGGTTTTTGTCGAAGGCACAAGGGCGATGCCGGGCGAGCTCCTGCCCTTCAAAAAAGGCGCCTTTCACCTGGCTTTGCAGACAGGCTCACCTATCGTTCCGGTTGTGATCCGTAACACGGACCGCATGATGGGCAAACATACTGGGGTCGCTTTCCCGGGTACGATCGAGATGGTCCTATGCCCACCGATACCAACGGAAGGAAAGACTGCCGACGATGTGATGGAAGTGCTTCTCGCCACCCGTAACGCGATCTCAAGCGAATTAGAAAAGGAGACCTAACTGTCTCCTTTTCTCATTTTCTCTCCGTCTCACTTTCTGGTTCTTATTCCGGCATCGGCGTTTTTGTCGGGGTCGGAGTCGGCTTCGGTGCCGGCGTATCGTCGTCAAGTATCCTCACATCACTGCGGCCCTGGCGGTAATTCGTATATTTCACTGTCATCCTCATGTGGATCACAGATCCGTCTTTGAAGACCAGTGAATCATCAGCCGCGGCGTAGGTAGGGAACCAATACTTACCATCGATATTCTCCCGCCAGGTCTCAACTACCGGGAATTTATTATCCTTCGTTTCGGGGACCGCCTTTCCCTTCGATTTGACTATCATTTCGTCTTCGATATCCACCCAAACGCGCCCGGTGAATAATCGAAGCTTCGTTTTCTTGGGATCCGGAATTACCTTCGGCGTTACGTCAAACACAAAGAGATTCAGCTCATCGATCCGTTCCGTCCCCAAATAAGTAAAGTTGTACTTATCGATATTCGCGGGTTCCAAAGCGAATGGCGTCACACCGCCAAGGTCTTCAAGGTCCTCAGGCGTGATCTGAAGGGTCGGCAGCGTCGACATTGGAGCGAATAGCACCTTTTCGAAACGGGTGCCGTCCTCATTGAATGTCATAAACGAAGTCCTTCTGTACTGTCCGCTTACCTGGCCGCCCATTCCAATTTCCTGAACGGTAGCATCACGGTTGAACACGTAACTCTTCAATGCCTCACGAAAGAGTGACTCCTTTGCGGTAAAGTGCTTGATGATCTCCTGCACTCTTTCCGGGCTTCGCGGGTCTTTCCTGATATCGTCGTTCTGCCCGATGATCGGCGTCAGAAAACACAATATCAGCGAGAAAATGGCGGCTTTTTTCATCATTCCATTGTAGCCTTTAGGACTAGGAAATAGATGCCCGTCCGCCCGAAAACGTTGTGAAAAACAACGCTTATCCAGCTATTCAACCTTTTTGGTCCAGCAGTTCGTCAATTCGTTTCTCGCGTTCAAACCGGGCAAGTATCGCGCGGTCATGCTGCGTAAGGCCGGCCTGATAGATCGCCTCAAACCACCAGTACATATCTGCGCCGACTTTTGGATCTTTATTGGTGAGGTATATCTCGGCGAATCGCCTGAGCCGGTCGCGAGTACCTGGTGGCTGGTTTTGCAGGAGGTTATTCATAAGCCGAATGTACTATCAGTGCATTAATGTTGCAAGAATAGATCAGAGTGAAAAAAATTTTCGCTCAAAATCCTGAATAAAGCGTGTACGATAAGTCGTCCTCAGCAGTCTCGAGGGCCAAGCCCATAAAGATGAGAAGTCCTGCCCTATCGCTGGCCCTATTGGCCTGCACGCTTCCACTGTTCGCTGCAACGGACGGCGACCTGGTGAAGACCGTACGCGAACCTGTCATTGTGCCGAAATTTAGCGCTTCACCTGCGATCGACGGAAAGGTCGAGGCGGAGGAGTGGAAGCAGGCGGGTATTCTCCGCGACCTGATACAGACCGACCCCGGCGACCATGTCCCTGCTTCTCAGCGGACAGAAGTGCTGCTGGGATACGACGAGCATTTTCTTTACGTAGCCTTTAAGTGCTGGGACGAAAAGGACAAGATCCGATCATCCGTTGTGCAACGCGACCGGCTTGGTAATGACGATAATGTTGGCTTTTGGCTGGATACGTATGATGATCAGCGTCGTGCTTACGCTTTTGCATTCAATCCGCTAGGGATCCAACAGGATGGTGTCCAAACCGAAGGACAGGGAACCGACTACAACGTCGACGTCGTTTTTGAGTCGAAAGGCGTTGTCGAAGATTGGGGCTGGTCGGTTGAGGTAAAGATACCTTTTAAGTCGCTTCGCTACGCCGCGGGCAAAGGCAAATACTGGGGCTTCAATGCCGCCAGGAACATCACCCGGGGAAATGGAGAGTTCGATTCATGGGTTCCGCTGCCGCGAGGCGTGCCGGGATTCCTTAATAAGTTCGGTAAGATCACAGGCCTTGACGACATCAAGACGGAACATACGCTTGAGATCATACCGACATTCACCGCCAAAGAGACCGGCGAGCGAGCAACCCTTACCCAGTTCAACAATCCGCCGATCAAGGCAGATTTTGGGTTTACTGCGAAATACAGCATTTCGCCGAATGTCACGCTTGACGCCGCGTACAACCCCGATTTTGCTGACACCGAAGCCGACGCTCCGGTGGTTCGGGCGAATCAGCGCTTTCCGATCTACTTCTCGGAAAAACGGCCATTCTTTTTAGAGGGGGTCGATATCTTTAAGACTCCGATCGAGGCCGTTTATACCCGCCGGATCGAAAATCCCGACGTTGCGTTGAAACTGACCGGCAAGATCGGCAGGACCTCGTTCGGGGTGCTGGGCGCGATGGACGACCCCCTTTACAACCCAAATAACAAACGCGCCTATTCCGGGATCCTGCGCGTAAAACGCGACGTCGGCAAAGAGTCTAACGTTGGATTTCTCGGAACGACCTATTCCTTCGGGAACAAACAGAGTCATCTAGGCGGTTTCGACACCTCGTGGAAGATCAACGCGAAATCGAACTTGCGGGCGCAGGTGCTATTTTCATCGACGCGCGACTATTTCTACGACGCCGACAAGGACCCCTCGACCTTCGGCACCGGCAACGGGTTCAAATACTCCTACTATTACAGCTTTACCCGCGATCGACATGTTAGCTGGGGCTTCAGCGGCGGTGGTACGTCTGATAAATTCCGAGCGGCTCTGGGATTTGTCTCGAGGACGGGCCGTTTTTCTAACTCTGCGGAATTTAATTACAATTTCGAGCCGACGCCGAAGGGCTTCATTACCTACAAATATTTTGGCGTTAGCCTTTATCAGGGCCATGACATGCACGGGCGGCTGCAAAACGTCGGCGGAGACTGGTACGGAGGGATCAGTTTCAAAGGAAACGCGAGTCTGGGCGGCGGCTTTTCGATGGAAAAGAATGCGATCTATGAGGACGAGTTCGGCACAAAAAGGAATGCTGTCAGGCCCGGAGCATTCTTCGGGGCTCCATCCCGGTCTGTCGTCGGTTGGGGGCCGAACGCCTATTTCTACAAACAGTTCAACAAGCGGATCTCGGTTAATGCGAATGTCAGCGTCTACTACAATTCGTTCGATTACGATTTCGGCGCCGGGCCCGATTATCCACGCGTGAGTCCAGCGGCCTTGGCCTTGGGCCAGGGAGCACCGCTCGATCCCGGAGCGGCGACCAGCTTCTATTTTGGAGCAGGGACCAGTCTTAAGCCGACCGATAAGTTCAGCCTCGGACTTTCATATAACCATTCAAGTCTCCGGCGGGATGACACGGGCCTGGTGACCTACGTTTCTAATTATTTCTCATTCTCGTCGGCCTACCAGTTCTCGCGGTTCGTGAATCTGAAGGCGCGCGTCTATTACGACACGCTTAGCGACAATATATTTGGCCAGTACACCTTCGGCTGGACCCCAAGCGTCGGCAAGGCTCTGTACATCGGTTACAACAGCAGTACGAACTACAACGGCTACGCCTTCGGCGCTCGCCAGCCTGGATTCCTGCAGATGGACAGGACGTTCTTCATCAAGCTCTCTTACCTGTTTAGAAAGAGCTTCTAAACAAAAAAGGCGGCCAAGACCGCCTTTTTATTTAACATTCCCTGGACTCTCAGATATTCAGAATATCGACGAGTTCCTGGACCGCCGCCGCTGATTTATGCAGGGCCGTTCGCTCGTCGTTGGTGAGCGAGATCTCGATGATCTGCTCGACACCGTTCTTGCCAAGCTTTACGGGCACGCCGACAAAAAGATTTGAGATGCCGTATTCGCCCTCGAGGAATACCGCGCAAGGAAGGATCTTTTTCTTGTCTTTCAATATCGCCTCGGCCATCTCGACCGCTCCTAGCGAGGGAGCGTAATAGGCCGAACCTGTTTTCAATAATCCGACGATCTCTGCTCCGCCGTTCGCAGTGCGCGAGATGATCGCATCGAGCCTATCTTTAGCGATCAACTCGGTAACTGGGATACCTGCACATGTTGAGTATCGGGGAAGCGGCACCATGGTATCGCCGTGGCCGCCGAGGACGAAGGCTGTGACATTTTCGACCGAGACGTTCAGCTCTTCAGCGAGGAAACAGCGCATACGTGCCGAGTCCAAAACACCCGCCATACCCATCACACGATTCTTCGGGAAGCCCGAGCGGCGGAATGCGACCTGGGTCATCGCGTCGAGCGGATTCGAGACGACGATGATGAAAGCGTTCGGCGAGTACTTTGCGACCTCATCAGTCACCGCTCCGACGATGTCGGAGTTCGTTTTCAAGAGATCGTCGCGGCTCATGCCGGGTTTACGCGGCAGGCCGGCAGTGATGATCACGACATCGGAATTCGCTGTTTCCTCATACGAATTCGCACCAACCAGCTTCACGTCAAAGCCGTCGATCGGAGCGGCCTGAGCGAGATCGAGCGATTTGCCCTGCGGCGTTCCCTCGACAATATCGACAAGGACGACATCCGCCAGCTCTTTCGCGGCGATCCAGTGCGCAGCGGTTGCGCCCACATTTCCCGCACCTACGACCGTAACCTTATTTCTTCCTGCAGCCATTATTGAACCTTCCTAAGTGAAAAATAGTGTCGAAATATAACTGATAATTTTGTCACAACGGACGGTTCCAGGCAATTTGCCCCAAAAAGAGAAAAAGCCCGCGTGCGCTCTCCCCTTCACACGCGGGCTTCTTCAAATGGCCGAAAGGTTCTCGCCAACGGCCAAACTCAATAATCCATCACAGGCAGGACCACATCCTTCTTGAGTTCTATTTCGAACTCCTGGTCCTTTTTGATCCGCACGTCCTTGCCCTTTTTCAGAAGAGCGATTCCAGTGCCCGCTCCGGCTCCCGCCCCGGCACCAAGCAGCGCTCCGCTGCCGCCTCCGAGAGAACCGATCAAGGCGCCGGCCGCGGCCCCTCCGAAAATGCTCAGTACCGAGCCCAGCTGCGAGGAGGAATTGCCGAACTTGTTAACAAGACCGCCTTCAATACGCCTCGGGGGCGCATTCTGGGCAACTTTCAATGTTTCGAAAACCACCTCAAGACGTCCGCCTTTGTGTGCGGCACCAGCCCGCTCAACTCCCGTTACCCGGCCTTCTACAACGGCTCCTGCAGGAAGCAATACCTGATCATTGATCCGGACGGGTTTCGCGACCGTCGCCGTGAAGGTATCGTTTGCGCTGGCGACGTGTGAGCTAAGCTCCACGTCCATCTTGAGTCTGATCCGCGTCCCCGCGGGCAGGGTGTAAATGGACGGCCCCTGCGCCGACATAAGTGATGGATTTGCAAAGATCAAGATCGTGAACGCCGCAAACTTCGCGGGCAATGCCATTCCGTGCATTCTAACCCCTCCAGTTCGAGCGGAGCGGCACGGCGGCTCCGCGTTTCTCGTCAGCAATGTCCGTGCCAGTAGTCGTTAGATGCGCGTATGTCCAAAAAAATACCCGCGTGCACTGCAAAAAAGTTGGTCACGCGGGAATGCAGAAAGCTATTGCCGAACCGTATCGTTTACGGCCTGCACGAAATCCGTCATTGCAGGATGGGATGAGCTCCGCCGCGGCTGTGGTCCATCGTTGCCATATATCGGCGTCTGTCGTTGTGATACAGGACGAGGTGCTCGCCTTCATAACGCACGACGTTAGAGATTCGGTCTATATTCTTCGAGTGTTCTGCGATCAGCAGCGAACAGGGGTCATTCGAGATCACTATTCCCGCGGCGTAAATGAAGCCGCCCTGGTCGTAAACACTGCCGGTGTATTGAGCGGCGCCGACTGCGATATCGGGTGAATAGTCGCCCTTATAGTCCCTTGTACGATCAGCCCGCGCTATATAAATGCTGTAGTCGGAGTACTTGAGCCGCCTGTAATAGCCATTCTTTCTGGCAACGGCAAAAAGATCCCCAAGTCCTTTATCGACGGCGTTCAAAACAGCAACAGATGGCCCACTGACCGCGTAAACGTGAGCACCGCGAGGAGTGACTGCAGCGACCGCAAATCGATCGCCAGATATTCTCGTTGCCTCGGCCAGAACGCGGCTGTCCTGCGAGGAAGCGAGCGAGGAAAAGAATAGGGTCGCGGCAAGTGCTAGGATCAGATTCTTGGTCATAGGTATCACCTCGTCTGATCCAGTCGCAAACGCCGTGCCGTTTACTGTCCGGGGTGATATACGCGTTCAGTGTGGCCTTTCAACTGCGAAGGATAAAAATATACTTCGCGCAAATTGCCGGTCGCATAACGCTCGGCCTCGTCATTGAAATGCCTGGAATCCGGATGTCCCGATTCGCCCCCGGCCGTAACAGCGCGAGCATGAATGGTTTTGCCAAATTCCACAACAGCGACGAAGCTGTTTCCGCTTGTTCCGTATATCCTTTTGGAGCCCTTGTAGCTGTTCGCGCCGAACGAGGCGATCGAGCCCCAGTTGCCCGAGGTGAACCCTACTGGAATGCTCGGCCCCTCATCAGTGAAAGGATGAACGATGTCATCCGTGATCCGCTGAAAACGATTGATATCTCCCCATGCCGTGCGCCAGGTACCAAAATCAGCCATAAGCTTATTCGAAGCTTCGATCAGTGCACCAAGTAGTTGTTCTTTAGACGCCTTATCCGCGATGTATGCTTCGACGGGTGTGCTTGAAATGCGGGCGTCCGGCCCGACCTTTCGCGATACGCTTTCAGCCCAGAATATCGCGAGGGATGTGGGAACCGAATCGACCGCCCATCGATGATCCCATGTCCTCAGTACCGCGATCTGATCAGCCGTTTTGGTTCTTAAGGGATCGCTGTCCGGCATTTGGTCCCATGCCTTGATCAGCGCCGGGAATGTTCGGTCGAACCATGTTAGATAGCTGTCATACGCGGCATCTCGCAGCGAATCGAGAGTAAAATCCTTTTTGTCCTTGAGCACCAATACGGAGTGCCGTCCCCTAGCTGACTCGACGCCATTATCGACATAGCGCGGATAGTCCTCGCGCTTTCGGCTTGACGGGCCTGCAGCAGCCCATGGCCAGTCATTACTGTTGTAAAGCCAGCCGCTCGCGGGATTAAGAAGATTTGGCGACTCATTGACCGAGAGCAGGCCATTATAGTCGGTCGCCGGGTCGCTGCCGTCCACCGGCTTGGTCCAATCGAATTTCGGGTCGCGTCTTGGAATGTAATTTCCGTGGAAGTACGCAATATTTCCATCCGAGTCCGCATAGATCGTGTTGTTGGAGGAATCCGTGTGCAGCTCGAAGGCGTTTCTAAACTCCGCGTAGGTGCGCGCTTTGGTTCTGATAAATGACTGCTCGAGGGCTTTGGCGGGATTATTCATCAACGCTACGCTGATCCAGCGTCCGTCATCCAATTTCCTAACGATCGGTCCGTGCTGAGTGCGATATACCCTAAAGATCGCCGATGCCATGCCGCCGTTCATGGTCTCATTCGGAAGCCGGTAGGGAACATAGATCGTTTGCTCGGTCACGGGCAGCCAATCATTGCCGTGCTTGTAAAAATACTTATCGCCGCGCTTCTCGATGGTTTCGGCAAATTCGTCGATCGCGTCGACGGCGCTTGATGTGTGCATCCACCCGCAATGCGCATTAAACCCCTGATACGCAAAGAATTGTCCCCACGTCGATGCACCATAGACATTCAATCCTTCGCCGCTCGTCCATTGAAGTTCGGACCTAAAGAAAAACGAAGTGTGTGGATTGATCAGCAGCAGGGCGTGCCCATTCTTGGTGTTCTTCGGCGATATCGCAAAACCATTCGAACCCGAAGGTTCTTTAAGAGCTGCGTCTTGATTCTCATCAGTGGATCCGGGTGCTGCCGTTCCCGTTGTTAGCAACACATTCTGCGCGATAACGGTGTGACCGGGATCGTAAAATGCTTTCAGCCGATCAATATTCACGGTCTCGATGTCGCCGCCTATGCTTCCCTCGCTAAATGACAGGGCCATCCATGGCTCGAAATGCGTGATCACTCGCGGCTTCACTTCTGGATGTTTCGCCAGATAGAAGTTCAGTCCGTCCGCCCACGCATCCATCAATTTTTTCAGCCACAGAGGTGACGCCGCATACTGCCTCTTCAACTCGCTTGGGTCGATGAAGATCTTCATTCGCAGGTCTTTGTACACCGCCGATTCACCCTCTGCCTCGGCAAGACGCCCCTGAGAGTTAATGAAGTTCGTCTCAATGCGGTTGAAATCATCCTCCGCCTGCGCGTACATCCCTCCAAATATCGCATCGGCGTCGGTCTTCCCGACAACGTGAGCGATCCCCCAGTCATCGCGCGTGATCATGACGTTCCGGGCAATAGCCTCCAGCCGCGAAAGCTCAACCCGATCGACGGCGAAAACAGTGTACCCAGCACAGATGAATAGAATGACTACGAGCAGCAGACAGCGAGGAGCAGACTTGTTGATCATGATGCAAATATAGCCCGAGCGTCACACGCCGACAAGCTTGCAGGAAAAACGGGAGTAAAGACTAAAGGGATGGTGCTGAGGGCGGGAATCGAACCCGCACGCCCCTAAGGACACGGGATTTTAAGTCCCGGGCGTCTACCAATTCCGCCACCCCAGCACGGCTTCGAGATTATCATGATTGAGGAAGCGGCGAGAAGAAGCCCGGGGTCGAGTGTTGTATAGTGAGGACGGATATGGACAAGGCAATGTGGATAATTTGGCTGGCGCTCGGTGCCGTCTTGATCGTTGCAGAGATCTTCACGCTCGGATTTGTGTTGTTCTGGTTTGGTGTCGGAGCTTTGGCGGCCGCGGCTGCGGGGTATTTCGGTATGGGCGTCGCGGGCCAATTTCTTATTTTTGCGGTTGTCTCCATCGCACTAACTGCGATGTCGCGGACCATCTTTGCAAAGTACCTTCCAAGCCACGATGGCGATCGTCTGAAGACCGGCGCGGAAGCTCTGCCGGGCAAAGTCGGCACAGTGATAGGATCGAGCAAAGGTGCGCTGAATGAGGGAGCCGTAAAGGTTTTCGGCTCAACATGGACCGCCTATCCGATAGATGACGAGACGCTAGTTGAGGGCGAAAAGGTCGAGGTCGTGGAAGTAAAGGGATCTTCGATCTACGTCCGCAAGGTGACCGGTAAACTGCCATCCTGGCGCGAGGAATAAAACAAAAACGGCGAGAAGATCTCTCATCTTCTCACCCTTTCATTTTCTCATTTTCTGCCTATTCGATCTCCGCGGTGTCCTCTTCATCCGGCTCGTTTTGATCGGCCGTATCGTGGATGCCGCCGAGATCGATCAACTCCATGTTGACCGCGCCGTCGGCCGGTTCGGGCAGGTCATCGCCGGAGAACTTTATGATGATGACGGTGATATTATCTTCGCCGCCGTTCTCGTTCGCATGCTTGACCAGGTCGGCACAGGCCTTCCTCAGATCGTCGAAGTGATCTATCAGAAGCTGCTGCATTTCGGCCGCCGTCACTTTATTCGATAAGCCATCGCTGCAAAGTAAGAAGACATCGTCGCGGCACGGCGATATTCGAGCCGAAACAGGGTAGACCTCGTTCTGCGCTCCGAGGGCCTGCAGGATGACGTTCTTCAGAGTGTGCGTCTCCGCTTCTTCGGCCGATATCTGCTGTGCATCGATGAGCTGCTGGACCAGTGATTGGTCTTTGGTCACCTGGTAGATCGTCTTATTTCGAAGCAGATATGCCCGGCTGTCCCCGACCTGAATAACGTCCGCCGCGGACGGCGTTATTCCAATACCCGTGAAAGTCGCCCCCATCCCTTGGTACTGAGGATCGGTTCGGCCCTGTTCGTGGATCAGATGATTCGCAAAGACGGTCGCGTCATAAAGGCGGCTGATCAGCCGATGGTCTACGTCCTCCTGCGGGAGGTCGACACCGCCGTCCTCGTCCAGAAGCTTAGTACTGACGGTCTCGACCGCCATGGTGCTCGCGACCTCGCCTGCAAGGGCACCGCCCATACCGTCCGAAACAGCCATCACGACACCATTGTCGTCTATGGTAAACCGCTGAGATTCGATGATGAATTCGTCGTCTTCCTGCGATCCGGTCCACGCTTTTTTGCCCGCAATATCCAAAACGAGAAAGTTATCCTCATTACCTTTTCGGACACGTCCGATATGGGATGTTGCGTGAACCTCGACAGTGAACATAAGTGATTAATTTAGGATTTAGGGCTACAAGTTTCGAGTCAACAAATAAGGTATCACGACAGCCTAATAACTTGTAACTTTGACGGCGAAACTCCCGGCTATTTGAGTGCCTGATCGAGGTCCTCAAGGATGTCCTCAACGTCCTCTATTCCAACCGAAATGCGAACGAGGCCGTCGGTGATCCCGAGCTTCGCGCGGGTCTCATCCGGTACCGCCGCATGGGTCATCGTCGCGGGATGTGAAATAAGGCTCTCGACACCGCCGAGGCTCTCGCCAAGGGTGCAAAGTTTTACGGATTCGAGGACCTTCTTCGCATTCTCAAGTGACCCGGTTTCGAAAGAGACCATTCCGCCGAACCCTGACTGCTGGCGCTTTGCAAGCTCATGCTGAGGATGTGAAGCGAGCCCCGGGTAATAGACCTTCTCGACCTTTGGGTGCTCCTGCAGGAACGCCGCGACCTGGCGGCCGTTCTTATCGTGGGCCTCCATGCGAACGGCAAGAGTTTTCGTGCCGCGCAGCACGAGGAACGAGTCCATAGGCGAGAGGACAGCTCCAACACTGTTTTGGACGAATCTTATCCACTCAGCGTCTTCCTCATTATTCAGCGCGACGAACCCGCCGATACTGTCCGAGTGTCCGTTGAGATACTTTGTTGTCGAATGAACAACGATGTCCACGCCGTGCTCGATCGGCCTCTGGAAGTACGGCGACATAAAGGTGTTGTCGCAGATCACTTTGGCCCCACGCGCGTGCGCCATCTCAGAGACGGCCGCAAGATCCGTCACAGTCATCACCGGGTTCGTCGGCGTCTCGACGAAAACAAGCTTTGTATTGGGCTTGAAGAACTTCTCGAGATTCGCAAGGTCCGATGTGTCAGCCAGGTCAAACTCGACACTGTAATCCTTGAGAATGCGATTAAAGAGGCGAAACGTCCCGCCGTAGGTGTTGTCGCCCAGGATCACGTGATCTCCGCCCTTTACAAGCTTAAGCGAAGCGTCGATCGCTGACATTCCGCTCGCGAAGGCGAAGCCAAACCTCGCGCCTTCGAGCGCGGCAATGTTCTTCTCGAGCGCGGTGCGAGTCGGATTTTGCGTACGCGCGTACTCATAGCCCTTGTGCTTACCCAAGCCCTCCTGCGCATACGTGGACGTCTGATAGATCGGTACACTCACCGCGCCCGTCGCCGGGTCCGGCTCATTCCCGGCATGTATCGCTGTGGTTGAAAAGCCCATATATGTCGTAATTTTATACTTTTCCAACCGGTTTAACTATGTTTCCAAACCGGGGGAATTTGAACGTAATAATAGGGGTTGTTTTAATAACTTTTGGTAATATACCTCGCGTGGATATCAATCAGCTTGAGGTGCTTGTGACGGTCGCGCGGGAGAGGAGCTTCTCGCGGGCGGCCGAGGTCATGAAGCGCACTCAGCCGGCGATCAGCCAGGCCATTCGAAGGCTTGAGGAGGAGGTCGGCGAGAAGTTGTTCGATCGCTCGTCAAAGGACGGGACGCTGACTCTTGCGGGCGAGATCCTTTACAACCACGCTCGGCAGATGATCAATCTCCGGCACCACGCTACCACTGCGATCGCCGAATTGAAGGACCTGACATTCGGCAAGGTGACGATCAGCGCGAATGAGCACACCGTGTTTTACCTTTTGCCTATCATCGCCGAGTTTCGCAATGCCCACCCGCAGATCAAGATCGAGGTCCATCGCGGAGTCGCGAGCCGCATTCCAAAGCAGGTTACCGGCCGCGAAGTGGAGTTAGGCGTGATCTCATTCACGCCGCATGATGAGAGCATCCGGGCGCTGCATGTGATGACCGATGAGCTGGTTCTTGTTGTAGCTCCTACGCACAGGCTCGCCAAGAAGAAGGCCGTCTCGATAAGGGAGCTCGGCGATGAGACGTTCGTTGCGCACAACGCGCCTTCCCCGTACCGGCAAAGGGTCATCGAAATGTTCGAGCAGCATAAGACAAGGCTCAACATTGCGATCGAGCTGCCGTCGCTTGAGGCCATAAAGCGGCTTGTGCAAAAGGGAGTTGGCGTTGCGCTTGTCCCACGGCTGACGGCGACCGAAGAGATAAGAAAAGGATCGCTCAAGGGCCTCACTGTGAAGGAGATGAAGCTCGAAAGGCGTCTCAACGTCATTTATCGACGCAATTCAGAGCTGTCTCACGCCGCAAGAGCGTTTATTGAGACAGCGAAACGACTTAGCGGCGATTCGAATTGATGTTTTTTAGGCGGGACGGGCTAAACTGGGTTAGAATGAACGCACGTTTTTTGATCGTCGGTACGCTGGAACAGGATCCTTCATAAAATATGGCTGAAAACGAAGATAACGGCGGTATTTCGGAGTCGGAAAGGCGGCGGGCTGACCGCAAGAAGCTTATCGTCGATGTCCGCTTCGACGGCGGGGACGGCACCGGTATAGCAAATACCCGCGACATCGGACTTGGCGGCCTGTACATGACAACTACCGCTCCGCTCGATCAGGGGGCGCCTATCATGATGACGCTGAATTTGGGCCCTCGGCAGATGGTCATCAACGGGATCGTTGCATATTCCGACCCCGGTCACGGCGTCGGCGTGCGATTCAAGAATCTCGCGCCTGACGATGAGCAGTTCTTAAAGGACGAGCTTCAACTCAACTAGGCAACAGAGGGGGACGATTTGTTCGATCAATTCACACTCGGCATCGAAGAGGAATTTCAGATCGTCGATCCCACGACACGCGAGTTGAAGTCGCATGTGTCCGAGATCCTCGACGAGGGTAAACTGCTGCTCGGCGAAAAGATCAAGCCCGAGATGATCCAGTCGATGATCGAGGTCGGCACCGGTGTGTGCGCGAACATTCAGGAAGCGCGCGAGGACATCACCAAGCTTCGCTGCATCATCTCCGGCCTGGCGAAGAAAAAGGACATGGCGATCGTCGCCGCTTCCACGCACCCCTTCTCTAAATGGAGCGAGCAGGAGATCTACGACGGCGACCGGTACAAGCTGCTGGTAGATGAACTGCAGATGGTGGCCCGGTCGCTGCTGATCTTTGGGGTGCATGTACACGTGGGCGTTCCCGATCTGGAACGCCGCATCCACATCATGAATGCGGCGAGATATTTCCTCCCGCACATCCTCGCGATGACAACCTCCTCTCCTTTTTGGCTGGGTCACAACACCGGTCTAAAGTCTTACCGCTCAGAGGTTTTCAAGAAGTTTCCGCGGACCGAAATACCGGATCATTTCGAGTCGTACGCGCAGTATCAGCAGTACCTCGACCTGCTGATACATATGAATTGCATTCAGGACGGATCGAAGATCTGGTGGGACGTCCGGCCCCATTACAAGTTCCCGACGCTGGAATTCCGGGTGTGTGATATTCCCACCCGTGTCGACGACACGATCGCGATCGCTGCTCTATTCCAGGCGATCGTTTGTAAGCTCCACCGCCTGATAGATCAGAATCTCGGCTTCCGCATTTACCACCGCCGCTTGATCCTCGAAAACAAGTGGCGGGCGATCCGCTACGGCCTCGACGGCATGCTCCTTGATCTGGGTAAGCAGAAAGAAGTTCCGGTCAAAGATCTCATCCGGGAACTGCTCGAATTTGTCGACGATGTCGTGGACCCGCTCGGTTCGCGCAGCGAGATCGAGCACATTCACACTATCCTTGACCGCGGCACTTCAGCCGACGAGCAGCTCCGCGTGTATGAGGAGTCGGGAGGCGATTTTAACGCGGTGGTGGATATGCTCATGCGGAATACGCTCGAGCAAGTGCCGGAACAATGCTTTGCGTAAGTCACAAAATGACTGACGATCATTAAAAGGAAGCCCGGTTCTCGCCGGGCTTTTTTCTTTCCTGGATGTGCTAACCTTTTCGCTATCTATGCCATGTAAACCATCAGATCTTGCAGGTATCGTTCTTTTCGGCCTGCTGGATGAGAACGAACTGAATGAATTAGCGGCTGTTATCGATGCATCCTCGGTAAAACAGGGCGAGATCATATTCAATGCCGGCGAACTCGGCGACTGCCTGTATTTCGTTCGATCGGGCGAAGTCGAGCTATTCGTCAAGGATACGACAGGTCAGAAGATAGTCCTCACAATCGCCGAAGAGAACGACCTTTTCGGCGAGTTGTCGATGCTCGACCAACGGCCGCGTTCTGCCTCGGCGATCGCCGTGGTGGACACGGAGCTTTTGATGCTCGACCGCGACGATCTTCTTTTGCTCTTCCAAAAACAGCCTGACGCCGCACTGAACATGATGGCCGCGATGAGCACGATGCTCCGCAAAGTGGACAAACTCCTTCAGAGCCGCGTTTCCAGGAATGTCAATGAAGAGATGGAGGAGAAGCTGCCCGCGCTTCAGCGGATCGCGGACTGGATCGCGTGGTTCAGCGGCAGCATGCCGTTTCTCATCATTAACGGCCTGTGGTTTGTGATATGGATCGGTTGGAATACGCTGCTGTCCGAAGAGAGGCAGTTCGATCCGTTCCCGTTCGGACTGTTGACCATGATCGTTTCGCTTGAGGCGATCTTCCTGTCGTGTTTCGTCCTCATCTCACAGAATCGCCAGGCCGCAAAAGACAAGATCCGAGCGGACGTTGAATACGACGTCAATATCAAGGCCGAGCTTGAGGTCGCACATCTTCATGAGAAGGTCGATCAGCTAAACGACCACGTCATTCAGAAGCTCGCCCAGATCCAGGATCAGTTGAAGAAAAATGGGAACGGTAAGAACGCTTAGCCCTTATGGGCGAGCGCCAGATTGAGGAAATTCTCGAACAGAATGCGCCCGTCACGGCTTTCGTTCGGATGCTCCCAGCGAGTCGGGTTCTTTGACCAGTCCTCGAATGATTTTTCGAGGTGAAATTGCACGCAGTAAATGAGCTGGCCATCAGATCGCTTCACCATCATCTGGTTTTTGCATAGATATGAGGTGGCAAGAAGGTTGAATCCCTCCGGGACACCCTCGACCTGAACTCCGTGATTCTGCCACACGCGCAGGATGTTGTCGCGAGTTGTATATTCCTGCCAAATACCCGAACGCTCGTCATCATGTCCGCCAAAGATCGGGTCGGTCTTATCGACGATCTTGACGAATCGATATTGATATTCGACCACGCGGTCCGTGCGTTTTGACGAGAGATCGAAGTCGTCAAGCGTCTTGAGCGGCGCCCCAAACACCATGCCTACAAGTTGATGGGCACCACAGATGGCGAGAACAGGGATCTTCGTCGCCTGGATGAACCTGTGAAAACTGTCAATGTGTGCCGGATTGTAGTAATCAAAATCCGCGAACGTGCCGCTCATTACGATGGCGTCGGGTGCAAATTGTCTCGCTGCTTCTGCAAGTTCGGATAGGTGTACAGTGAGTGTTTTCGGATTTTGAACGAGTCGATTAACGTTCTGGGCGATGTTGTTGCACGCCATTCCCGCGACCTTTCGCTCGAATTCGAGCTTCGTCCCGGTCGCATCATTCCATTCCTGGCGGGCGAGTTCCGACAGATCTGATTCGTAGCGAAGCAGATCGTTAACGATCAGCACTTTGCACGACGCGATCTTCTTCTCGATCGGCTCGTAGAGGCAATACGTGCTCTTGTTATATGGAAACGGAAGATTTTCCGGCTCGGTCGCTGGTGCCACGGCATCAAACATAGACTTCGATTTCTCGGGTTAAAAGGGGCGAAGGCCACAAGGGGCGCATCACTCGATTATATCATCTATAGACGAACCGTAAAGACTTACGAAGGCTCTCGCCGTCGTGAAAGGTATCAGGCTTTGCGCTGTTTGGTTTCCCGGTCAAAAAGCGGCATAGCCTCCCCTGGCCCTATTTTGTTGATCTCTTCGCGTATCGTCTTTATGACCCGCGAACGCACACTCTGCTCAGTTCTTGCAGCCTTATCACAGAGAATAAGCGTTCGTTGCCAGGAAGTTTCCAACTCGTCTGCGATGGGTGAGATCTTTGTAATATCGTAGGGAAGCGCGACCTCTTGGCAGCCGATGCGGGCAAAAACCCTAAGGTATCGGGCCGTTGCGAGGTCCGGACAGGCGAAGCGCCGCCGCCCCACCTTCAGCTCGATACCCAGAAGTGTGTACTGGATGTCGGCCGAATTCTCTTTTTTGGGTACTTCGATCTTTATCGAGCGGGTGCGGTCGCTGCGGACCTTGTGCTGATAGATGGCGGGCAGCCATTCATCGCTAAGCGACTCTCGAATATCGTCGATGAGGTTCACGCGAGTGCTAGCGGTCCGAGGCAACGACCTGTACATGCATCGGCGATCGTGAAAAACGCTCGATGACGCCGTCGCTGAAGATGCCGAAGTACAGCACACCCAGAATTGCGATCACCAACGCCGCGTTCATCGCGACTGACATTTTCGGAGCTGCCCAGTCGCTCGTCCTTTCGCGGAAGAACATCACGACGATCAGCCGCAGATAGTAATAGGCCGAGATAGCGGAACCCACCACGGCGACGACCACGAGAACGGTGAGCAGCGGGCTGCCGCCCTCAAGAGCGGGACGGAAAACAAGCACCTTGCCCATGAACCCGGCAGTGAGCGGCAGGCCGAGCAGTGACAGCATGAAAAGCGATAGAGAGAATGACATGAGCGGCGACTTAAAACCGATGCCGTTGTAATCCTCAAAATCCGCCCGCCGATCATTCTTTTGCGCAAGAAGCGTAACAATGCCGAACGCGCCGAGGTTGGTCACCGCGTAAGTCAGCATGTAAAAAGCAACGGCTGCGATCGCCGCGTCCCGATCTGCCGCGTTTTTCGCAACACCCGCTCCAATGAATCCCACAAGTGCGTAACCAGCATGAGCGATGGACGAATATGCAAGCATTCGCTTTACGTTGTTCTGCAGGATGGCCGCAACATTTCCAAAGAGAATGGTCACCATTGCAAGGACCGCCAAAGCAGTGACCCATGTTTCATGCAGGGCTACGGACGCTGGGACGCCGGCGATCAGCGGAAAGCCCAGAACAAACACGCGTAGGAATGAGGCAAATGCGGCAGCCTTCGGCCCAGCGGCCATGAATCCCGTTACAGGTGTAGGAGCGCCCTCGTAAACATCCGGCGTCCATACATGGAAGGGAGCCATTGCGATCTTGAAACCGAAGCCGATTATCATCATCGCCCCGCCAATAAGCAGAAGGGCAGGGAAATTCGGTGCTTCGAGCTTCGCCGCGATCTCGGTCAAGTTGGTAGTCCCGGTCGCACCGTAGGTCAACGCCATCCCGTAAAGAAGGAAGGCGGATGCAAAGGAGCCCAGTATGAAATACTTCATCGACGATTCGTTCGACTTAAGGTCGCCCTTGCGAAGGCCCGCCATCACATACGTGGCGATCGATAAGGTTTCGAGCCCGAGGAACAGGATGACGAGATCGTTACCTGCGGACATCATCATCATGCCGAACGTCGCAAAGAGCAGAAGGGCGTGATATTCGCCCGCCGGCACGTTCTCCCGCTCGATCCAAATGCCGGAAACAAGCACGGTCATCGCAGAAACGAACAGAAAAACGAACGAGAAGGCGAGACGCAGATTGTCGTGGGCGATCATTCCGTTCCAAGTAGCGGTCGGAACATTCGCATTCCACATCGTCGCCAGCACAACGCCGGAGATGATCAGCCCGACCAACGAAAGTACGGTGGTTGCTGTGCGCTGTTTTGGAAGGAAGCTGTCGTAAAGCATGACGACGACACCGGCTGCCGCCACGATCATCTCGGGAAGGATCGCCGAGATGTTGGCGGTGGGCGTAGTCAGGTCTGCGAGAAAAAACATGCTCATTACTTATTCAATGGATCGGTCAGCCCCGTTCTCTCGATAGTGCCGCCGGCCTGATGCATCACCCGCTCCTGCAAAGCCTTTACGGCCTCGGTCGTGCGGCTCAGAAAAGGTTTCGGATATACTCCCATGTACACCATCAGGACGAGAAGCGGCACCATAAGCCCGATCTCCCGCCAGCTGAGGTCTGAGAGTGTCCGATTCTTGTCATTCGTAACCTTGCCGAAGAACACCCGCTGCACCATCCAAAGCAGATAGACCGCCGCAAATATGACGCCTGTACCCGCAAGCATCGCCGCGATGTAATTCCAGTTCACGCTCGCGGTTATACCCAGCACATGAGACTGGAACATGCCGATCATTATCAGAAACTCGCCGACGAATCCGTTCAGGAACGGGAGGCCGACAGATGACAAAACCGTGAATACGAAGATCGTAGAGTAGACAGGCATAACGTTGGCGAGCCCGCCGAATTCCGTGATATCGCGTGTGTGCCTCCTTTCGTAAATGAACCCTACAAGAAGGAAGAGTGCACCCGTCGAGACACCGTGATTCAGCATCTGATAGACCGCGCCTTGCATTCCCATTTCGGTGAACGAGAACATGCCCAGCACGACAAAGCCCATGTGAGCTACCGATGAGTAGGCCACGAGACGCTTCACATCGGGCTGGACCATCGCGACCAGCGCCCCATAGATGATGCCGATGATCGCGAGCGTGATGAATAGCCACGCGGTCTCGCGTGCCTGATCCGGGAACAGTGCAAAATTGAACCGCATCAGCCCGTAAGTTCCCATTTTCAGCAGCACCGCCGCCAGGATTACCGAACCGGCAGTCGGGGCCTCAGTGTGGGCGTCCGGAAGCCACGTATGGAATGGAAACAGTGGCACCTTGATCGCGAACGCAATTGCGAAAGCCGCGAAAAGCAGCATCCCCGTCTGCGGGGCGAACGTGAGCGTGCCCATCTTGAGGGCGTTTAAGATAACAACAAAATCGAAGGTGCCCGCCGCCGTGCCGCCCGGAATATTTGCGTACGCGTAATAGAGTGCGATGATCGCGACGAGCATCAGCAAACTGCCGAATGCCGTGAAAATGAAGAACTTGACCGCCGCATAAATACGATTCGCTCCGCCCCAGATGCCTATAAGGAAGAACATCGGGACAAGTGACGCTTCGAAGAAAAGATAAAAGACAAGCAGATCTAGCGATACAAAGACGCCTATCATCGCCGACTCGAGCAGCAGCAGGAAGATGTAAAAGGCTGCGCTCCTTTTTTCGACGGCGTGCCATGTCGAGAGCACGGCGATCGGCATAATAAAGGTCGTCAGGATAACCAGCCAAAAGCTGAGTCCGTCGACCCCTACGTGGTAATTCGTATTTATCGAGCGGATCCACGTCACGTTTTGCTCGAAAAAGAAGCCGCTGGCTCCGGCAACTGCGGTCTTTGAAAAGAGCGCGAGCGAAACGAGGAAGTTCAGCAGCGTAAAGCCGAGCGTCACCCACTTGAGATCATTCTCATTCTTCGCGGCCGCGTGATAGACGAGCGTGACGACCGCGGCGACGAGAGGCAGTACTATCAGGACGGTGAGCAGGTTGTTATTCAAAAAGTCCATTTAGCTCACCAGCCTCCACCCGTAATATATGAAGTAACCCAGCACCGCTAACGCACCGAGCAGGATAAGGGCCGCGTAGCTTCTGACGTACCCGACCTGCAGACTCCGAACAGCATTGCCCAGTTCCATGACGAAGTGGCCGATGCCATTGACGATGCCGTCGATGAAGCCGACATCGAATCCCTTCCATAGGCCCTCGCGAGACAGATTCGTAATGGGGTCGACGATGTAGCCGTTGTACAGCTCATCGATACGCCATTTGTCGACCAATATCTTCGGCAGCCTGCGAAGCGGATTCGAATTGAACAAGCTGAATCCTATCGCGATACCAGCTATCGCCAGCACCACCGAGAGTCCCGCGAGCTTACGCTCTGTCGAGATCTCCTCAGGATCGTGGACGGCCGCCGGCTCGTGCTCCGCTGCCTTCGGGGAAACCGCCGTCTCCGCCCGCTCCGCGCTCTTCGCGGCTTCTCCGTTCTCGGCCTTTGTCGGTTCATGCGCGGCTCCCCGATGCATGATGACGGGTTCCAGCACGCGTTCGAAGACATTTAGATCGCCAGCGCCGAACATCGAGCTCAATGCGTATGGAATTCCGACGAGTCCGCCGACCGTCGAAAGGATCGCAAGAACGACAAGCGGGAGTGTCATCACCCACGGCGATTCATGAGGCCTGAAATCCGCGGGCAGTTCGTGATGTTCATCGTCCTGATCGTCATCGTCATGCACAGGGTGAGCAGCATAATGGGCGCTATGCGACTCATCGTCATGGGCGTCACCCGTCGCAAACGCGTTCTCTTCGGCATGGGCCGGATCGTGTGCGTGCGCCGTTTCCGGAACGGTCTCGTGAAAGCGTTCACTGCCCAAAAAGGTCATAACCATTAGCCGCGTCATGTAGCAGGCCGTGAGGACCGCGGTCAGCAGGCCGACGATCCAGAGAATGTAGTTCCAATTCGGGGGCAGGCCGCTTGCCGCGAACGTGCGATAGAGGATCTCATCCTTCGAAAAGAAGCCGGCCCAGATCGGGATGCCGCAGATCGCAAGCCATCCCATTCCCATCGTCACGAACGTGATGGGCATGTACTTGCGAAGATTGCCCATCTTTCGCATGTCCTGCTCGTGATGCATTCCGTGGATGACGGAGCCCGAGCCCAGGAAGAGAAGGGCCTTAAAGAAGGCATGCGTCATCACGTGAAAGATCGCGGCGATGAAGGCACCCACTCCGCATGCCAGGAACATATATCCAAGCTGCGACACGGTCGAATAGGCGAGAACCTTTTTGATGTCGTTTTGCGCGAGCCCGATAGTGGCCGCGAAGATAGCCGTGGCGCATCCGATGATAGCAACGATGAACATCGCGGTCGGCGCGTTCTGATAGATCGCGTTGCAGCGAACGACCATGTACACACCAGCCGTTACCATCGTTGCGGCGTGGATCAAGGCAGAAACGGGCGTCGGCCCCGCCATCGCGTCTGGCAGCCAGGTGAAGAGAGGTATCTGCGCCGATTTACCCGTTGCACCGATGAAGAGGAGTACGGCGGCCGACGTTATTCCACCGGCGAAGATCGCTTTCCATGCGAAAGGCTCTTGCGCCATTTGAGCGAACGCCGACAGAGCACTGTGGACCTGCGTGCCGTCGATCGACTTGTCGTAGAAAGAGATCGAGCCGGTCAGCGTGAACACGAGAAATACCCCGATCAGCACACCCCAGTCGCCGATGCGGTTCATTACAAAGGCTTTTTTCGCGGCCTTCCGCGCTTCATCACGCTTGATGTAGTAACCGATCAGCAAATATGAGCAGAGGCCAACGCCCTCCCAACCGACAAACATCAACAGGAAGTTGTCAGCCAGGACCAGCGTAAGCATCGAGAACATGAAGAGGTTCAAGTATGCGAAGAACCGGTAGAATCCCGGATCGCCCTTCATGTAGCCCGTCGCAAAGATGTGGATAAGAAGGCCGACGAAGGTAATGAAGCATGCGTAGATGCCGGACAAATGGTCCATTCCAAGACCGAAATCCGCTCGGAACCCACCCACCTGTATCCATGTCCAGAGTTGATCGAGAACGGGTTTGTCGATAAATAAAGCGCCGCCGCCAGCGCCAAAAGCGATGTAAAAAGCGACGACTGTCGATATCAGGATCGTTCCACAGGCAACCACGCCCGAAAACAGCTCATTCTTCAGTCGGCCGCCGATCAGCCAATTGATCACGGCGCCCGCCAAGGGCGCAAAAATGATTATGCTTAGAAGGTTGTTCTCAACCATTTTTATTCTCGATGCCAAGCATCATCTCGTGCATCGTCGTAACAAAACCGTTCCGCTCGAAAAATCGCCGTCCCTCTTCATTTTGAACCGCGACAGAGAGCAATACCTTGTTGGCCCCAAGACTTGCCACCGCGTCACGCACGCCGTTTATCAACGCTCCGCCGGCGCCTGTTCTTCTCGCAACCGGGTCGACATATATGTCATGCAGCCACGCGACCCTTGTAGCAAGCTCGGCGTAAAGCGTCGGTTCATATTCGAAATAGGCAAAGCCGACGCTCTCGTTATCAATTTCCGCTACCAGGACCGAACCACTCTCAGTCCGGTCGCTGTAAAACTTCTCCGCCCCTTCGACCGTTGCGATCTGCGTAAATCGCCGCGGATTCCACCCCGCATGCAATTCAAACAACGCGACAGCGAATTTCGCTATCTGCGCGGCGTCTGCCTTTGTCGCCTTGCGAACCGTGACGGACATGGCGATACCAATCCCAGCCCAAGCTGGTGCTCAAAACTAGTTTTTCAAAATGCTCGCGTCGTCCACGTCGACCGACTGCCGGTTGCGGAAGAACGCGATGATGATACCCAGACCGACCGCCGCCTCTGCGGCGGCGACCGACATCACCATGAATACAAATAATTGCCCACGCACATCGCCGTAATAACGCGAGAAGGCCACAAACGTCAGGTTCACGGCGTTGAGCATTAGCTCGATGCACATGAACATCCCGATCGCGTTTCTCTTAAAGATCACGCCGACACATCCGATCGTGAAAAGCACGCCGGAAAGTGCGAGGTAGCTTGCTAAGTTCGGTTCCATGCCTTTGCCAACAGCCCGCACATCAGTAAGGGCTTAACATCCAACTAATATCTCACTGCTCGTGGTGCCTGATCTCTTCTTCGTGTTCTACGACCAATTCCAACTGCGGCTGAGCCAACCGCCTCGCAAGGATCACCGCCCCGATGATCGCCATCATCAAAAGCACTCCGACGATCTCGACGGGAAGCAAGTAGACCGTATACATCGCCCGACCGATATCCAGCGTTTTGCCGGCAGTTACGTTCGGATCGACGGCGTGATTCGGAGTGCGCATCACCGCGTAAAAAACGAAAAGCGTCTGCGTCAGAAGGACAAGTCCAAGCCCCGCGCCTATCGCATATAGATACCTAAGGCGATTCTTCGGAGCGTCGTCGTCGAGATTGAGCAGCATGATCACGAAAACGACAAGCACCATGATCGCGCCCGCATAAATAAGTATCTGCACCGCCGCAATGAACGGCGCGGCGAGCGTTATATAGATACACGATAGCGAGATGAACACGCCGACTAGCGATACGGCGCTGTAAAGCGGGTTCTTGTGATACACCATCGAGATGGCGCACATTATCGCGAAACCAGCAAATAAAAAGAAAAAAGCGGTACCAACCATAAGAGAATTAACCACCGATAAACACAGATGGACGCAGATATGAAGGCTTCTCGCATCCGTGTTTATCTGTGTGTATCTGTGGTTTCATTCCTACCGATTCAAAAAGAACACAACGATCGTCGTGACGATGACATTCGCCAGCGCGACCGGCAGTAAAAACTTCCAGCCGAAGTTCATCAGCTGGTCGAACCTAAATCGCGGCAGCGTGCCGCGTACCCAGATATAAAAGAATAGGAAGGCGCAGATCTTGCCGATAAAAGCTACATGGCTTACCAGTGCGTACGGTATCGAGCCGGGCGTTAACAGATGGCCAAGCCCTGGGACGTACCAGCCGCCAAGGAAAAGCACCGTCACCATGACCGAGACCGTGAACATATTCACATACTCCGCCATAAAGAAGAGCGCGAATTTAAGGGCAGAGTATTCAGTATGGAATCCCGCCACAAGCTCCGTCTCCGCCTCGGGTAGGTCAAAAGGAACGCGGTTCGTCTCTGCGAACGCAGCGATCAAAAAGACGATAAACCCGACAAATTGCGGAATGATGTTCCACTTCCAGGGCGAATTGATCTGAGCGTTTATCACCTGACCGAGATCGAGACTTTGAGACAGCATCACAACGCCGATCACTGAGGCTCCCATCGCCAGCTCGTAGGAGATCATCTGCGCGGACGACCGCAGGCCGCCCATTAGCGAATACTTGCTGTTCGACGACCAGCCCGCTAGCGCGATGCCATATACTCCGACCGACGTGATACCCAAAACGAAAAGCACGCCTACGTCTATCCTGGCGATCGTCAGGGGTAAAGCCGTCACGCCTTCGCCAAGGCCCCAGGGCAAAAAGCTCCAATCAACGCTGGTGATCGCCGGGCCGAACGGATAAACAACGATCGGCATCAGGGCGCACACGAGTGCGACCATCGGGGCCAGGAAGTAGATGAACTTTGTGGACTTGTCGGGGACGAGGTCTTCCTTAAAGATGAACTTAAGCAGATCGGCAAATGGCTGCAGAACGCCCCACGGACCCACGCGATTAGGGCCGATACGTCCCTGGATCCAGCCGAGGACCTTGCGTTCCGCCAGCACGGTATAGGCGACGATCATCAGGACACCCTGGAACGCCAGCAGGATGCCGACGGCCACGACGGCGTATGGAAATGCGGTTTTCGCAATGCTCTCCATAGAAACTATCTGCCGCCCGGATTACTCCGATCTCCAACTCCCACAGCTACCGCTTCCTCGCGTTGCGTGCCATCGAGATTGAACTGTTCAAGCGGCGACACCAAAAGATTCGCTGGCTTGGGATTTCCGTTAGCCAACAGGTGGAACTGCGGCGTCTTGCTTGTCATCGTTGTCAGACGATGCAGCTTATGACCGATCCGCGGCGTTTCGAAGTTCTTCGTACCTTCGTCCGGCATCGTTTCCAGCGACTTCTCGATGACTGCGGTCGCCGTTGAAACATCCACGGCGGTACGGATCTCATGCTGCACCTGAACAGGATCCGACTCGTCGCGAAGTGCTGGATAGCGAAGGCCGCTGTACGCAGGGACCGTGTCGCCGATCTCGCGGAATATTCCAGATGCGGAGAATTCCTTGACGATCTCGCTGCCCATCTCGCGTGCGATCAGCGACGTGATCATCCAATCCGGCTTTGACTGATGAAGCGGGTCTATCGCCTTTCGCACACGCTGAACGTTGCCTGCATTGTTTGTAAAGGTGCCGTCGACCTCTGCAAAGCTTGAAGCCGGGAATACAACATCCGCATGGTCCGTGGTTTCTGTAAGGAAAAGCTCCTGTACCGCTACGAAATTGTTTCCCGCAAGCAGCTTTGGATCCTGCAAACTGCCGGCAACAAGGATCGCCGATGCATCCTTCGCAACTACCGAAACGCTCTTGCGCCCAGCGGTCATGTCAAAAGCGCCGACCGAATTGTTATGCCTTGCGAGCGGGTGCAGCAGTACCCGCCTTCCCTCAGCACCAAGGCTCGCGGCGTTAGCGGCCAGAATCATTTGAGCTTCTGCGGAAAGGTCGCCGCCGAACATGATCACGACGTCACCCTGCGTATCGAAGATCAACTGTCGCAGCTGTGCGATAGAGTTCGCACCGGCACCCATCTTGGCCGTAATGGCCGCGTCGTACTTCGGATCGACCGCGGCAAGAGCGAAAGCGCTCAGCGATCCCGTATTAGCATGAATGAAGAGCGCGGATGTCTGACGGGCGAGATTCGTCGGAAACTCGTGAACGACGGCGAACGTAGCTCCATCGTTGTGAACAGCCTGACGAACCTGCTTGGCCGTAAATGTCTGTTCTTCCTCTGGTTCGCCGCCTATTTGAATGATGAGCTTCGCGTAACGAATGTCATTGTGCGTGGCTAGCGGGACGCTCAAATTATCAAAGATCGGCGAAAGATCGTGCGCATCGGAAACCGCGTAGTTCTCTGATCCGGCCGCTGTCGCGAAATTCTTCAAAGCGAATACTGCCTCATTCGTCAGCCGCGGGCTCGCGATAACGCCCATATTCTTACCCGCTTCTTTGAACTTATCGGCCGCGAATTTGATAGCCGCGTCCCATGTCGCGGGAATAAGCTTTCCGCCCTTTGAATAGCGGATCATCGGGGTCTTGATACGGTCGGGGTGGTCGATAAATCCATGACCAAAGCGAGCTTTCACGTCCAAAAATTCGCCATTCAGGCCGTTAACATACCGGTCCCGGGCAACGATGCGGTGCACTTTACCGCCGCGTGCCCCAATAGACAGCTGCATTCCATCAGAGCTGTAAATATCGGTCGACGTGGTCTGATCCAACTCCCAGGGACGTGTTTCGTGGCGGTAGACGCCGTCAAGCAGCGTTCCGGTCGGGCAAACCTCGATGCAGTTGCCGCACTCGGAGCAGCCGAGCCAGCCGCCATAGGTTCCGATCACGGTGTTCACGCCGCGATTGCCGGCCTCGATCGCGTCCTCCCCCATCCATTCCGAGCAAACCCGCGTACACCGCTTGCAAAGAATGCATCGCTGCGGGTCGTTCGCGACGATCGGGGACAGGTATTTTTCCGGCTGAATGTTCTTGCGTTCGCGAAAGCGTTCCTCAACGTCACCCCAGTCGAAGATGACCTCCTGCAGCTCGCACTCGCCTCCGCGGTCGCAGACAGGACAGTCGAGCGGGTGGTTGGCAAGAAGAAACTCGCCCATCGCACGCTGCGCCTTCTCGACCTCTTCAGATTGAGTGGTGACGACCATGCCATCGGTGCAGGTGATCGTGCAGGAGGTTTGCAGCTTTGGCATTTTGTCGATGCGCACGAGACACATACGGCACGATGCCTGCAGCTCAAGATCCTTGTAATAGCAAAACGAAGGAATGCCGTAGCCTTTCTCACGGCACACGTCGATCAGCCGAGCGCCCTTGTCGACCTCGTGTTCCTGACCGTTGATAGTTACTTTTATCTGCTCAGTAGCCATTTAGCTCGCGTCTGATTCAGATCCAGCGGGCGCCTCTCCCGGCTCTTCTGCCGATGCGGATCCTGCCGCTGCGCTCTGCGTTTCTTCGACCTGCGGTTCGACAGCCGGAGCGGCCTCAACAGGAGCTTCAGCTTCAACGGGTTTAGGAACGCGTTTAGGGGCTCGCTTTTTCGGAGCCTTTTCAACCGGCGCCGCCTTTACCGCGGACGCTTTCGGCACGGCTGGTCTCTTATACTTGGGCCGCGATTTGCCAAAGCTTCCGGCAAATATCTTTCCGCGGCGTGATCTCTTATCGCCTTTTCCCATAAATGAATCCTTCTAACGAACACCGGCGGCGGATGCAGCCGCCTTCGTTTTGCCGCTCAAAACGGAGATCACATGATCCTGGATCTTCGTGTTCGCGGCCAATCTGTAGTGCTCCTCACAAATATATTTTGTCGGAGCCGGGCCGAAGATCATCTGTGACCCACTCGCGCCCCCCTCAGTCTTTGTTTCAAACGATCTGACCGTCACCACCCCGTCGCCGGCCGAATAAATGGCCTTCTTCATCGCATCGGATGACAATTCCGAACCATCTCTCCGTGTTACCGACTTGGGTCGAAAAAGCGTCTTCCACCTTCCCGACTTGTCCTGATAGACGACGAACCCGTCCGACGAAACGGTAGAGCAGTCAGCTCCTACGAGAAACATCGGTACTTTGGTCGCCCCGCGTGCCGCAGCAAGTGCCTCGTGCAGGCGTTTCGCCCGTTCAAGCGCTGCCGCGAAAAATGCCGGTGCAGCTCGACGCTCATCCGCCGGAAACTGATCGACAAAGTCACTGTCCGTCGTTGGAAGCCAGCCGTACTTTGCCCAAACCTGCGGATCGTAAATATCTATATTAACGGGTTGAAGCCTATCGTCAAAAACCCGGGCCGTTCCGGGGGCCGGCAGCAACTGATAGGCGGAAGGGCATGAAAACACCGTGAATCTCGACGAATCCGGCAGTCCCGGCAGGTCGATACGCATCCCGCCGAATGTATATCCTTCGATCATCGCACTGAGTGCCAGCGTGGTGCCTTCATTCGGAGTGCCGAGTTGGACGATGTTTGCGATGTCCGCCGCTCCGGCCCAGGAAGGCACGGGTGCAGTGCCTGCTGGCGGCAGATCCGCATCGCCATACATTGCCGCGTACCGCGCTATGATCCCGCCCATGGAATGGGCCACGATGTCGAATTTAAGGTCCGGACGGCTGAATTTTGCCTTTAGTGTCTCGATGTCACGAATTAGCTTTCGCGCGTTCTGAACGTTGTCGAGCCGCCAATCGTAAGGCCACACGTAGACCGAATCGTGATAGCCTTCGCTCGTTGGTTTATCCCATGTCTCTTCATGGTAACCCCCGCGGGAAGACATGGCCTTAATGAACTCGCCATAGACATCCGTGACTGAGATCGGCCCGACCTTTACCGTGCGCACCACGTCTCCAGGGATGAGATCGTCCTGCTCGGCGAGCGGATCAGCAATGATCGGAAGCCTTATATCCTCCTTCGAAGTCGACAGTGTTGGCGGCCAAATTCGCTTACCGGTAACTCGATGCTTGAGTTCAGACCCGGTCAAGCCCGGAATAAGAATGACCGGGTTCTTGCCCTGCGCAGCCGCGTAAGCGCAAAGCAGCGTCAGCAGAATGCCGACGCGTGCGATCATCATCACGGAACTCCTGGCCCAAAGCCTTGTCATCAAACGTTTGGCTGAGTGCCGTTCGTGTTCGTATTGTCAAAGAGCCACTTCTTGAAATCGCCCGGAAACTGCTTGATCGCCGACTGTATCGGCCACGCCGCTGCGTCACCAAGCGGGCAGAACGACTTGCCCTCGATGTTGTCGCAAATGTCGAGCATCAGCTGCGCATCCTCTGGCCGGCCCTCACCGATCGAGATCCGGTTGAAGATCTTGACCAGCCAGTCCGTTCCCTCGCGGCAAGGCGTACACCAGCCGCATGACTCGTGTTTGTAGAACTCTGTCAAGTTCTTTGTCGACTCCATAATGTCGACCGTCTCGTCCATTACCATCATTCCGCCGGTGCCCAGCATCGAGCCGGCTGCGACAAGACCTTCGTAATCGAGCGTTACGTTCTTACCGAGTATCTGCCCGGCATTCATGATGTACACAGACGAGCCGCCAGGGATCACCGCCTTTAGCTTCTTGTCGTCACGAAGCATCCCGCCGCAGTCCTGCATGATGAACTTTTCCATGTCGGCGTAGCCCATCGGCAGCTCGTAAACTCCAGGCTTCTTGACGTGACCGGATATCGACCAGAGCTTTGTGCCGCCCGATTTTTCGGTCCCCAGATCACGCCACTTGATCCCGCCCATGTCGATGATCTGCGGAATGCTCGTGAACGTCTCCACGTTATTCACGATCGTTGGACTTGCGTACAAACCTTCGATAGCAGGGAACGGCGGCTTCATCCGAGGGTGGCCGCGATAACCTTCGAGAGAGCTTAAGAGAGCGGTTTCCTCGCCGCAAATGTATGCGCCCGCGCCGGTATGGGTGTGGAGATCAAATGAGAAATTTTTATTGCCGAGAACCTTCGGCCCAAGAATGCCGGCGTCGTGCGCCTCTTTGATCGCGACATCCATGATGTCGAGAAGGTAGCGGTACTCGCCGCGGCCGTAAATGTATCCGGTGTTCGACCCTAGCGTGTAGCCCGCGATGATCATCCCCTCGATCAGGGCATGCGGGTCATACTCCATCAGGTAGCGGTCCTTGAAGGAGCCAGGCTCAGACTCGTCAGCGTTGCAGACAATGTACTTTGGCTTCGGCGAATCGCGCGGGACAAAGGACCATTTCATCCCTGTCGGGAAGCCGGCGCCGCCCCGGCCCCTAAGAGCAGAGTCTTTGACCTCCTGAATGATCGCATCCTGCGTCATCCCAAGCGCTTTTTCGAGCGACTTGTACCCGCCGTCCTTTTTATACACGTCGAGCGTGTGTCCATCCTTGATGAACACCCTCCTCAACGATAACGGCTCACAGCCTAATGCTTTGATCTCCATATTTTGTCGGAACGCAGGCAGCCTGCCTGCGTATATTCAGACACGCAGGCTGGCAGCCTGCGTTCCGACACTACTGACACGAATCCAATATCTTATCTACCTTCTCGACCGTCAGGTCCTCGTGATAATCAAACCCGATCTGCATCATCGGGGCGGTACCGCATGAGCCTAGGCACTCCACCATCGTGACAGTGAACTTTCCGTCCTCTGTCGTCTCACCGGGACGAATGCCAAGCTTCGAGCAAATGTGCTCGGTGATCTCGGGCTCGCCCATGATCCTGCACGAAAGCGTTTTGCAGATCTGAATGTGATGGCGACCGACCGGGCGAAGGTTGAACATCGAG
Source organism: Acidobacteriota bacterium (assembly GCA_019247455.1). Lineage (GTDB taxonomy): Bacteria > Acidobacteriota > Blastocatellia > Pyrinomonadales > Pyrinomonadaceae > OLB17. The sequence continues at coordinate 17,672 of JAFAOW010000201.1, read as the reverse complement.
TAGAAGGTCGCTGTCTCCCAGACGTCGGTCACTTCCAGATTCAAAAATTGTGCAAGGAAGTTGATCCCCGGATTATCGAGCCACCCGCCGCGTTCACGTTGCACGACGAAAAGCAGCGGGATCAGCGCCGACCGCGTACGATCCGCCGGGTACTTGGCAAGATGCGACTTCATCTCCTCGATCACCTCGGGAGAGAATTCAGCTATCTCGTCCGATCTTAGGACCCTGTCCGTATAGCTTGTTGCGGTTGCTCCTGCCATTAACGGTCGATCTCCCCCAGCACAATATCCAGACTTCCGATGATCGCGACGACGTCGGCGACCATTTCGCCCTCGCTCATGACAGGCAGTGCCTGCAGATTGACGAAACTCGGTCCGCGGAAATGAACACGCTCGGGCTTGGGGCCGCCGTTCGATTTCATATACACGCCAAGCTCGCCCTTCGACGCCTCGATCGGCATATAGACCTCGCCGGGAGGCACATTGAAGCCCTCGGCGACGATCAGGAAGTGGTGAATGAGCGAGTCCATATGCTTGCGCATATCGTCGCGGTCGGGCAGTACGACCTTAGGAGCGTCGGCTTTGATCGGCCCAGGCTTTAGTCTGTCGAGCGCTTGCCGAACGATCTTGTGCGACTCGTAACACTCGCGCATGCGGACGCGGAACCGCGACCAGACGTCACCATCAGGCTCGGTCGGGACTTCAAAATCGTATGTTTCGTAGCCTGTGTACGGATTGTCGCGCCGCAGGTCGAGGTCGACACCGCTGCCACGCAGGCACGGCCCGGTCAGGCCCCAGTCGATCGCATCTTCAGCCGAAATGATACCGATGCCCTTCGTGCGGCTCTGCCAAAGCGTATTGCCGGTAACCAGCGTTTCGAACGTCGCCATCCCGTCGAGGAAAGCGTCGAGAAACTGCCTGCATCTCCGATCGAATCCCGCGGGCAGGTCCATCATCAGCCCGCCGATCCGGAAATAGCTCGGCGTCATTCGCCCGCCAGAGGCAGACTCGATCATGTTCAGGATCTTTTCGCGATGGCGGAAGCAATAGAAAAATACCGACATCGCGCCGATATCAAGCGCGTGCGTTCCCAGCCAGACCATGTGCGAGGCGATACGCTGAAGCTCGCACATCAGCACCCGGATCGTTTGAGCCCGCTCGGGGATCTCGAGATCAAGCAGCTTTTCCGCCGCCATCACGTATGCAAGGTTGTTCCCAAGCGGATTCAGATAGTCCATCCGGTCCGTAATGACGATGCCTTGCTGATACTTCTTGTACTCAAAGAGCTTCTCCATTCCCGTATGGAGATAGCCGATGTCTGGAATTGCCTTTACGACTAACTCACCGTCGAGACGCAGGTCGAGACGGAGCACGCCATGTGTTGACGGGTGCTGAGGCCCCATGGACAAAGTCATCTGGGACTCGAGCGAAGAGTCGAGGATCTCGGTGCTGGCAGGCAAGTTGTCTATCGCAACGCTCATTAATTCAGGCTGTACGGCTCGTATCCCCGCAGCGGATAATCCTTTCTCAATGCGTGTCCGTCAAAATCTGACGGAAGCAAGATCCGCCGAAGGTCCGGATGCCCGTCGAATATCACGCCAACCAGATCGTAAGTTTCCCGTTCGTGCCAGTCGGCCGTACGCCAGATGTGCGAAACGGTCGAGACGTGTGGGTCGTCTTCGCTTACCAAGACCTTGAGTCTAAGGCGATCGTGGTGCTTCGTCCCAAGCAGATGGTAATTGACCTCAAATCTCGGGTCCTCCTCGGGACCGCGGTCCGCGCCGCATAGGTCGGCCAGCATATCAAAGCCGTGCTCAACCTTAAGAAACTTACATACCTCAGCAATGTTCTCGCGACGTATGACCGCGGTCACTTCGCCGTGGCCTGCGGTAACCTCAGTGACCCAAGCGGAATTTGCCTCTTTTATTTTGTCGACGTAAGCGTGAAGCTTTTCGGTCATATTTATGAAGCCTTGCGCCTTTCGTGCCTTGACGGAACGGAATAAGGCCGCGCCGCATTTTCATTTTCAACGCGCGCTTCCATTTCACGCTCGAGGGCCGTTCCCTCGGTCACGGGAAGCGTGCCGGGGACGCGAGAGATACGCGATTCTTCTTCAAAGGTATCGCGGCGATCCTTTACCGACTCCTTCATTATCTTGTCCTGGAGCATCGTTATAGCGTGCACAAGCATTTCGGGACGCGGCGGGCAGCCCGGGACGTAAATGTCGACCGGCACAACTTTGTCCACACCCTGAACGATGGCGTAATTGTCGAAAACACCACCGCTTGTGGCGCACGCCCCCATCGAGATAACCCATTTAGGCTCAGGCATTTGGTCGTAAATGCGACGCAGAACCGGGGCCATTTTCCTTGATACTCGGCCTGAGACGATCATTACATCTGCCTGACGCGGCGATGCCCGAAACGTCTCCGCTCCGAATCTTGAAAGATCGTTACGAGACGAAACGGTGTTCATCATCTCGATAGCGCAGCACGCCAGGCCAAAGGTCGCGGGCCACAGGCTGGATTTACGCGCCCAATTGACCACGGCATCAAGCTTGACGGTCAAAACGTCAGGCAGCGATTCGAATAATGTATTTTCTAATCCCATCAGATCTCTTGGCGGAAGCCCTTGCTAACGCACGGGCCGCTGCATCACGCTGCAAGCTTTGCCTGTGCCGCCGCATCGCGTCGCTGTTTCGCCATTAACTTGGCCTCCTCACGCGCCTCGGCGCGAGCCTGCAGACCCCAGTCAAATGTTCCCTTCTTCCATACATATATATATCCGACGATCAGGGTGGCTATGAAGACCATGATCTCGACGAATGCCACGGTGCCAAAAACCGCCGGTCCAGCCGCGATCAGGCTCTTGAAGGCAACAGCAAAGGGGATGATGAACAGGACTTCAATATCGAAGAGAAGGAAGATAACTGCGACCGTGTAGAACTTTATCGAAAAACGGTCGCGGGCCGAGCCGATCGGGTCTTTGCCGCATTCATACGGCATCAGTTTTACCGCCGTTCGCTTTCGGGGACCGATAAGCTGCGTGACGAGCAGCTGGCTGATGCCAAATCCGGCTGCCACGAGGAACATTACACCGATGGGTACGTAATCGAAGACGCTGAATTCCGACATACAAGGTACCTTTTGACCGCAACGCCCTAGTCCTCAAAAAACAGACGGGGAAGATGCGTCAAACCCCGTCAAAACCTAGAGAATAGTGGCTCAAACTAAATCGTAAGTTAAGGCACTTGGAGTGTCAAGGCAGTTGCAGGCAGCCCCCGCCGGGTTTAGCATAACGCCTGCCGGATTTATTCGTTGACCCTCGCAAAAGCCGTATGTTACCGTCAATATTGGGGGTTACGAACCCATTTTAGCTATCTTCCTCCGCATTCTCCGCCAGATCAGTGATAGCTGGTTTCAATACAGACATTGAGTTCGACGGCACCGTTTACCATGTGCAGACGGAGGATAAGGGTGCGCCACACTACATGATCATGTCCCTTGTCTACGACAAGGGTACGATTCTCGCCAGTAAGCGCGTGAAATATGACGAGCTGGGGCCGATAGCTCTTGATGAAAAGGAGCTGGCAGAGCGTGTTTCAAGACAACACAAGCTCATCTGCGCCGCCGTAAAAGCCGGTCGCATCACCGAACTGAAGCAAATGACAGCGAAGACCGCGGCGGCGGGCAAAGCGAAAGCTAAGCCGGTTCCGGCGGCCGTTCCTGCGATCCCGGGCCCCGGGATCCTGCTCGATACCGGCGAGGTGATCAAGGTATTCCCGGACGATCTGTTTGACGATGTACCCGTTATCGACCCCGTCGCGATCATTGAAGAAGAGATCCTGCCCGACGACGCCGTCGCTGTCGTAAGCGAGCTTTCCGGCAAGGACAGGCCGGCCCATGAGAAACTCACCCTCGAGCTCCTCGGTGAGACAAAATTCAAGGGCGGGGAACGCAAGACGGTTAACATCATGGTTTGCCGCGGAACCAGCCGCAAGGTAGTCCCCGAAGCACAGATAATGGTAAAGGTGCTTGGATCCGCCTTCCGCCCGGTGATCTTTCACGCTCGCACAGACGCTAACGGCCTTGCCAAAGTTCATCTTCAACTGCCGCAATTCAGCGCAGGCCGCGCCGCGCTGCTGGTTCGTGCCCTCGTGGCTGGCGAAGAGATCGAACTGCGGCGTCTTGTGACGCCTGGCTGATTCCACTTCCGTATCGAAATCCTTAGAATAGAGATGTGATCACTATCCATCTCAACGGCGAGACACGCGAAATTGTCGACGGCATCGATCTCGATTCGCTCGTGGATAAGCTTTCGCTCGCTGCAAAGCGCATTGCGGTTGAGCTGAACGGCTCGGTGGTGCGTCGGATCGATTGGCCCGGAACCGTTGTTAATGATGGGGACAAGATCGAGGTCGTCCACTTCGTGGGCGGGGGCTAGGGTGGTAGATTTCAGTTGATGTCAGATACTTTCGAGCTCGCCGGTACAAATTTCACCTCAAGGCTCATCATAGGAACAGGTAAGTATCGCACCTATGACGAGATGAAGTCCGCGCACGCAGCGTCGGGTGCCGAGATGGTGACCGTGGCGGTGAATCGTGTGCCTCTCGACGGTTCGAGCGAATCGTTCCTCGATCACTTGAATCCCACCATCCGGATACTGCCGAATACCGCTGGCTGCTATGACGCCGATCATGCGATCCGGACCGCCCGCTTAGCACGCGAGGCCCTCGAAACCGAATGGATAAAGCTTGAGGTCATCGGCGATCAAACCACGCTGCTGCCGGATAATGAGCAAACTCTCGACGCCGCTAAGGTGTTGGTTAAAGAGGGCTTTATCGTTCTGCCGTACTTCTCGGACGATCTGATCATGGCGAAAAAATTGCTCGATGCCGGATGCCCTGCGGTGATGCCGCTGGCCGCTCCGATCGGCTCTGGGATGGGCGTTCAAAACCCCTCGAACCTGCGGATCATGCGGGAGCGGCTTCCCGACGCGACGATCATCGTTGATGCCGGAGTTGGCGTCCCGAGCGACGCTGCGATCGCCATGGAACTCGGGGCGGACGCGATCCTCATGAACACCGCCATCGCCGAGTCTCGCGATCCCGCCTCGATGGCGACAGCGATGAAACTTGCGGTCGAAGCCGGCCGCCTCGCATATCTGTCGGGCCGAATGCCTAAGCGCCTTTACGCGTCAGCGTCGAGTCCGATCGAGGGTGCGATTAAGTAATGACGATAAGCGTGTTGTTTTTCGGTGCAACTGCCGACGCCGCCGGAACTCGTGCCCGCGCGATCGAAAGCGGGGAAAGCACGGTCGGGGAACTAGTCGATCGGATCACCAACGAGATCCCCGGCTTGTCCCGTCACAAACTTCTGTTCTCCGTTAACCAGGAATACGTAGCAGCCGAGACGCAGCTCGAGGACGGGGATGAGCTAGCGATCTTTTCTCCGGTTTCAGGAGGCTAGCCTGCTCTCATGGGTAATTTGAGGCTGACCAATGTTAGAGACTCAGATGAGATGGCCGCGAGTCGGAAGTCTGAATTGGACATCGACCGTTCTTTTGCACGTGCACTTGGGCATTCGGCGGTAGATGCGTCTTTCCGCGGGAAGTATAAATGTAACGACGAAGATGTAGACTGGGGAGCCGCTGTCGAAAACGCGGTTAAACTCAGGCGAAGCATCCCGCCTGATGAGGCTGTGCAGATCGATCATCCTCCTGTAATCGATGAAACGGAGGTTGAAGTGGCCAATGACGACTCTTGCGGCTGCCTATCGCCTCGTAAAACTCAGGCCAATGGCCCTTAACTTTGCTAATGGGATACATCCAGGCGGTGGTTTTCTGAATGGGGCTCGAGCGCAAGAGGAGTTTTTATGCCGGTCAAGTGCTCTTTTCCGAACCCTTGTTGACGACCCGATGTACGAAACTCATCGGATCAGACCTGTGCCGGACTCGACCTCGTGGGTGATTTACTCCCCCGATGTCCCTGTATTTAGAACTGACGGCAGGAACAACATCGCAGAGCCATGGACTCTTTCGTTCTTTACCTGTGCTGCACCAGTTGCTACGCGAATTGGACAACCTGCCTCTCGGCTCTTGTTAAGCGAAAGAATCGATCGCATTCTAGGACTCGCAGCGGCGCTCCGATACGAAACCCTCATTTTAGGTGCCTGGGGCTGCGGAGCCTTTGGTAATGACCCCATCACGACGGCAATAGATTTTCGAGATGCCCTTGCCGAGAAATACGATGGCCGCTTTTCGAAAGTGGTGTTCGCGGTAACGGATTGGTCTCCGGAACGCCGAATGCTAAAGCCGTTCGTAGAGGCATTCAGCTGATGGACTTCGCTGAACTAACCACCCAACCTGTCGACGTCACGTCGGTCGCGCGGCGTGTCGTTCCGCCGGACTGTGGAGCGACAGTGACGCTGGATGGATATGCCCGCGCCTTTACTAGACGAAAGGACGGCTCGACAAGAGAGACGCTTTATCTCGTCTACGAGGCCTACGAAGAAATGGCTTTGAAAGAGATGCAAAAGCTCATCGAGGCCGCCAAGAAAGACTTTGAGATCTCAAATGTCGGCATCGTTCACCGTACCGGCCGCCTCGAGATCGGAGAGACCAGCATTGTCATTTCTGTCGCGGCTCCTCACCGCGGAGCGGCGTTTGAAGCCTGCCAGTGGATCATTACGGAGCTCAAACGCACCGTCCCTATCTGGAAGAAGGAAGTCTACGCTGACGGTGAAGAATGGATCGAGGGCACCCCGGCTCCCTAGCCGAGCCGCATTATTCGTAACAATCATTTAACAAAATCGTAACGCGCATTCTTGCCTCATTGGACAAACTGGCTTATTATCACAGGCAAAATTCCAAGGTAGTTTGTTTCCCACAGACAGCTAGGTTAGATCTTTGCCCCAATCTTGAACCTTTGAGGTGATCTGTATGTGCAAACTTGTTCTCTCTTTAACGATCATATTGGCGGCCTTCGCAATGGCGGCGGCGCAGTCTCAATCAACAACTGGCAATATCGACGGCCATGTCGTCGATCCGAATGGAGCGGTCGTCCCCGGGGTAACCGTAACGGCGACAAATGTCGACACGGGTTTCACCCGCTCTGCCACGTCCGACGGCGACGGAAACTACACAATTCTTCTTCTTCCGCCGGGCAACTACAAGGTCGACGTAGGTGCGTCCAATGGGTTCGCCGCAGCGACCTACAACAACGTCCGTGTGACCGTTGGCGCGAAGACGCCTCTTGAGGTGAAGCTTTCGGCTGGTGGTTCCGTTAACGTAGTTGACGTGACCGCTGACGGTCAGATAGTCGAGGCGAGTCGTACGTCCATCGCGACCACGATCGATCAAACCCGCGTGAGCAATCTTCCGACAAATGGCCGCAACTTCCTAGATTTTGCGACGCTTACGCCTGGTATCGTAAAGGACCCGACGCGTGCGGGCGACCTTGCTGTCGGGGGTCAGAAGGGAACGCTAAACAGCGTTCAGATCGATGGTGCTTCGAGTGACAACACGTTCTTTGGACAATCGTCAGGGCGCGTCGGTTCCGGCCGTGCTCCGTCGCAGTTCTCGATCGACACGGTGAAGGAATTTCAGGTCAATCAGAATGGATTCTCGGCTGAGTACGGACGCGCGGCCGGAGCGGTGGTGAACGTGGTCACAAAGTCTGGGACAAACGATTTCCACGGCAGTGCGTTTGAGTATTACAGGAGCGACAAATTCAACTCTCGTAACCCGAATCTGGTAGCCGCGAACCGTGTTCGCCCTCCGGGCAAGATCCATAATTTTGGCGGCACCGCCGGCGGCCCTATCAGCAAGGACAAAGTCTTCTTCTTTGCGGCTTATGAGGGGCAAAGGTCGAACCTGCCCAACCCGGTTATCGTGAATTCGCTGCCATTTGCCCCGGCAAACGTCATCACGTTCCTTACGCCAAAGGTCGCCTCCTACAACGTCAACCGGCAGCAGGACACGAACCTTGGCAAGGTGGATTTCAATATAAACGCCAAGAACCAGGTATGGGTTCGATTCAACCAGCAGAAATTCACCGGAACCAATCTTGAGAACGGCGGCATTGTCAGCGCCGCTGAGCACACCGGCAACAGCAACGTGAATACCTCGACGATCACCGGTGCCTGGATATCGTCCTTGAGGCCTACGTGGTTCAATGAGTTTCGTTATCAGTGGTCGCGGGACCGTGAACCTGGTTTTGCCAATACCTCAGATCCCGAAGTCTCGTTGACGGCCAGTGCTAATGGTATTAGCGACGGCACGTTCACATTCGGGCGAAATAATTTCAGTCCCCGCGAAACGACAATAAAGAGAAATCAGTTCATTGATTCTCAGACGATTGTCCACGGCAATCACACGATAAAGTATGGTGCCGACCTGCTTTTCGATTCGATCCTTAACTTCTTCCCCGGATTCTTTTCCGGATCCTATACCTTCCCGAGCTACGCCGCATTTTCGAACCAGCTCGCGAATCCGTTGGTGCAGTCAGCTAGCCGTTATCGTCAGAGCTTTGCCGGCACCGGTACGACCGGCGCGACGACCCACCCCAACAATAAGGAGTACGGATTCTTTTTCCAGGATGACTGGCGTGTAACAAATAAGCTGACACTGAACCTTGGTGTCCGCTGGGATTATCAGGCGATCGCGAAGCCGCCGATCCAGAATCCTAACGCGCAGCTTCTTGCATCCGGGTTTGACACGAGCTTCCGGCCAAGCGACAAAAACAACTTTGCGCCGAGGTTTGGTTTCAGCTACGCACCCGATGCTAAGACTGTGATCCGTGGCGGGTATGGAATGTACTACGGACGAACACCGGCCATCATGACGGGTACGGCGCACTCGCAAAACGGCATTCAGGTGCTTGCGCTAGACATCAACTGTACGACCAGTCCGGCCCTTTGCCCCCTGTATCCGGCAGTTTTTGCGAATCCGGGAGCCGCTCCTCTAGCGCCTATCAACCTTTATCTGTTTGCCAAGAACTACGCGCAGCCTTTTACACATCAAGCCCGTTTCCAGTACGAGCGTGAGATCTTCAAGGCAACGACCGTGTCTTTGCAATATACGATGTTCAAAGGGCACGATCTGGGCCGTACGCGAAACGCTAATCTGAGCGCCCCTGTTCCCACCATCTACCAGATCTATGATTCGGGCGGGAACCCGACTCCGGATCAGGTGATCGTGCAGCGATTCCCAAGCGCGAGGCCGAATTCGGCTTTCCAAAGGATCAGCTTGTTCGAGAGCAGCGGCCGTTCGTTCTACAACGGGTTTACTATCGAAATGAACAGCCGGTTCTTTAAGCGTTGGATCTTTAACACCAGCTATACTGGCTCCGTTGCAAAGGACAACAAGCCGGACCAGACAGCGGTCGTCCCGGGTACCGATGACGCGAAGCTCGCCGAGAATAACTTCGATCTCTCTGGCGAATACGGAACTTCGGACCTCGACATGCGTCTCCGCTTTGTCGGAAGTGCGATCTTCGACTCGGGCAAATTCACAAAGAGCAGCAGCAAGTTTGTGAATTATTTGTTGTCGGATTTTGTTTGGACGACCCTCTTTCAGGCGGAGTCCGGTGTACCCTATTCGGCGCTTGTTTCGGGCGACCCGAATAACGACGGCAACACCGCGAACGACCGCGTGCCCGGAACACTGCGCAATCAGTTCCGAACGAAATCGGCGTTCATCCTCGACATGAGGCTCGGCAGGGCGTTCAGGTTTGGCGAAAAATACAAACTGTCCGTCTTTGCCGAAGGGTTCAATGTCACCAACCGCGCGAATCAGATCAACGTGAACAACACGCAGTACTCTGCGAACAACACGCTCTTCAGATTCACTAAGACAACGAACTTCCAGACGCCGAGACAGTTCTTCTCAGCGTCACCGTCGTTCTCGCTTAACAATTCGAGCTACAACCGTGAGGTGCAGCTCGGCGTCAGATTCGACTGGTAGATCGGACGGTTCGTTCCCTGATTTGGGCGGTGCATTCAGCACCGCCCTTTTTTGCGCCAAAAGCCGCCCTGTCTGGGGCGGCTTCGAAAACGGGCAATTTCGCGGTGGGATGCTACTGGATCTCTACCCAATCGCCCGTGTGTATTTCCTGGGCGTTTCGGGTGATAACGATAGTAGCGGTGCGCTCTTTTACGTTGAGGACAACCGCCTCGCCGACGACCTTCCTTAAGCCGCTCGGGCGGTCCTTCCTTACCTTATAGGTGTTCGTCTCACGCTTGTCAGCATTCTCGCCGGTCTTACGCGTTGACTGATTCGAGAAGGTGCCGCCGCTAAAGGCGTCGCTGTGAAAACCGTAATCCTTTGACGTTATATCTTCATGCTGGGGCTCGAGCATCACGTTGCCGCGCTTTATGTCACGGAAGATCGTCATGCGGTCTCCGACGCGGACATGCTCGTCAGTACCGAGGTCAACATATGCAATGAAGTCGCGTGCTAAAGTCTCCGCTCCGTCGCGGGCCATCAAGATTCGGCCGGTCGCTTTTCCGGAAGGGTCGCCGAAAATGTCCAATGGCGGCCGCTGTTCGTAAAGGGGGCTCTGCCTCCGCTCAACAAGCTGTACCAGATCGCCGAGCAGGAAATCGTCGCAGGACGATTTGATCCGGACTGCCGAGACGTTTTGCTTTACGCTTACGACCTCGAGCGCGCCCAGTTCCTGAACGTAGTTGCCGACCTTCTTATCCGTCCACTTGCTATCGACCCTCCCACGCGGACGAACTACTGCAAAGATATCACCGACATTCACTCCCTTGTCGCGGCCCATGTTGATGTACATGTAGTCGTTTTGCGAGAAATGAAATCCGTCGGCTTCGTCCTGCCCCGCGACGATCTTGTTCGTTGTACTGATGCCCCCTGTCTGAATGTATCCGGCGCAGTAAAGGTTATTGCCAACCGCGACCGGCATTGGCGCTTTTGGCTTCATTACGATCGGCGGAAGGCTCGAGCCCTGACCGTATGCGGCGAGCGAAAACGCGGCTGCGAGTGAAAGGGAAAGCAAGGCCTTTACGGCTATTGATCTAGTAAAATTCACTGTTATCTCCTTGAAGAAAAAGATGTTCTCGCCGGTGCTGGCTGGTCAAGCGGGTGAAGTTCGGCGTGTACCCAGTGGGCCTCTATTATTTTATGGACTTTTCGGCCTATGGTCAACAAGTTTTTACACTCGGTTCGTTGGACGCTTACCAGCCCGTTTGCTAGTATTCGTCTGCGGCCGGGCCCGTTTGCTTCTGGTTTGCGCCGCCGTTCGCATCAAATGCTGGATCGAGCTTTCGCACCGCTTTCAGAACAGCGTTTTTCCGGTATCGCGTCGTCGGACCCGAGAATGATCGGCGGGCGAACATCGGGGCGACGCTGGAATTCAGCAAACACCGCTCTAAGTAGTCACATGGAGAAGAGAACTTATGACCGCACCTTGCGGCTCTTGGTCCATAGCCGTTCTTCAAGCGCCTACGCTTGAAGGGCTCGCCCAGGTCGTCCCGCAACAGCCTAGTATTACGGGCGAGGACCTAGCGGCTTTTGGAGGCACCGGGGCTGCCGATCCGTTCGCCATCCAACGCGCTGACGGTTGGTACGTTTTTTTCGAATGCTTTATGGCTAATTCGAAAAACGCGACCATTGCCTGTGCCCGCAGTGCAGATCTGGTCGCATGGGAACAGTTGGGCATCGTGCTCCAGGCACCTCATCACCTATCTTATCCCTTTGTATTTGAACATGACGGTTCTATCTTCATGATGCCCGAGTCCAAATCAGTTCGTCGCGTGGACCTCTATCGGGCAATTGACTTTCCGATGCAATGGAAATTCGAAAAGACGCTTCTGCGGGGGCGGCTGATGGACGCCTCGATGGTGAAGTATCGCGATCGCTACTGGATATTTGCTGGCTGGCGGTCCTATTGGCTGAGGATTTTTCATGCCGAGCATCCACTGGGGCCCTGGCGCTCGCATTGGTTGCCCACGATCGGATTTTACAACAAGGCTTCTACGCGCCCGGGTGGTCGACCGATCTTACTTGACGGCCAACTGATCCGCCTGTCGCAGGACAACGTTCAGTACTACGGGCACCAACTCAGAGCTTGGCAGGTCACTACCCTTAATCGATTTTGGTATCGAGATCGAGCGATCTTGGATCGCCCCATACTTCAACCCAGTGGTGTCGGCTGGAATGGTCGGCAGATGCATCACGCAGATATCCATCCTCAGCCGGACGGTCACCTGATCGCTTTCGTCGACGGCGCATAACGCTTTATTGGTAAAGCGGGTTGTGGTGACGCGTCGGAAGCACCGCCGCGCCGGCTCGGCTTTGCAGAATTACCCAAGGCGGTTTGATACACCGCTTCAAGCCTATCGGCAAAACGCGCGCTTGAGCAGACGTCGCGCACACGCTCCTGGGCGGATTGCCCAAGAGCTGCCAGCAGCTTTCGGTCCTCGTACAAACGGTTGATATTCTCGCTTAAGCCCTGCACATTTTCCGTTGGGAAAACCAGTCCGTCCCGGCCGTGTCGGACAATTTCTTTCATTCCCCCGGCATCACTGACTATTGGACACACCGCCTCTACCATTGCTTCAAGCAACGCTCTGCACAACGCCTCCTGTCGAGAGGGCATCACGAAGATATCGAACACTGTCATCATTCTTCTGGCCTCCGGTAACCGGCCGGTCATTTTCAGGCGGTTGTGCAGCCGGGGGTCGCGGGCGAGTTTTTCCACCGCGGGATCGTTGCATTCTCCTACGATCAAAAAATAGATATCCGGAAGGGAAGCGCATTCGGCGGCGGCTTTCAAGAGAATGTCCACGCCTTTGATCGGTCGGATGGATGCCACCGTTCCCACAACGAATGCGTCCGCTGGAATGTTCAACTGGGAGCGCAGCTCGGCGGAGCCCGCGGGTTCGGAACTTGTGACGCAGTTGTAAACGACGGTACATTTCTCCTTTGGAATACCCCCCTCGACCATCGCCTGCTTAACTGCCTCTGACTCGCACGCGTGTGCTGACACCCTTTTTGATAGGTATGAGATCCAATCGCCCGGATCCAGCCGGTTCGGTACCCGCGTGATCCCTCGATAGGAAACAATGCTAGGCGGGGTTTTCATGCCCCACGACCCAATGAGGGCATGAGACAGAGAGTCAGGCCGAAATGCATGAATAACTTCCGGGCGGAAGCGGCGGATCATCGCCCGCACTTGTTTGATCGCAGAAAATGAGATCTTCTGCGTGGAGACGAGCTTAACAAATTCATGGCGCGGACCACCCAGTTGGCGCGCTAATGGCGAGACCCAGCGGTCCACGACGAGCAAGTCGTGATCGCGGCGGCTCAGTTCGACAACTAGGGCTTCCGGCGGATCAAGAAGGAGTAGCCTCATGCGGATCGCGGATCTTGAAACGTACCTTTCATGAGAATAGTCTGCACGCGCTTAATACATAGGGCGCTGAAAGTATGGACCATGACAACACGGTTTCCCGTTCCCCAGCTAACCCATGCAAACCATAACCGTTTTGCATTGGCCACATCAAGGCGAGTCCGTGCCGGCACAGCGACAGCAGCATCAGCGCATTTTTTGGAAGCATCGCACCTGCCCCGAAACATTCCCAAGCTCAAAGGGAGGCGCCGAAAAGGATCGTATTGGATATTTTGAACTTTGCTGCCGACACATTGCGATTACCAATAGGGGGAAAAGAGAGCGATTCTTGGACGAAATGCAAGGTGTCGGCAAGTCTGACATTCGGAATTCCTTACGATATACTTAGGTTGCGATCGACCGGCCATGGATTGCCGTTGTCATTATCCGCCAATGATGTCTGTCCGACGGCGCCGTTATCCTATCGTGTTATGTCGCGCCCTTGACATAGCAGGAGGTCGCTAAGATCAATCAAAAGCCGGTGTAGCTCAGTTGGTAGAGCAGTTGATTTGTAATCATCAGGTCGGGGGTTCAAGTCCCTTCACCGGCTCCAATAAACACAAGGGTTTACGGAACTTCTTCGCCTCTGTGTTGTTTCTGTTCGTATTGGTATTGTTTCGGCTGCCGTGTGAATCGGTCAACGAGCTCGCGCCATTTCGAGCGTTGACATCCTTTTCGGTTGTGGATAGGGTACGCCTTCGCCTTTGATCGCCATCCAAAGCACCCGATTAAAGGCGTCCTCGTCGGCTTTGTCGGCCGTGTCGAGATCGAGCAGCAGGGATGCTTGTGCAGCCGGGGCTTTTTGAGGGTTTACTTCGTCGAGTGATTGCTCAGGCTTTAGTGCGACGTAGGGCCGCAGGTCCGGCTCCTTATTGAAGAGCTCGCGCAGCGGCCGTCCGTAAAAGTCGAACTGCGACAGGGGCGTCAACCCTAAGATCTCGTCGATCGTCGCAAAAACATCAGTCGTATTTACGAAGCGATGTACCGTGCCGCCCTTGTTGTAGGCCGAGACGGTGAGAAACACGGAGCGGTGCGAGTCGACGTGATCGGGGCCATCCTGAGCGTCGTCTTCGAGAATGAAAAAGGCCGTGTCCTTCCAATAGGGCGAGTGCGAAACAGCGTCGATCATCCGGCCAAGAGCAAGGTCATTGTCCGCGAAACAGGCCTTTGGTGTGTTGGACCCGGGGCGCCCGCCCTGCGTGTGATCACGCGGGAGATACACGAATTCAAGCGAGGGCAGGTTACCCTTTTCAACGAAGCCATTGAATTCCTTTTGCCAGGCTACGAAACGCGCCTGGTCCGTGATCTTCATATCACCGCCCGGGTAATCGGGGCTGGTGTATTTGTCCAGGGTGGCGTCACCTGTTTGATATCGAGGCGGGGCATTCTTATCATAGCTCGGCAGAGGCCCTGCGAATTCACCGTAGTTCCTGAAGGTGAGGCCTTTTTTGACAACTGAGTCCCAGATAAAGCCGCCGGCAGGATTGCCGACATCGTCGCGGTCGTTTCCGTCACGCTTGTTAGCATAGCCAGAGGGAATAGTCTTCTCGCCGTAGTCGGTCACATATGCGGCGGTCGTCCAGATGTGGCCCTGCGCACTCACCTCGGCGTTACAGAAGAAGCGGTCAAAGAGCCCGAAGCGTTCGGCGAGCGCGTGATGATTCGGCGAGACGGAACGCGGAAAAAACTCCAGCGAACTGTCACCGTCCCCCGCCGGCATGTCACCGAACGTCTGATCGTAGGTCCGGTTCTCTTTCATCACATAGATGATGTGTTTGAATGGCGGATATGTGCCCGCACTCCTTTTGGCCTGGCTCCAATTATTTGCGCGCGAGACGCGCTTTGTGAACCCGGCAAGTTCGGACGACTTTACATTCGCAGGAAGCACGGTGACCGTACCATTCAATTGTCCGAGCGTGTAGTCGGGGTTATCAGCCGCAAACTTTCGAACGCCTGGCTGACCGAACGGAATGTTCGGTCGCGTGCCTTTTCCCTTGCCGTTGAGGACGAAAAGATCGTTCTTATTCATCAAGAGTGCCGTCGGATACCACTCGGCTGGGATGCGGCCGGTCAGCTTCGACACTCCCTTCGCATCTCGCCCGCCGGCCGCTTTCCCCGATAGCTTGAAGACGGCCACCGCATTGCTATCGGCCTCGGCGACGAAGAGCTTTTTACCGTCCGGAGAGAGGGCAAGAGCATCCGGCGTGCTCCCTTGATTATTGGAGGGCGGTGCGTCCGAAAAACTCTCGACGACCGTTCCGCTGCTGGTGTCGATAGCTACGATGGTGTTCGTCGACGCACAGGTGGCGAATAGACGCGAACCGTTGGCATTTAAGAGCAACGCGGACGGGTGGCGACCGACCTGAATCTTTCGATCTTCCTTTAGCTTGTCGCCGTCGGGTGTAAAGACCGAGACTGTCGTGCCGCCCCATGCAGAGACAAAAACCTTGCCGCCCGGGCCGACGGCAACCGCGTAAGGGTACGTTTCGGTCTTGAGCCGCTGTTCGATCGTTCCGGTAGCAACGTCTATAACCGCTAGAGAGTCTGCTATATTCTCCGAGACGTACAATTTTCTCCCATCCGCCGAGAATGTCATTCCGGCAGCGAAGCGTGTGCCCGACGCCTTAGGGTCTTTCGCCGCGAGGATGATGGTGCCCGAGGGTGTCAGTTGTTTGTCCCGCCAGTCGTATCGGTAGATGAGATCCGTGTCCCCGCCAGAGGCGTAGAGGGATTTCCCGTCCGGTGTGAATGCTAATCCCAAAAACGCACCTACCTGGGGCACCGATTGGACCACGCGTCCCGTACTTAGCTCGACAACCTGTAATCCCTGCTCGCGATATCCGCTTAGAGACACGACCGCCCGATCGCCTTCCGGCGAGATCGTCATCGCCAGCGGCATGTTCCCAACATCGAATGACCGTCCGGCCGGGTCGAGGCATGCGCCGGTAGGCAGACAATACGGTTTGACCTGAGTGCCGTTGTCACGCGCCAGGGCTGAATGGCTTTGGGCAGCCACGCCAATGCTCGCCAGATGAACCAGCATCAGGCTCGCGACGAAAACTATTGCGATCAACTTTATTGATATCATTTGTCCACCCTATTAATTCAATAGCCCTCAAGCGCCCTTGTCATTCATGCCTGATCGTATTGCGCTTTGTTGTAGAAACCGGTAGATACGAGTTCACCAAATCGGCAGCTAACCGCGCCTTGAAATAGGCGACCTACCCCATCCATTTGGCTGGTCTCGCGCTAGGGCGAATCATCGATCTCCCGCATTGTGCCAGTCCATTGCGAAATCAGGCCAAGATCTGCCTCAGGCTCCTTCAGTGCGTCGCGCACCCACGCGAAAAGAGTGGAAAATCCACTTTGCGCTAAGGATGTTGATGTACGCGCGTATTGACGATTTGGTTTCAATGTGCTTTCCCTCGGGATCCTACAGCGGCAATTTTTCAAAATACGTATCGTAGGCGCGATATACGGTGCACCCTTGCAGAGCCTTTATGTTTGAAGCCAAATTCGCCGACGGCATCCTCCTAGGCCTCAGCCGCTTGGGAGGAATCGAATTCACTATGCCCGTCGGCTCCAACCGGCTATTGCATGTCAGCTGTAAGAAACAGAGCTAAAAAAGCCGCTCCGCAATAATGATCATTGAAGCTTGCCGTTCTTAAATTCCTGGCGCATTTTGTCGAAGATCGTCGCGAGGCGATCGAATTCACTCTCCGACTCGAGCAGGTTGACCTTTCCGGCGAACGCCCCGCTGACTTTTGGCGCGATCATATCGACGCCCGTCGACCAGTCGTTCCACTCCGGCAATTTGTGCAGCTTGCCTTTATAAAGCGAGTCGAATTCGTCAACGAGGTAATGCTTTGTGCGGTCGATCGTAAAATTCCCGTCCGCGTCCGCCGCGAAGATCGCTACCGGGACGATCATGTCCGGACCATCCGGAGCAAGACTCGAACGGGTCCCAAACCATACACGCGCCTTTAGCCACTCCTCGTTACCGACGATCCCGCTCCACGGATCGGCCGGGAACCAATCATTGGCCTTCGAATCATAGATCTCTAGGTAAACGTGATCGTTGTGATGCCGTCCGAATATCGAGTTTTGATCTCCGTGCTCTTTAACAAGTGCCGCAGCTCGGTCGCCTCTGCCCGGGTCCTCAGTGCGGATATGCACCTCGTGGACCTTCCGGATCTTGATGCCAAGGTCGGCCATCGCCGCCATCCCCACCGTCGCAAGATCGTTGCAGTTGCCCCCTCGCC
>JAFAOW010000252.1 GCA_019247455.1 Acidobacteriota bacterium | reverse complement strand
CGCTGAAGCAGCTCTCCGGTGCTCCCGATGCGATCGTCATCTACCAGCTTCTCGGTCTTGTTTACGAAAGGCAAAAGAAAGTATCCCAGGCCATCGGTCTCTATGAAGAATTCCTGCGAACTTTCCCGGACGCCCCTGAGGCGGATGCGGTCCGCTCATTCATCGTCCAGCTTAAAAAGAACAACCCCGGTCAGTAACCTCGCTTGGCGCTCTATCTTGTCCGGTGATATTCTCCCGCGGTGGAGGACCTTCTATGAAACTACTCAATCCGCTGCCCGTCCTTTTGCTTGGTGCCTGCCTTCTCAACATCATCCCAAGTGCGCCGGCTCAGGCCCCGTGTCCCTCAGCCCCAGCCGATCCACTCATGAAGCAATGGGTCGCCAATGAGGGAGACTGGAACGCGATCTGGGATCCGGTGTCCGCTCCAACAACGCGAGCTGACGGAGCACGGGTAGCGAATTATCGCGGGGCGTGGTCAAAACCCACGGGCTTTGGCCACTACAGCTCGTCAGAGGAGAAGGTCCAGGGAACACTGACGATCGCGGTCAACGGCAACGTGGTCGAGATCGACCGGGTCGAGACTCCCAACATGCGGAACACCTGCCACTATAGGGGAACCGTGATCGCGCCGGACAGGGTGCGGGGCAGCTATACATGCAGCTATCATTCGGCCCCGCTTCGCTGGCAGGCCCGGATCCTGACGCCGACCTCTGCGTTCTGCGCCGCAAACGAACCGAGGCTCAGCGTCGTCTGGCACGAAACCGAGGGAGATTGGCGGGCCGAGTGGACCCCGACCGGAGCTCCGGGACACTTCAACGCGAGTTACCGTAAGGGCCGCGAAACAACCCAGGCGACCGTGACTGTCGAGATCACCGAAAACGATCTACATAACCGTGTGGTGGTGCGTGCGCGGCGGACGCAGGCCCTTGGAACGTGCGATTACGATGGTTTTCTCACAGGCGCGGGCGGCGCGACGAATGCCGACGGGTGGACTGTGAACGGCCGTTATCAATGCACCTGGGGCGGCGGAAATCTTCCGTGGAGCGCGATCATCGGGGCCGGTCACCCCTAAACTCGGTAACGCCGCTCGCGGATCGCCGCTCCAGCCGGCTGGTACGTTCGATGCGGCTTGCGAGGCTCGCTTTGGAAGCGGCTTTTTTATTCCGAATACTGCTCCCTTGCACAATCCAGCCCATAATCGGTCATCCTGACCGATTATCCCGCAGTTTGCCCAAATAACTGTTGACACTCTAGGTTTTAACAATGTATTCTTAGATGTCAACGATGTTTAACCATCGTTACCTTTGACCTCGCAACTTAATTCTGACCCACACATCGGTCACTGAGCCTTCCCCTTAGCCCCTGCCCCGGACCTGAGGGAACTTACTGCCAACATGTCTGCAAAACTAGGAGAGATCCTTGTCCGCGAAAACCTGATCACCTCGCAGCAGCTGCGCGAGACGCTCGATTACCAGCGCGCCAATGGCGGCAGGCTGGGGTCGAATCTAGTCAAGCTCGGCTTCGTCTCTGACGACGTGGTCACGGCCGTTCTATCTCGCCAATACGGCGTCCCGTCGATCAACCTGGAGCTTTTCCAGATCGACAAGGACGTCATCAAGCTAATATCGGAGGACGTTGCTCTCAAGTACTCCGTTCTTCCCGTTTCAAAATCAGGTGCGACGTTGACCCTTGCAATGGCCGACCCGACGAATGTCTTCGCCATGGACGATATCAAGTTCATGACCGGGTTGAACGTCGAGCCGGTGATCGCCTCCGAGACGTCGATACAGCACGCGATCGCGAAGTACTATACGGGCTCGACTGAGATCGATATTTTCGACGCCGCATTCGCCGTCGAAGCCGAAAAGGTCGCCGTCACGAATGGTAACGGCAATGGCAACGGCCATCGCAAGGCGTTCAAAGAGGACAAATCCGAAAAGCTGAACGCTGACGATCTCGACGTTTCGCTTGACCGCTTTCAGTTCAGCGGCGAAGCGGAGGATTTCGAGGTTGTAGAGGAACAGGATGAGATCGATCTCGCCGCCCTCGCGCGTGCGTCCGAAGACGCTCCCGTCGTACGCCTCGTAAACGTACTCATGGTCGATTCACTTCGCCGCGGTGCGTCGGATATTCACGTTGAGCCTTACGAAAAGGATTTCAGAATTCGCTTCCGCATCGACGGCGTTCTCTACGACGTGATGCATCCGCCGCTGAAGATCAGGGACCCGCTTATATCGCGACTCAAGATCATGGCGAAACTTGATATTTCGGAGAAGCGACTGCCGCAGGATGGCCGCATTAAGATCAAGGTCAAGATCGACAACCGTTCTCGTGAGTTGGATTTCCGCGTGTCGACACTTCCCACGCTTTTCGGCGAGAAGGTCGTGCTTCGCTTGCTTGATAAAGACAAGCTGATGCTCGACATGACGAAACTGGGCTTTGAGCAGGAGAGTCTTGATAAGTTCAAGCGGGCTATCTCGAACCCGTACGGCATGGTGCTTGTCACGGGCCCGACGGGATCCGGTAAGACGAATACGCTTTACTCGGCACTGCAGTCGCTAAACACGCCTGAAACGAACATCATGACGGCCGAAGATCCGGTCGAGTTCAACCTGCAGGGAATCAACCAGGTACAGATGAAGGAGCAGATCGGCCTCAACTTTGCCGCCGCCCTTCGATCGTTCCTACGCCAGGACCCGAATATCGTTCTCGTCGGTGAGATCCGTGACTTCGAAACGGCCGAGATCGCGATCAAGGCCGCGTTGACCGGTCACCTTGTGCTCTCGACGCTGCACACGAACGACGCACCGTCGACGGTTTCACGACTCGTGAACATGGGTATCGAGCCGTTCCTCGTCGCGACGTCAGTCAACATCATTCAGGCACAGAGGCTCATTCGCCGGATCTGTAGTTCCTGCAAGGAAGATGTCCATCTTCCGCCCGAAGCGTTGATAGAGGTGGGTTTCTCACGCGAGGAGGCCGCGAGCGTAAAGCTTTACAAAGGGCGCGGCTGCCCGGTGTGCAACAACACGGGTTACAAGGGCCGAGTCGGTTTATACGAAGTTATGGAGATCACGGATGAGCTCCGCGAATTGATCATTATTGGCGCCAGCGCAATGGAATTGAGAAGAAAAGCGATCGATCTCGGAATGATCACGCTTCGCGAATCTGGGCTCTGCAAGATCCGTGACGGTATCACGACGATCGAGGAAGTAGTGAAGGAAACCGTCCTTTAAGGCAGTGGAGGAATTATGTTAGTAAGGGCAATCGCATTATCAGTGGCTTTGTTGATCGGCATTGGCGTGATCGTTCCGCTCGCGACCGGCAACGCCGAGGCTGGCCCGCGCAGGCACCGGAAGCATCGCAGACATTACAAGAAATACTCCAAGCAGTGGTGGCGCGAATATCACAGGCGGCAGCGGCGGCTCGCCAGGATTCGCGCCCGGAAACGTGCTATGCGGCTCAAGCAGCTTCGCTTACAGCGTGAGCATGAGGCGCAAAAGGCAGATCCAAACTCCTCAGCAAACGTGGCTATAAAGGCGCCCGTGAAGCCCGACGCACCTGCAACACTTCCAACAGGAGCTAAGGCCCCGGCCGGCTGGAAGACAGCGCAGCAGTCGCCGGCCGAATTACAGTTCCGTGTAGACAATGCTTCGGGAGATCAGATCGGTTCGGCTTCGATCGCGGTGGTCGGCCAGGCCGTCGAGCAGGGAAGTCGTGACAAGAGCGTGGGCGGAATTCCCACAACCTCACTTCGTCGCGATGTTATCGACAAAATGATCCGCGAGAACGGCTGGGTGGTCAACGACTATCAGAAAGAGATCGGCGGCCAGCAGGTCTACGTTGTGGTCGCGCAATCACAGGCGAAGAACGGTCAGGTGCAGTCGCGAATGTTCTATTTCACTGAAGTGGACGGTAAGATTTACAGTGTTGCGACCAACTCGGCCGCTTCCGAGGGCGAGCGTCTGGCCGAGGAATCGGAGAAGGTCATTAATTCACTTAAATCCCGCGTTCGTCCATCGCTGCGTGCGTCCGTTCAAAACTAAGTTCGATTCCTCCCACAAACCTCTTTATGAGCTACGATAACCAAACAACTGTCGAATCGGCCGTCACCCTGCCTGACCTCCTTCGGAAGATGACGGATATGGGCGGGTCTGATCTGCACTTGTCGAC
>JAFAOW010000047.1 GCA_019247455.1 Acidobacteriota bacterium | reverse complement strand
CTACACAGTAAAGGTTCTTGATTTTGGCATCGCGAAGCTCGAGGAGCATGATCCGCACAATCAGGGAACTACGAATGGCGATGCGCGCCGCTCCGCCGTACCGACATTCGCGGGCACGAGCACGACGCTTGGCGGTATCGAAGGCGAGACACATGCCGGAGCGAACGGCGACACTCACGCAGCTGATGCCGAGACCCTAGCCGCTTCGGTCAGTGGCGGAACCCTTATCGGCGCGAAAGGCACGATCAGCCTTGAGCCTGCGAGCGAAAGTGCTACCGCCATTTATGACAGCAGCGACGTGGAAGATCCGACTGAGGGCGAAGATCAGGACTCCGTAGGCACAAAAGTCATTTCTACCGGTGACGAGGACGACGCGGCTCATAAGACCACCGGCGGCCGATCTCTATACGATTCCAAGAACTCCGCCGAACTCACGCGCGTCGGTGCCGTCCTCGGAACGCCGCTCTACATGTCGCCCGAGCAATGCCGCGGCGAACATCTCGACCCGCGTTCCGATATCTACAGCTTGGGCGTTATCGCTTATCAGATGCTCGCGGGGCGCACTCCATTCGAGGGCGATTTTAAGACCGTGATGGAAGCTCACAAGGAGATCGAGCCTGAGCTCCTGCCATCGAAAAAGGTCCGTCGCAAGATGAAACGGGCGATTCATCAGGCGCTTCACAAAGATCCCGAAAAGCGTCCGCAGACTGCCGAAGCGTTTGCAAGCGAATTGCGTTCCAGGTCCGAGGGTTTGTTTGCACTCCTCCGCCGTTCAATGACGATTTATACGGAGCACCTCGGAAAATTTGTCCTGCTGTCGGGATTCTTTTCCATCCCGATGATCGTATTGACCCTGGCGGTTCTTGCATTGTCATATCTAAAGGTCAGCGAAATGATCTCAGACGTGTCGGGTAGCATCCTGCTCGGCGTGCTCGGCGTTCTGCTGTTCGTGGCGACGGCATTTTGCACAAACCTCATCCTCGGCACCATCTCCTGGATCGTCACCCAGCACCTTGCCGTGCCCTTGCGCCCTGTAATGCTGCGTCCTGCTCTTAAAGAAGCTCGTCGCAAGTGGAAGCGATTCGCGGGCGTGGGCTTGTTGACGTCGATCCTTCCGTCGCTAATCGGTATCGTTTGTGCGGTAGTGGGCTTTGCGGTCTTCGCGTTGATCGGCCTCGGAGTTAAGGCGATCACAGGCCTATCGGGGATCGCACCCGTTATCGGCGCTGTCGGGGCCATTTGCTTCGGATTGGTCGGCTTTGTGTTCTGCTATATCTCCTGGATCCTCGTCGCCCCTGTCGTGATGATGGAGAACACCAGGATCATCGAGTCCCTCCGCCGCTCACGCCAGCTTGTTAAGCGGTCATTTGTCTCGGCTCTGGGCGTGGTCGGGATAATGATCCTTATTCCGGCGATCGGGGCCGGCACGATCTCGTATGTGGTCAATGTGTCCGCTCGTGCCTTCGATCCGACCGCAAAGGACGGCTTCATAACCGTCGACGAGTCCGGTAAACCCGTTCCCGACACCCCGCAGCAGCCGGATGCACATTCCCCTGCCGCCGACCATCCTGCGAGCGATCAGAACAGCGTGCAGGACAAACCCGAAGCTCAAAAGCCGGCGGATAGGTCGCCTTTTGCTTGGAATTTCGGGAGCGCGCCGATATTTCGGGGCAGCGGACGAAAAATGGACATGCAGACCCGCGTTCGCTACACGGTGCTTCAGTCCATCAATCAGATCCTGTGGCTCCCCGCACAGATCCTTGTCTTCTCCTTTTCTGGTATCATAATCGCACTGCTATATCTGAAAACCCGTCTCGCGGGCGGCGAAGGCCTGCAAGAACTCATCGAACGATTTGAAGACGACGGGCGTCCAAGGAAAAAGTGGCAGGAGCGCGTTCGGCAGCGACTTATACAGTCCGGACGGATACCGAGTAAACCCTAGTTGATGCAGTTTGCGGTTGCGAGAGTTTTAGGTTTGACCGCCGTGATCCTTGCGTTCTGTACCTTGAGCCAGGCGCAGGACGTGGTGCGCGACATTGGCCCAGGCGACGGAGCTTCGATTCAGGTCATTAATCGTTTCGGCAGGATCGGCGTTAAAGCCGAAAGTGCTCCTGAGGGCCAGGCCGTTCACAGTTTTTTGAAGGCGACTTCCGAAAAGGGCGTCGCTGATAGCGAAATATCCGTTGTGGGCGGCAAAGGCGGGATCGTCATAACCGTGGCCCCGGCGGATACAAAGAAACGTATCGACATTGTCGTTACTCTGCCCGAGGGCATGCACATCGCTGCGGAAACCGTGGCCGGCTCGATAGAAGTCATCGGAAGCTTTGCGTCAGTCGATGCAAAAAGCGACACCGGCACGATCGTGACCGATGTTCCTTCTGACGAGATCCGTTATTTTTTTACATGGACGGAATCGCACCCCCGCTACCTGGCAGATTTTGATATCGCGGATGTCAAAGAGCGAGCCGCAGGCCGCTTCGAGATCCGCGGCGCGTATCGCGACGACGGCACTTCCATTAAAAAGAAGAAAAAGAAAGAAAAGGAGGCCGAGGATCGACCCGCCGGTGATCCGCCCGGCGATGAGGTCGTAAGGACCGCAGCGCAAAAACCGCGTCCGATATCTCTTAACTTCATCACGGCACGAGGGATCATTCTCTTGAACGTCCCTGAGAGTGAAGTGATGAGCGATCTTCGCGAGCGGCCTTTGACCGAGGCGGCAAAGGCGATCATTCGCAGCGGCGACGGCCTTCTGATGGAGGCGATCCGCAGGGCCTCGCCGAAGTATTTTGGCGATTATGCCCGGACCCTGCCGCCGCTTATTTCGCAGCCGTCTTTTTCGCAGCGCACAGATCTTCCACAAAACCCTTCGGCGGCAGTCAAGACGGCGTTGGTACGGGTGTCGGACCTACAGAATAGATCGATCGCCGGACTTACAGCCAACGACTTCGAGGTTTTTGAGAACGGGACGCCACGCGAGATCGTTTCGGTCGAGCGGTCGACTGCCCCATTTAACCTCGTACTGCTCCTCGATGTTTCCGGAAGCGTTGAGAATTACGTCAACTTCATTCGCAAAGCCGCCCGAAGCTTTGTTGAAACGGTCGATAAGAATGACCGCGTCTCGATCATCATTTTCAATGATGACGTAAAGGTCCTTTCCAAATTTACGACCGACAAAGGAAAGTTATCGGAGAGTCTTGATTCGTTCGATGCCGGCGGCGGCACCGCCTATTACGACGCTCTCGCTTACACAATTTCTGACACGCTGCGGCCTCTGCGCGGCGACCGGTCTGCGATCGTAATCCTTACGGACGGCGACGACAATCGCTCCTTTCTGTCGTTTGATTCGATGGCGGGTTCGATCCAGGAGAGCGGTGCGTTGATCTATCCGCTCTACGTACCCTCCGGACTCATTCAGGCCGCGGCTTTGGGTCAGGATATCGATCCCATGAGAATGAAATACATGTCGCTTACCGCTAAGTCGTCAGGCGAGGGCGCAAAGCTCGCAAAGATCTCGGGCGGAGTATATTACCCGATCACTCAGATAGCTCAGATCCAGCGTGCGTATGAGGATATTGTGCTCCAACTGCGTTCGGCGTACAATGTCACATTCCGCTCAGACGAATCCTTGGCTGGCAATGGCGTGAGTCCAAAGCTACGGATCCGTTCCAAGAGAGAAAATACTTTCGTAACGATCAGATCGTTAAAACCCGCCGGGAGCAATTGATCCGGCCCCCTTTGAACTATGAGAAGTGTAATGTTTGTTCTATTGCTGATGGCCGCCGGCCTCGTTTTTGCGCTTCCCACGCTTGCCCAGGACCAGTCCGCTCAGTACGAATCCTTGCTGAAAAAGGCCAACTCCGATCCCGCAAGCACGGATTTTAAGGAATTAAGACTCGCCTTCGCCCATTCGAAATATGGTAACGCCGCGGCCGCGAACGAAGACGCCTTGCTCGAGAAGCTGCGAGACGCCAGCCAGCCGAAGCGTCCCGAGGGCGGGGATCCCAACAAGGCAGGCGATTCGAATAGACCAAAAGGCGGGGACCCAGGAAAGGGCGGTGACGGAAACGGGCCTCGCGGCGGAGGCGGCGGAAATGGTGGCGGCCCTGGCGGCGGTGGTCGTGGTCCGGGAGGACCTCCAATTAACCCGACGGATGTGATCAAGGCCGCTCAGGAGGTGATCGACCTGAACTTTACCGAGTCCTTCGCCCACGCGACAGCATCGAAGGCATACTCGTCACTCAAAAAGACAAAGGAGGCCAAGTTTCATGAGGACGTTTACACCGGCCTTCTCAACTCGATCGTCAACAACGGCGACGGCAACGCGATCGAAACCGCCTACACGGTTATCTCCGTCAACGAGGAAATGGCCGTGCTGTCCGCCTACAGCCTCGAAAAGAAAGGCACTGAAGCCGTCTCGCAGGGCGGACATAATTACGACGTGGTGACCGTCTTCGACAAAGCGGCCAATCAGACCTACAAGATCTACTTCAACACCGACAACGTCATCAAAAAGCCGTAGTAAGCATAGAAAACCGGAAGTACGATAGGCGGCTCCGGCCGCCATTTTTGTCGTTGTCCGGCTGCCCCTTTCTTTTCGGTATGCATCATGCCTGTGTTCAAATACTTAAGTGACCGCACCGGGACTATTCGATTCCCTTTTTGACGACGCCGACCGGCGGCCGATGACCGTCTCGGAGCTGAATTCCGAGGTCAAGATCTCGATCGAGCGGGCTTTCCCTAACGTTTGGGTCGAGGGCGAGGTCGTCGGGTTTAAGCAGGTGGGCAAGGGCCACTGGTACTTCAACCTTCACGACGGTGATGCGTCGGTCAAGTGTGTCTGCTGGGCGGGCACTAATTGGAAGATCAGGTTCAAACCTGAGGATGGGGTCACCATCCGGATCCGCGGCCGGCTTGATTTCTGGGCGGCAAAGGGCGAGTTGAAGCTCAACGTTGACAGTCTCGAGCCCTCTGGCGAGGGGGCCTTGAGGGCGGCCTTCGAACAGATGAAAGAGCGCCTGGAGCGGGAGGGGCTCTTCGCCCAGGAACTCAAACGCCCGATCCCCTTCTTCCCTCGACGCGTGGGCGTGATCACGAGCCGGTCCGGGGCTGCATTTCACGACATCGTAACCGTATTGACTCGCAGGGCGCGGTCGGTGCGGGTCGTCTTCGCGGCGGCTCAAGTGCAGGGGGAGGGGGCCGCCGGCACCATCCGCCGGGCCATCCTGGCGCTCAATGAATACAGCCGCCGGCTCGCCGAGCACGAACGTATCGACGTTCTAATCGTCGGCCGCGGCGGTGGTTCTGCTGAGGATCTAGCCGCGTTCAACGACGAGGCCTTGGCCCGTGCGATCCGAATGAGCGAGATCCCCGTTATCTCGGCCGTGGGACACGAGATCGATTGGACGATCGCTGACCTGATCGCCGACCTTCGTGCGGCCACACCCTCTGCAGCAGCCGAACTCGTTGCAGCCCGCGAGGAAGACATCGTCGAAAAGTTTTGCGTCGGTGAGGAGCGTCTTACAGCTCTGATGGGGCGGCAATTGAATGATCTCGCTCTTCGCCTTGATTCGGCCCATTCGGCGATGGAATACGAGATGGAACATAAGATTCGTTCTCTCCGCGACGGATATTTGGCGACGGCCTCGCGCATTTCACCCGAGCGGCTTCAGATGAAGAGCCGCCAACTGGTGAGCAAGGTGGACGTATTGGCCAACCGAGTGATCGGATCGATGCAAAACCAGAGGGACCAAAGTGCCGAACGGCTGCATATTCAGATGGCAAAGCTCAATACCCTATCCCCGTTGGCGGTCCTTACTCGAGGCTATTCCATAGCACAGACAGAGGATGGATCGATCGTAAGGGCGCCCGAACAGGTCAAAACGGGTGACAAATTGAAAATACAGCTTGAGCGTGGGAAACTGGACGCCGCAGTTTTGCCGGCGGAATAAGAGATGTCCAGTTTTGTAGTACGGCTCGACGACGACGAGGAACCAGAGAAGCCAAACGCCCCTAATCGGCCTACTCCGGCAAAGCCGGCCGCTGGTCGAAAGGGCCGCACCGGTCGTATTCTCTTACTCGCTGCTGGAGCCCTTGTCCTGGTAGCGAGCATTGTCGGGATCGCCGGATATCTTTATTACCGGAGCTTCTACAAGACGCCGCAGTATTCTCTGGCGTTGCTGGTCGATGCCGCAAAACGTGACGACAAGACCGCGATCGACGGCCTTATCGACATCGACGGCGTCGTAGAGGATTTCGTCCCGCAGGTCACCGACAAGGCGATCGAGTTATACGGCAAAGGCCAGCCGCCTATGCTCCTTGATAAGGTGAAAAAACTCGCGGCACCTTTGATGCCGGCCGTAAAACAGCAGGCCCGCGATCGGCTGCCGAAAGCGATCAGAGACCGCGCCGACAAATTCGGTTATGTACCGTTCTTTGCCATGGTGATGGGCGCTGGCCGGTATCTGGATATTGCGGTCACCGGCGATGACGCCGTTTTGAAAAGTAAGCTTACTGACCATCCATTGGAGCTGAAAATGCACCGTGAGGGAGACCGTTGGAAGGTTGTCGGCGTCAAAGACGAGCCGCTCGCGACCGACATCGCGCAGAAGATCGGCCAGCAGATCATCGCCCTTGCGACTAACGGCATGAATAAGAAAACAGCGGAAAAGCTGGGCGTCGGCAACCTCGCTGACCTCCTCAAACAGGTTCAGGACCTTGTTAAGTAGAAAATGGAAAAGAGCTTTGAAACTTCTCTTTCGGATCTAGAAAAGATCGTCGCGCAGCTTGAGGCAGGCGACCTTCCGCTTGAGCAGAGCCTTGAGCTGTTTGAACAAGGCGTAAAGCTCTCCCGCGAATGCCGCTATCGCCTGGCAAAGGCTGAACAGCGTATCGAGATGCTCGTTCGCGATTCCAAAGGGGACCTGGCCGTTGCGCCGGTCGATCCCGATTCCCTTAGGGATTAGGGCTGTGGAACCTTGACCCGGCCCCGCCGTTTCCGTATAATCTGAGTTTTTCGATTACGGTCAAAGTCCCGTCTATCGAGGAGCGAACATAAATGGGTTACGCAATTATAAAAACAGGCGGCAAGCAGTTCGCGGTGAGTGACGGCGACACGCTGCGCGTGCCGACGATCGACGCCCAGGCCGGTAAGAAGGTCGACATTGACACACTCATCTCGGGCGGCAAGGTTGGCATGGGTACCGTAAAGGCTACCGTCGTCGGACACGGCAAGGGCGACAAGGTCATTGTTTTCAAAAAGAAACGCCGCAAACAGTACAAACGTAAGCAGGGCCACAGGCAGGGCTATACGGAAATAAAGATAGAAAAGGTCTAAGTCGGGTTGAGAGTGAGAGTTTTGAGTCGAGAACCATTTCTTGCTCGTCACTCGTCACTCGCCACTCGCCACTCACAGAAATGGCACACAAGAAAGGAGTAGGTTCATCACGCAACGGCCGCGACTCGAATGCGCAGCGGCTTGGCCTTAAGAAATTCGGGGGCCAGCATGTGCTAGGCGGCAACATCCTAGCCCGTCAGCGGGGTACAAAATGGAAGCCCGGCAACAATGTGGGCCGCGGCAAGGATGACACGCTGTTCTCGCTCATCGACGGCTTCGTAAAATTCGAGGACAAGGGCCGTAGAGGAAAGTTCATTAGCGTCTACGCAGACGGGGCCCCGGAACTCGCAACCTCAGCCGAAGCTGCGTAAGAGAAGAGTTATCACCCCTCAGTGATCTCGGGCACACGGTTAAACGTGTGCTTTTTTCTTTTACGATCTGCCCAAAGGGTAATTTTGAATACAGATCTCGCGCTATTTCCATGCTATAAAATTTTTTTCTGCGTCGGTTCTTAAGCATTCTGCAAAACGGTTTTGAAACTTCGTGAAACGGTCGCGGTGTTAACTCTTTTGGCGAAAAGAAGTTCAAGCTCCGGCTCATTTTTTTATCCACAGGGCCGTTTCTTTTTATCCACAGATTTTCCACAAAACCCCCATAAATACAGGGCGAAACCTAAAGTATTTTCTACTTGACTTGAGAAAATGGGGGTGTAAGATAGCATCACAGTCGAGATGACTTACGGGTTTCTTGACCGGCACCGAGAGGTGGAACAGATGTGGTGACACGCTGTTCGAGAGCAGAAGGAGCGGAAGGCCGCTGTTCAAAACGCTCGGAGCCGAAGCCGAAAGGCTTGCGATGGTCGGCAGGCATGCCGGCCGGAGTCGCCCGGATAAAAACGGGATGACGCTCGCCGAGATCGATCATCTTGGTTTGAGTGCGAAGCCGTCCGATATGCAGTTCCTTTCGGGGAGATGTGCAGCGGACCTCGTTGCCGGGAACGTAACCGGCGGTGGAGGAAAAGCCACCATAACAAAAACCTAAAGGCACCGGCGCGAAAGCGCCAACAGATGGGTGAAAACTTTGATGGGTGCTGACCGGGCTCGAGTCTCCGCAGACGACAGGTCGGGATACAAATCGGCGGCTGGAACGTGTACATGCGATAGCTGCCAAACCCCTTTGACGAGTGTTTCGGCATTCGACCAAAAGGAAAAAATAAAAGCGTCGTATCGAGCAATCGAGACGGCGCTTTTGTTTGTTTGCTCGCCAAACTACACTAGGGACATGTTCCTGGACCGGGTAAAGATCCGTATAAAAGCGGGCGACGGAGGCAACGGAGTAACTGCATTTCGCCGCGAAAAGTTTGTTCCGCACGGTGGACCATCTGGGGGCGACGGCGGCGTTGGAGGAAGCGTTTGGCTGGAATCCGACGAGGGTTTAAACACTCTTTTACACCTTCGCTATAACCCTGAGCACAAGGCGGAGAGAGGGCGCCATGGTGAGGGTTCGAACCGATCGGGCAAGGATGGAGCTGACGCAATAGTCAAAGTGCCTGTGGGAACGCAGGTATTTGATGCGGAGACGAACGAACTGCTCTTTGATTTCACTGAGCCGGGACAGCGATTTCTGGCGGCAAAAGGCGGTAAAGGCGGGTGGGGAAATGCTCATTTTGCGACTCCTACGAAGCAGGCGCCGAAGTATCATTACGACGGACGGCCCGGGGAGGAGTACGAGCTTCAGCTTGAACTGAAGCTCATTGCCGACGTCGGACTCGTAGGCTTTCCGAACGCGGGTAAATCGACGCTGATCTCCGTTATTTCAGCAGCAAAACCAAAGATCGCCGATTATCCCTTCACGACTCTCGAGCCGAACCTCGGGGTTGTGGATATGGGGGATTTTCGCACGTTCGTGGTGGCTGACATTCCGGGCCTGATCGAGGGCGCAAGCGAAGGGGCTGGCCTAGGAGACCGTTTTTTGAGGCACGTTGAGCGAACCAAGCTCATTCTTCACCTCGTGGATGTCTCTTCCCTCTCGGGACGCGATCCGGTCGAAGATTACGAGATCATCAATAGGGAGCTCGCAAACTATGACCCGGAGCTTGCTAAAAGACCCCAGATCGTTGTCGCAACAAAGATGGACGCACTCGACGAACCAGAACGCATGGAATCACTAAGGGCGCGGGCAAAAAGTGACAATAAGCCTTTCTTCCCGATCTCATCTGTCACAAATAAAGGCGTCAAGGAGCTTGTCTCAGCGATAATCGAAGCCTTGACCGCAACAACCGACACAGCATCAGCTTCGTACGCTTTAGGGCCGAAATGAGCGATATACGAATTGCATTTTATGGGGGGAGTTTTGATCCGCCGCACCTTGGGCATATGGCCGTCGCAGATGCTTTGTTAAAACAATTTGAGCTTGACGAATTTGTCTTCGTCCCGGCATTTCACGCTCCTCACAAGAAAGGCAGGCCGCCCACGCCTGCGTACGACCGCTTCGCGATGCTGTGCCTTGCGACTCAGAAGGAAGCCGCGCAGAGCGTCTCACGGATCGAGATCGAGATGCCGGAGAAACCGTACTCCGTCGAAACGCTTGCTCGGATCATTGAGATGCTGCCAAAAGCAGAGATCTTCTTCGTGATGGGAGCTGATTCATGGATGGACATCACAACCTGGAAAGACTGGCAGACGGTCCTGACGATCTCTAATCACATTGTTGTTACGCGGCCCGGTGTCAAAATCGGCTTTGATCACGTCACGGACGAGATCCGCGAACGGATCGTTGATCTTCGAGAGGGGCGAGGGGTGTTCAGGTCCGGCGGCGAAATTGGGACCGGCGGACGAGGGGGCAACAGGATCTTTTTTACCGATGCGGTGAATGTAGATCTGTCCGCGACCGAGGTCCGCCAGCAGATACGCGACGGCGTTGACTCCTGGCGTCATGACGTTCCGGTCGAGGTTGCAAATTACATCGAAAAATATCAGATTTATACATAATGGAAGAAACTCAGGAAAGGTCGCTCCAACGCGATTCCGTCAAGATCGAGATCGCCGAGAAACCCACACCCTTCACCGACCTCGACCCCGACGTACAACTCGCTATCAGATGCGCCGCCGATAAGAAGGCGTTCAATCTGGCCGTTCTTGACCTGCGCGATATCGCCAGCTTTACTGAGTTCTTTGTTATTGCGACGGGCGCCAATCAGCGTCAAGTTCAGGCGATCGCAGACGAGATAAATGAGCAGTTGAAGAAGCAGCTTGGAGCTCGTCCGGTTCGTATCGAGGGCTACAACAGCGCTGAATGGGTGTTGGTCGACTACGGTGATTTTATCATTCACATATTCAATGAGGATTCCCGTTCCTTCTACGACTTGGAGCGCCTTTGGCGCGATGCGCGAAAAGTCACTTTGCCGGATGTCCTGTGAGCCGGCTTAACGAGAGCCTACCTAACCGACATCAGCATTACCCAGGTACACGTCAGCAGATGATCCTCCTCTTGCATTAGACGAGCGGAGAGGATCTTCCGGAAGGCGGCGGGAACCGCGTCTGGTGATAATATCTGGCGATAAATATGAAGCTCCAACTCATATGGGTCGGAAAGACGAGAAACCAGAATTGGCTTGCTCTGCAGGAGGAGTATGCGAAGCGCCTTCGCCATTTCGTCTCGTTCGATATTGTCGAGGTGCGTGACGGAGACAGGGAGATAGAAGGCAAACGCATCCTGGACAAACTGAATCAAAGCTCCTTTGTCTGTCTTCTCGATGCCGCGGGAAAGGCGATGGATTCGCCCGGCTTCGCGGGCCAGTTCGAAAAGTGGCAAAACGCGGGAATGAAGGAGATATCCTTCATTATCGGAGGAGCGGATGGAGTCTCCGCAGAGGTTAGGGAACGCGCGGACGCCGTGCTATCATTATCGTTTCTCACTTTTACCCACGAAATGGCACGTGTGGTAATGCTGGAGCAGATTTACAGGGCTTATACGATCATCAAGGGTTATCCGTACCAGAAATGAGTAAATTGAACTTAAAGGATATAAAGCAGAAACTCAACACCGAACGCGAACTGCTCATCCAAAAACTTAACGGCAACGATCTTTCCATTGACGACTCCGAGACACCGGACCCGGTCGATCTCGCTGTTCGAAACTATTCCAAGAATGTGATGCTTGCCGTCTCTGAGAATGAGAGCAAACAGCTCACCCTGATCGACGACGCGCTCCGGCGTATTGAGGACGATGAATACGGTCCTTGTCAGAACTGCGAGAAGGACATCAATCCGAAGCGATTGAATGCCATCCCCTGGGCACGCTATTGCCTCGACTGTCAGGAGCTTCTCGAACAGGGACTTCTCGACGAAGAATAATTCTCAGGCCGAATGCTCTCCCGGCTTCTCGACCCTCTCACTTCATTAGTTTATCCGCAGGAATGCCGCGTCTGTCACGAGATCGTTGATTCTCGTGACGACGGCGTCGCCTGCGCATCGTGCTGGAATGATACTCGTCTCTTGTCCGGAAACGAGATGCTTTGTACGAGGTGCGGGGCCTATCTCGGGGAAAAGGCAGCGCCTATTTCTGTGCACTGTCGAAAGTGCGACGATCATGTGTATGAAAAGGCGATCGCGTGCGGTATATACGAAAAGGCCTTGGCTGCGTCGATATTGGCCCTGAAGGAATCACCACGGATCTCACGTCGGTTGACAACTGTCGTCGAAGGCGGCCTCGCGCGGATCCATCCAAATGCCGACCTCGTAATTCCGATCCCGCTCGCAAAGCGGCGCCAGATAGAAAGAGGCTTCAATCAGGCTGAGCTCATCGCTCAGTTAGCCAGCAAGTTTATGCAGATCCCTATGGATGTGGGAAGCCTGGCGCGGAAAGTTCACACTCCTCTCCATCGTATCGGCATGGATCAAAAGGCCCGCGAGCTGAGCGTCAAAAATGCATTCGAGGTCGTCCGCCCGAAGCTTATCAACGGTAAGTCCGTCCTGCTCGTGGACGACGTTCTGACATCGGGCTCAACCGCCTCATATTGTGCGAAGGCCCTCAAGAAAAGCGGAGCGACAAGCGTCAAAGTATTCACGCTCGCACGTGCGGTAATGCGTTACTAGTTACAGTCGATATCTCACCTTTCCAAGATCTTCGGCTTTATTTATATTTTGGAGCCGCATCGTAATATCCGCTGTCATAGAAAGGTCAGCCTTCTGGCCGTTCCGCAAATGAACGTAGCCGGCAGCCGCGATCATCGCGGCGTTGTCGGTCGAAAGATGCTTCGACGGGAAATAAACGGGTGCATCGAGGTCCACAGCAAGATCTGCGGCAGCTTTACGCAGGGCGAGATTACACGCAACGCCACCTGCCACGATGAGCGTTTTTGGAGTAAGTTCCAGAGCGAGCTTTCTCATTACGGAAATCAGGGCCTTTACTACCGCCGCCTGAAAGCCTGCAGCGACGTCGAGAATCGCCTTGGATGGCTCGGTTCCATTTTCCACCGGCGCAATATCGTTCTCCCTTAAATATCGGGCGACCGCGGTTTTGAGGCCGCTAAAGCTCAGGTCTGGTCTACCGTCCGATATCTTTGCGACCGGGAGGGGTACCTTTGAGGCGTCGCCCCGCAAGGCCAGCTTCTCGATCACAGGCCCACCCGGATAACCCAGGCCCAGCATCTTCGCAACCTTGTCAAAAGCTTCGCCTGCGGCATCGTCGCGGGTGCGCGAAATTACCTCGTACTTCCCTTCCTCGGGAATGTAGAAAATGTTGGTGTGCCCGCCGGAAACGATAAGAGCGAGCGCCGGATATTCGACGGGAGGATTCTCAAGCGTTACGGAATAAACGTGGCCCTCGATGTGATTGACGCCCACAAGCGGCTTGCCAAGGGCGTAGGCGAGTGCCTTCGCATAACAAACTCCGACAAGCAGCGAGCCGATCAGTCCGGGACCCTGCGTGACCGCGATCGCGTCTATCTCATCAAATACGACGCAGGCCTTCTCGAGTGCTTCTTTAACTATTGGCTCGATCTTCTCCAAATGCTCGCGCGATGCAAGCTCCGGAACCACGCCTCCCCACGGCCGGTGCAGCTCTATCTGCGACGCGATGATCGAGGACAAGATCTCGCGCCCGTCGCGGACGACCGCCGCCGCGGTCTCATCGCATGAGCTCTCAATCCCGAGAACGAGCATTCAACTAGATTATCAGAATCAGGAGCCAGGAAAGAGTTTCACGATATCAAGCGTCCGCCGGGATGCGCTAACGCTTTCACCAAAGCGGTCGATGACGTCTTGCCGGAGAGATCCGGCATGCTTATTGAGATATCGATCCAGGTCTTCAGGTGTATTGACGTGATAACCGACGGTGTAGGTGCTGCCATCCCTTGCGAAAAATGCTGCCGCGAAGCATCCGGTGGCGAGCACCTCGTTTATATGGGTATCCGCCATATATGACTCGAACTCCGCTGTTCTGCCGCCATCGACAACAATTGTGACCTCGTAAATTTGTGCCATGCTATCTCCCGGTAAAAAGCGTCGTTTCGTCGACAAAACAGAGTCCGTTTCCCCAGGGATCGCGAACATAAAAAGAACGCTCGCCCCAAGGCCTCGTAACGATCTCGCCCGCGGAAGCGCCATGAACATAGGAGTCCTCAAGACAGTCCAGATCGAATGCACGCTTATAAACCGCCTCGAGATCAGCAACGGAAAAATAGATGTGGTCCGCGATGGGCATCCCGCTGTTTTCAACAACGGCCGCAATTACCGGCCCGCAATCGAAATAATGGCGACCGCCGCGTATCTCTCTTCCGGGAGAATCGAAAAGCTGCTGATAAAATTCTACGGCCGCTCTAAGGTCAGACACCGGGATAAAGATCCTGAATAGGGTCGGAGCTTCTGCCATAACTATCCCCCGCGTGTAACTTAACACAACCGCGGCGGCATTTTGCCCTAAAAAACTGCTAACCTTTTCCAGTTTATCGAATGACGACGTACTCGCCTTCAAATCGCAAGCTCGCATGGCTGATAGTCGGGATCCTTGTTCCGGTCGCACTGCTCAACTATCTAGACCGGCAAATGCTCGCCGCGATGAAAACGTCGATGATGACGGACATTCCGGACATCGCCACGAAAGCAGGATGGGGTGTCGTGCTCGGTTCTTTCAAATGGGTTTACGCCCTCTTGAGTCCGGTCGGCGGATACGCAGCCGACCGCATCAGCCGCCGGTACGTCATCTGCACCAGCCTCGCGATCTGGTCGGCAGCAACGTGGGCTACCGGACAAGTCTCAACGTTTAACGAGCTTGTCGCCGCACGGGCGATAATGGGCGTCAGTGAGGCTTTCTACATTCCAGCGGCGCTCGCCCTCATAACTGACTATCATCTCGGGGAAACGAGATCACGCGCCGTGGGACTTCATCAAATGGGAATTTACGCAGGCGTGATCATTGGCGGGTTCGCGGGCTACGCGGCGGATTCGCCCGAGCTCGGTTGGAGGTGGATGTTCGGTATATGCGGAATAGTAGGCGTGGCCTATGCGATCCCACTTTTTCTGCTGCTGAAAGATCCGGCAACTGCTCGAGCGTCGGATGAGAGACCCGCAACCGCTTTACGTGAGCTTGCAGCCAACTTTAATTTTTTCCTGATGGTGCTTTACTTCACGCTCCCCGCCCTCGCCGGCTGGGTAGTTCGCGATTGGATGCCCGATATCCTTAAGGAACAATTCGGCCTTGGACAAGGTAAGGCCGGCGTGTCTGCGGTGCTGTATGTTCAACTGGCTTCGATCGCGGGCGCGGTACTAGGCGGGTGGCTCGCGGACAAATGGACAAAAAAGAACATCCGGGGCCGCATTTACGTCAGTGCCATCGGAATGTCACTCTTTCTTCCTGCTCTTTTCGGTGTGGGGAATGCCGCGAGTCTCACCATCGCTGTGGTGTTTCTGATGGTGTTCGGGCTGGGATGGGGGTTCTTTGACGCGAACAACATGCCGATCCTGCGACAGATCGTTCGGCCCCAATTCTCCGCAACCGCGTACGGGATCATGAACCTCGTGAGTATCAGTTGCGGCGGTTTTGCGGACGTCGGATTCGGCGCAATGCGTGATCGGGGCGTACCACTCAATGCCATCTTCGGTGTGTTTGCAGGCGCAGCTCTTCTTTCGGTAGCGATCGTGCTGATGATCCGGCCGAAAAAAGAATTGACCGGGACGGAAGCTTACTAGCTTCATGTCCCGGCACGCATTCCTCGCTTCCGTTTACCGCTCGTCGGGCTGAGCCGGCAGCACAAAATTGTACGTCAATGCACCGGTGACTTTGACGGGCTGCCCGCTGAGTGTGGTCGCTGAGAATTTCGCAGCTTTCGCCGCTTCGACCGCCGCGGACCGCAGAAGCGGGTGTCCCGAAATAGCCTCTGCCGCGATCACGCTGCCACCTTCATCAATGGTGACCCTTACCGTAACCGTCCCGTCTGCTCGAACCGCCTTCGCCGCCGGAGGATAGGCCGGCGAAGGCAATTCGATCGCCTTGCCGTTTAGCAGGCCCCCGTTAACTGCACTCATATCAGGAGACTTGTCACTTTCTACCGCAACAAAGTTATAAACGATCCTGCCGGTCACTCTTACCGGCACCCCCGATAATAGCGTTGGGCTGAATTTGGCTTGCAGGGCGGCTTCGACAGCGGCATCGCGAAGAGACTGCTCGACGAGTACAGGATCGGCCTTCGTCCCGTCAGCGTTGAACTGCTCACGCTGGTCGTACGGGTCAGCTTCAGCCGAGGCCACGTCACCGGTCTCGTCGATCTCGACGTTGACCGCGACCATTCCACTGGCCTTCGCAAGCTGCGCGGCTTCCGGATAATGGGGCTTGGGCAGGCTGACGGCCTTGCCGTTAAGCACACCTCCATTAACCTTTTTTGGCACCTGCGCCAAAAGTCCGACGACAAAAAGCGTGCACGCAAGCATCGCGCCCACAGAAATTCCGAATACAGATCTCATCTGGTGTTCCCTCCCGTTAGAATTGACAAATTGAGTATAACAGCCATTAGACACCGGGGAGGCCGGTTTTGTTCCCGGAAAGTGCGCTGCCGTCATATCTCTTTTAAGTTCCGCGCTAAGCTGCTTTCGCTCGGGCGAATGTTGGCGAAAATACATTCCAGCACGATCCCTAGCGGGAGACTATATGGGCAAAGGGACATAGAAAAGCTTGACTTCCCGCCGGAATGGGAATAAGAAGGAGGCACAGCACTAAGAGGAGGAATCTATGGGACGCAAGATGTTGGCAGTTGTGACAGCGATGATCACGGCGTTTGCGGCGATGTTCATCACCTTTATGATCGGGACGATGATGGCCCCGTTCTATCCGAAAAATCTCGAGTATATGACCTGGCCTGAGATACAGCAGTACATCGCTCAGCTGCCGCCCAGCACATTTGTAGTGGATCTCATCGGATTTCTCGTCGCCTCGTTCTTCGCCGGATTCATTTCGACGAAGATGGGACGCCGCTGGGGGGGAGGCTCGACGCTCGCATTCGTTTGCGGCGTGATGCTCATTTGTTGGGAGCTGCTTTCAGTGACGTTCTGGACTCAGCCACTTTGGTTCATCGCAGCCAGTGTGATCTTCGCAATACCGGCATCGCTTATCGGTTACAAATTTGCTCACCACTGGGGCCGCGAGCGGCTCGTTACGGCTTCGGCGCCTCCTGCGGGTTCTGGCCCGGATTCCATGCCGGCACGAAATTAGAATTTATCAGCCACTGAATTGGCTCGATCATTGAATTGATCGACTTCGTCATGTGTACGAAGTCGATCGTTCTTATTTCATCCGTCACCTTGTGATAGTCCGAATGCAGCCCGTAGCTTGAGACCGTGTGAGCGATGATCCCTTGTCTTGCAAGTGTGTAATTATCCGAGCGACGAAAGAAGTTCTGCTCTGGATGGGGGTCCTTGACCAGCTTCGCACCGCGCTTTGCCATCTCAGGCCCGAGATCGGAGCGCTCATAACCCGTTAACCAGAGCTCGTCTGGCTTCACCGCCGTGTCCGGCCGGCCTATCATCTCAAACTCCAAATTAGCGACAAGCTTGTCCTTTGGAAACGGAAGATTGTTTACGAAATATGCCGCTCCAAACCCGCCGATCTCCTCGGACCCGAAGCAGACAAAATAAACTGTCCTCTTGGGCTTCTTACCGGCCGCCAGCGTGCGCGCCAGCTCCAACACGGCGATCGAGCCGGATGCGTCGTCATCGGCGCCGTTAAAGATCTTATCGTCGCCGGGCAGAGTGTCTCGCGTACCTAAATGATCGAGATGGGCGGTTATCAGGATCACCTGCGAGCCGATCGTTTTGTCTGTTCCCGTGATCTTACCGATCGCGTTGTACGTCATGCCATCCGTACCGTTTCGCCGCTTAAACGCGACGGCTTGAACATAGGTCGGCTTCCCGTCGAAGCCGGGCTGTCCTGCGGGCTCCAGTCCAAATTGCATGAATTGCGAGCCTATATACTCGGCCGCGATACGCTCGTACCCGGTCGCACTTCCCCTGCCCTGCATCGCATCCGAGGCGAGAAAATACATCTCGGCGCGGACGTTCTGCTCGCTTATCGGCTGCGTCCGCTGGCCAATGGCGGGCAAACCCGCAACGGCAGCAAGCGCGGTGATGATCATTGAGAGGAACCAAGATCTTAATTTCATAGCAACTATTTGTACCCTTCGTGTTTTTTCGCAGGGCAATTCTATTTCGACAAACCCGGGTAATACCGCCAGCTCGTCGTGAAATCCTTAGTGAGCTTTTGATTCGTCAGGATCGCACGCACCATCTCTACCGGTATCGGCCCCTCGTGAAGGATCGCATCGTGAAACTGCTTGTTGGTCATCTTCTTAGAGTCGACGAGATCGTGATGCAGATCGTAGAACTGAAGTCCGCCCATCATATAGGCGATCTGATAAAGGGGGCCGTAATCTCCGCTGAATGAGCGTCTAACTTCAGCTGCCGCGTTGTCGCGCTCGTGGCCGACACGATCGACGAGAAAATCAACACACTCCTGCGGCGTCATCTTCTCCAGGTGGAAGTTCAGCGAGAAGATGATGCGTGCACAACGATGCATTCTCCAAAAAAGAGCGCCTACACGGTTCTCGGGGGTGTTCTGAAAAGCCATGTCCCACATCAGGAATTCCCAGTACAACGCCCAGCCCTCGACCGAGAACGGCGTCCGGAAGTCACCCCGGTATGGCCGATACCGCTCCGCCATATACCCCTGCAGATGATGTCCGGGAATGAGTTCGTGGAATACGGTCGCGTGCGAAAAATACGGATTATTCCCTCGCATCGACATCATCTTTTGTTCGTGCGTCATTCCGTCAGTAGGGTAAGAGACCAAGATCGTCTCGCCGCCGAGGAAAAATGGCGCGACAAGCTGCCGCTCGGGCGTCATCATCTCCATACGCCAGCCATCGCGGGCGATCTTTGGAATAGTTACCAGATCATTCTTCTCAACGAAATTGATCGCCTCGTATGCGAGATCGCGGATCAGGGCCGGTTGGCGTCCGGGCTCGACATACTTTTGCTTGACCGCTTCAAGGGCCTTTTTCCAATCGTCGCCGTATCCCATGTCGCGAGACGCTTTTTTCATCTCGTTTTCGCACCAAGCAAATTCCTTGTTGGCGATCTCGATCAGCTCCTCGGGCGTGTAAGGGATCATTTCGTACTTAAGCTCATCGATCAGCGCGTCGCGTCCGATCGGGTCGCCGATGATCGTCGTTTTGTCGTCCGGCGCGATGCCGACCAGTTTATTGGTAATGAATGCCGAATACTTAGCAAGCGCATCATCTACAGCCTTGTACGGCGACTCATTCCACCACGTGAAAACCGGATCGTACAGATTGTAAAAGCGGTACCAGTTCCCCAGCGTTCGCCTAAGGCCGTCGACCGTACGTGCTGCACGATTGGCGACGGTTCTCTTTGGCTTCGTCGCGTTAGGCGCGGAGAATGACGCCTGTGTCGCCGAGATCTGTTTTGCGAGATCGTTCAGCGTAGCCGCGGCCTTCGCCGAGTCCAGGTCCTTGAGCGTGCGGCGCGTGTCCTCCATATCACTGATTGTCCGTGCGAAGGGGATCAGCGGTGCCATCTCGGCAAGCTGCGCGTCAAATCTCGCCGCTTCCTTTTGTTCGTGCTCAAGGTAATTCTTAAAGAGGATGTAATCCA
Source organism: Acidobacteriota bacterium (assembly GCA_019247455.1). Lineage (GTDB taxonomy): Bacteria > Acidobacteriota > Blastocatellia > Pyrinomonadales > Pyrinomonadaceae > OLB17. The sequence goes on along the minus strand of JAFAOW010000047.1, from coordinate 15,428 downwards.
CCTGCTCGTCGTGACTGAGCTTGTCGAAATCCAGCCCGTTCAGCGCCGTCTGATAGTCGGTGTAAAGCTGCTTGAATCTCGCCGACCGGTTCGGACTCGTCTGCGCCGTGTAAAACCGATTCAGGATCCCGTAATCCGCGTCAAAATTCTCGATCATCCCGCGCAGCCGCGATGGCGGATCGTTGTATCTCGCGAGATCGGCGGTCTGACCGAAGGCGACGGACTGCAAACAGATAACGACTATAACGGCATAGACCGAAAGAGTTCTTTTCATATCGTTGCTAAAAAGGATCGAAGGATTTCGCCAATAGTGTATAGCGAAACGCAGAAGCGGCAAAAACAATCCAACGTTATCGGGCCCTATTCACCGTGAACTTCCCATACAGGTAGCCCCTGAATATCTCATTCCCCACCGACGTCCAAATGGCCGTTCGGACGGTGCCTTTGACGAATTTGTCGCCGACGCTCGTGATGACGACATTGCCGGTGCAAGGCATATCCTGGCCGCTCGCCCCCTTTTGATTCGTGCCGCAGCCCGCACCCTTTCGCTGGTTCGGAAGGTAGATCCCTAAGCCGACGCCGTCGGCATTAAGCGTGTACGTTCCCTCGCCCTTTCCTTTGAAATTGAAATTGAGCAACGCCGTCAGTCCCGCGTTGGTCGCTGCCCGACCGTGGTCCATCTGCACATTTAGAGTGGAGAATCTAACCGCTGTCTGGTCGTTGTCCGGGTCGTAGATCGACATCTGGTTGCTCGAAACGGCTGACGGATCGATGCCCGAGCTGCCCTGTGCCGCCGCCATTTGGGCCTGGGCCTGCGCCATCTTTTGGCGAACGTCGGGCGGCAGGTTCGCAAGCGCCCGCGGGTCGAGCCCCTGAACGCTCGGCACCTTTGCCCCGCCATTCGACTGCGACACGCATTTGACGTTCGTCAGCCCGATCTGCGGCATATTCACAAAGAACGCCGTCTCGTTCTGCACAAAATAGAGCGTTTGGATCAGGACCACTTTCGCCAGGCCGGGCTGGGCCGGAAGGAGATCGACCGAAACGCTCATCGTCCTATTTGGAGGCGCGGCTGCCGGAGCGGAATAGCTGTATGTCTCATTGTCCACCTTTATCAGATCGCCGCCGCCCTCGAGAATGTGCCAATTTGTGACCTTGTACTTTGACTCGAGTTCCGCCGGGAAAGGCACGTCCTCGGGCATGTCCGTCGGTACCCCGTCCGCACTCATATGCGGCGGCAGCAGCACGTGAACGACCAGGGAGGTCGTCTCTTTTGGCTCAAGCAGCGTCCTCTCAGCCGCTATCGAAAACACCGCCGCGTGCCTCGCGATCGCCTCATCAAGCCACTGCCTCTCCTGCGGCGTCATCGCCCCTGCCCCTTGCGCCTTCACAACCGCTAAGCCTGCGATCATCACGAGGACGAATAAAAACAAAGACCGCGTCAGGATTCCTATTAGGTTATACATATGTTGATGAGAACGGTGAACATTCTGTAGAACTAGTCGATCGGTTAATGGAGTTGCGGTCTTGTCGGCGAAGGGTTCTTCGACTGCGGAAGTTGTTTACGCAGGTCGGGCAGCCCATCAGGACAACTACGGCAGATCATAACGAAGTCTAGTTTCAAGACGCCTTCGCTTTTGATGGTCGGAAAAACGGGTACGACGAATGGGTCAAACAGCTCCTTGGTGGCCGTGATCTTGTAAACCCCGAAAGGAAGACTCAAGTTATAATAGTGGTCGCCGTTATAGAACACATTAGGACCCGTAACTTTCCACTGCTTACCGCTCTGATCCTCCGCAACTATCGTAACGTCCTGCAGTTCCTTCCCGTTTCGGTCATACACGTGCCCCCGGACCATGGTCGGGAAATGCAAAGTCTGGGCATGACTGACCATGAGACAACCAAGCGTAATCGCGACGATCAATGCGGCTTTTCGCATAATGGATGAGGCTCCTTTATATCTGATCGATAAAGCTAACTCCGTCGGCGAGCTTAACACCAAAATTCTCGGCGATCGTTTGACCGATGTCGGAAAGGGATTGCCGAGTGCCGAGGTTCACACCGCGGCGGGCCTTCTTACCGTAGGCGAGCAAAGGCACATATTCGCGAGTGTGATCGGAGCCCCCTTTGGTCGGATCGTTGCCATGGTCGGCCGTGAGGATGAGCAGATCGTCATCCCGCATCGCATCGAAGATCTCAGGCAGCCGCTCATCGAACCTTTCGAGGGCTTTGGCATACCCTTCCGGGTCTCGACGATGTCCGTAGAGCATATCGAAATCGACGAGATTCGAGAAGATGAGTCCGTGCGACTCCGCATTCAAGGCATTGATGGTCTGATCTGTGACCTGTTCGTTGTTCTTGCCCACGCGGTCCTCAGTAACGCCCAGCGAATCGTATATCGACGCGATCTTGCCGATGCAAACGACATCCTCTCCGGCCTCCTTGAGCAACGGAAGCAAATTGTCGCTGGGCGGCGGTACCGCGTAATCGTGCCGATTCTCGGTTCGCTTGAAATTGCCGGCGTTTCGTCCGAGGAAAGGCCGTGCGATCACGCGTCCAACCTTGTCCTCGCCCTGCAGGATCCCCCTGGCGATCTCACAGATCTCATACAGGCGGCCGATCGGAACGACCTCTTCATGCGCAGCGATCTGAAAGACCGAGTCGGCCGACGTATAGACGATGGGCTTGCCGGTCGCAACATGCTCTTCACCCAGCTCTTTGATGATCTCAGTGCCGCTTGCGGGAACGTTGCCGAGAATGCCCGGCACTTCCGCTTTTTCTACAAATTCGTCGATTATTCGCGGCGGGAACCCATGCGGATAGGTGGGAAAGGCTTTCTTGAGAATGATGCCCGCCATTTCCCAGTGCCCTGTGGTGGTGTCCTTGCCGTTGGACTTGAGCGTACATTTACCGTAGCAGCCGATGGGATCTTGGCTTGGGGTCATACCTACAAGCGGGCGAATGTTGCCAAGCCCCAGTCTTTGCAGGTTGGGGAGATGAACTGGCCTCCTCTCGAGGATGTGACCGATCGTATCGGCTCCGGCATCGCCCCAGTCGGCCGCATCCGGCATCTCGCCGATACCGGCCGAATCCAACACCATCAAACAAATGCGTCCGAATCTAGAAGCCATAAGAATATCGTAGAATAATGCGCCCAAAAGCGAAAAAGCCCGCGAACTGCGGTCCCGGGGCTATTCCTTATTCTCTATTCTGTCTCACTGTCCAGGTGCGGTGTACCCCTCGCGAGCCGTAACTTTTGTTCCTGCCGGGAGCCCCTTTAATTCGACCTTTATCTTCCTGTAGGTCCCGTCGCGTTTCTCATTCGTTGGGTAGTAGCCAAGAGTGTACTTGGTACCGAGATCATCGGCAACGCTCTTGAAGGCGCCACGAGCCTCACTCAGATCGTCAACCGGGAAGATCCGCCCGCCGGAATTCCGCGCAAGGTCAGACATCTCCGCATCCGCGATCTCGTACAACTTCTTGCTGACGGCAAGCCGCTCGAATTCACCCAGATCGCAGAAGCTCACAGCACGCTCCGCATTCCCCTTCATCGCAATACTCTTGTAGTAGCGGCGGATCTGAGCTGCCGAAAAATGAATTGCAGAATTACAGTCGCCCATTAACTCCGATTCGAAAAAGTCGCGGGTATCGACCTTAATGAAGTACGAGATGACGCCAACCTGCGCAAGCTCCGCCTTTGCCGACCCGAAATCCGCGGCGCTCGTCGAATCAACACCGTCGGTCAACGCAACCAGCGCGCGACGACCCACATAAGCTTCTGTCGGCTTGTCGCGATATACCTTCTCCGCGACCTGGAGGAGCCCGTCGTAATAAGGAGTGCCGTTCGATACCTGCACGCGCTGAAGTGCAAGGGCCAGGGATCTCCGGTCGTCGGTTAGCGGGCAGAGGACTTCGCTTACCGCTGTCGCAACGCTGCCGCTCCTGTCGGTGTTGAAGGAAATGATGGAAACCCGGTCACCTGGACGAAGGCTCGCGATGAAATCAGCCGCAGCTCTCTGGATCAACGGCAGGTCGTTGCGCGTCGACCCGGACGTATCAAGAAGCAGCGCTACCTCGAAAGGCTCGGAAGTGGTCGAGAAATCAGCGATCTCCTGCGGTTTGCCGTCCTCATAGACCACAAAATTGTTCGCCGTCAACCCCCGAACCGGCATTCCCTTGCTATCGACCACCGCGATGGGGACGTCAACGAGCTGAGTATCAACGCGGATTATCTCGTCTTTATCTCCCGGCTTCTTGTCTTGAGCGACAACGTGAACGATGCCGGGCAGATGAAGCGCGAGCAACAGAAAAAATGTGGTCCTCGACGTCATTTTTGTACAATTTTAGCACGCGATAGCGCCGGCTATGTTGCAATATTCATGTGCACTCAGCGGGCGCCTCCTATGATATGATTTGCTCATTGGCGATCCATGGGCTCCGTTGTGTCTTGAAGAGTCCAGTGGTTCGCTGCTCTCCAAACTGAAGTAAATGAAAAGATCATCCCTAGCCATTTTCTTGCTCGTTGTAGTTACCGGAGCCAGTTTTGGGCAAAAAGAGCCGCGCCCAAAGCGGCAGCGCCCGGGTACACAACCTGTTCGCAGTGAGGTTCAAGCGACAGAGGAAGCGTCGACGCCGGTTGTCATTAACCGGCTTGCGGACACCCTGGACTTTAACAACGACGGCAAGAGTGACTTTTCGATCTACCGGCAGCGCTCGGCAAGCGGCAGCTCAAATTTAGAGTGGTACGTCCGCTTCAACGGCTCGAGCGCTGAATCCTACAACGTTTGGGGCTTGGCTGCAGATTATCTGACGCCGGGAGATTACGATGGCGACGGCAAAGCAGATATTGCCGTTTGGCGAAACGACCCGGAACCTGCTTACTACATAATTCAAAGTTCAAACGGCGTCCTGCGCAATTTCAAGTTCGGCAAGCAGAACGACTTTCCGGTACCGGCCGACTATGACGGCGACGGCAAGACAGACCCGGCCGTGTGGCGCGAAGGACAACAAGCACAGTTCTGGTATCAAAGCAGTAAATACGGCGGCCAGGTAATGGTTCCTTGGGGAAGTTTTGGCGACACGCCGGTCACGGGCGATTTTAACGGCGACGGGCTCGCGGATTTTCGCGTTATGCGAAACGACGGCAATGGTAATGCGGTGTGGCTTTCACGGTACAGCGTTCCGATCGGCACGGCTCTGCCCGCGGACTCAAGGGAAGTATTTGGCCGAGTGGATGATGATTTTGTGCCCGGTGATTTTGATGGCGACGGAAAGAGCGATCTTTGTGTCACGCGGATCGAGGGTGCCGCCGCAAATTGGGTCTGGTACATCAAGTCGAGCCAGACGGGCGCGATCACACGGACTGCGTGGGGATTGTCGAATCAGGACCTGGAGTCCCCGGGCGACTACGACGGCGATGGGAAAACTGATATCGCGGTCTGGCGTTACGGCTCGCAGAACGGGGCGCAGTCGAGCTTTATCATTCTAAAGAGCTCCGACGGGAATACTATGACCGTACCGTACGGGCTCGAATCATCTCTAGATACCAACCTCGCATGGTCGACGGTGTCGGTCCAGCTCCAATCCCTTTTCCCATAGCGGACACAGAAAAGAGGCCGGTTATCGCCGGCCTCCTTTTGCTGCAATGTTTTCCAATTATACGTACTTATCGATCACGCGAGCGATCGCTTCGCGCGTCACCGCGCCCACGATACGCTCCTGTTCCTGGCCGCCCTTAAAGAGAACCAACGTCGGTATACCGCGGATGCCATACTGCTGAGGTACCACCGGATTTTCGTCCACGTTCATTTTGTAAATTCCGGCCTTGTCCTTATATTCCTCAGCTATGGCCTCAACCGTCGGTGCGATCATTCTGCAGGGCCCGCACCATTCCGCCCAAAAATCGACAAGTACCGGCCTGTCAGATCCAAGCACGTCGGCCTGAAAGTTCGTATCCGTGATCTCGTTCGCAAAGTGTCCCATATCTTCTCCTAAATAAGATTGCCTTTTCTAAAATTCTAGCTAACGCCGGTCGAAATGTCTTTCGTCCCGATCACCTTTTCAACAGCTTAAAAGCTTGAGTCCAATGGTTTGTTTTGAACGCATAGTTCACCCACAGCGATGCGAGTGCCTCGAGAAAGAACGACTGGTCGATACCCCCGACATCAACCACATCCCAGCCGAATTCCTCGATCAGCTTCGTCGCTTCTGCCTTTGCCCCGTCGTCGTTACCCGCAATGAAATGTGTTGCAGCCTCGCCATCGAACACCGGATCGGTCATCACCGCCACACCGATCGAATTAAAGGCCTTGACCACTTTGGCATCAGGAAGCAGCTTCTGCACCTTTTCCCCGAGTGAGTTCCCTATGGTCGCCGTAAATTTCGGGGGGACGCCTTGCGAGAAGTCCATCGGGTTCGTGAGATCGATCACGACCTTTGAACCCAGATCCGACTTTCCGGCGGCCTGAACGGCGGCTTCTATCGCGCCTGCGGGTACACTCAAAAATACAACGTCACCAAACTTCCCGGCCTCCGCAAAGCTTCCCGCTTGAGCGCCTCTTCCGTCGGCGTCCAGCCACGCGGCCAGCTTCGACACATCTCGCGTGCCGAGCATCACCTGGTACCCTTTCGCCAGATAACCCGCGGCGAGGGTCTGTGCAACACCGCCCGCTCCAATAAATCCGATCTTCATATCGTTATCACTATCTTTCCAAAATGGTTTCCGGCCGCCATGTGGCCCAATGCCTGACGCGCCTCATCAAATGCAAACGTCTTGTCAACAACCGGCCGAAGGTCGCTCTCTGCGATCTTGGCGTTCATATCCTCGAACATCTTCCGCGAACCTATAAAGATCCCCTGCATCCTTATCGCCTTCATGAAAACTGGGATCGGGTTAAATTCTCCTTGTGTATCCAATGCTCCAATCAGAGCGATGTGGCCTCCCACACGCACCGCTGTTACAGATCGCGCCAGCGTCCCAGTTCCACCGACTTCAATTATATGATCAACTCCAACGCCGTCAGTCAGATCAAGAACCGTCTTGTCCCAATCCGGCGTCGTACGGTAATTGATCGTCTCATCCGCGCCGAGGCCCGCGGCACGTGATAGTTTGTCATCACTGCTCGACGTCGTTATCACCCGAGCGCCAAAAAGCTTTGCAAACTGAATGGCAAATATCGAAACGCCGCCGGTGCCAAGAGTGAGCACCGTTTCGCCCGGTTTAACCTTCCCCGAAACCGTTAAGGCGTTCCAGGCCGTGACCGCCGCGCACGGCAGCGTTGAAGCCTCCTCATACGACAGGTGCTGAGGCGCTATGACCAGGGCTTCTTGATCGAACGCGCGATATTCCTGCAGCACACCATCGGCCCTGCCTGCAGCAATTGCCGTCTTTGCCGACTCAGAAGTGGGCTCGCCGTCGATCCAACCGGGAATCACCATCGAACATACCCGGTCTCCGATCTTCCATCTGGTTACATCCGAGCCAACTTCGACGATCTCACCAGCTCCATCTGAGAGCGGCACGGCAGGAAGTCTCATTCGCGGATTGTATGTCCCGCTGACCACCATTACATCGCGGAAGTTCAGCGAAGCCGCGCGCATCTTGACGAGCACCTGACCGAGCCCGCATTCCGGCATCGGCCGCTCAACCTCTGCGAGCTTATCGATGCCGAATTCCTGTATCTCAAATGCCCTCATCAACTATTCCCGGCGGCCGCCCGCACACTATTTCCCGCGGCCAGAGCCGCAAGTTCCCTCTGCACGGAAACGCCCCGATCCGCGTTGTACCAGCGCTGAAGTTCCTCACTGATGAGAGCTTTCTCCACCCCCGCCGCTTTGCGCTGTTTGAAGATCTCCTGCGCCTCTCTAGGCCTCGCCCCCCAGGTGAAAAGCACTTCCAGCGTTTCTGCATCCAGCGCAATGAGCTTCGGTATCGAGCGCGCCCCTCCGGTGAGATACTGATCCATAAGGCCGAGATTTTCATCGCGAAGAACATAACGAGTCTTAATGAGATCACTTTCGGCTGAGGTCGTTTCTATCGCGGGAATATTCTGCGCGGCATCGCCGCACCAACCTTCGGTAATGACGAGCCAGACCTGAGAGCGATCTATTCCACCAATCGTCCGGCGAACATCTTCGTCCAGAACAAGGGTCTTCTCCAGCCTCGCCATTCGCTGGCGATTGAGGCGGCCGTAATGGACCATCGATTCCGACTGGTTTGGTCCGGTCGTCTTGCCCTCCGCCAGCAATGCGTCGATCAGCGAAACGTATTCGCTGTATGTCATCGAGTTATCCAAGTACTCTCTCATGCTGATTCTCATCAACCATCTGCGTTATGTCACGCAGGGTGTATTTCGCCAGGGTCTCACCAACACTGTTATCGATCTGTTTTTGAAGATTACAAAGCACGGATTCCATCCCTCTTCCGACCGGGCAATCTTGATTAGGCGAGCGCGAATGCAGGGCAAAAACCTCGCCGCAACAAACCGCCCGATAAACATCGACCAGGGCAATATCCTCCGCGCTCCTGGCCAGTTTGGTCCCTCCAGCGGCCCCCGTCTGCGACGCCACGAGTCCAGCCTGTCGAAGTTGACTCAAGATGCGTCTGATGACGACGGCATTGGTGTTCACACTGCAGGCGATGTTTTCGGATTTCAGATTGCTCCCGTCCGAATGCGCCAACAGGGTCAGTACATGTAATGCCATCGCAAACTGACTATTCGCCGCCATATCTGTAACAAGTATAGTTACAGATACAGGAATTGTCAACTCTGCCCGAAAGAAAAAGCCGGATCAGTAGATCCGGCTTCTCGTAACTCGATATTGTATCCGTTTTACCTGCTCGGTATCTTGATCTCCCTGCCCGCTCCCAATACGGAGTTTGGCAGGAGGCCGTTATACTTCGCCAACTCGGTAGCGTCGATCTTCTCACGTTCAGCGATCTTCTGGACAGTATCGCCAGCACGGGCCTTGACGACCTTGACACCCGGGGCAACGGCAGAAGCCCCTGTGGACGTCGGTCGAACATAGCTCGTAGTCATCACATTGTTGCCCATGGCCGGCACGAAAACCTTGCCTCTCGGAACAGGCATACCCGGATTCGCAGCCATTAACTCGGCGACCGAAATTCCAGTGCGATTCGAGATGTTTTGCCAGGTCTCGCCATTAGATGAATTCGCAAGATTCGTATTATTCAGTTTTGAGGCTGGGATACGCCGGAACACAGCGACAACCTCATTTCCCTTTCCTGCCGGCACGTTAATAACATACGGCTCCGGCGGCGTCATATTCGTGCGGAGGCCCGGATTCAGGTAACGCAGGTATTGAACGCTCGTATCCGACGCCTGGGCGATGATGCCGAGGTTGGTCGAGGCCGGAACCCGCACCCGATCATAAACAAGCGGTGCTGCCGGACGGATATGGCCAAAGCCATATTGATTCGGATTATTCGCGATAAGGATGGTCGCGAGGATGGTCGGAACGTAATTGCGCGTTTCCTGCGGCAGATACGGGAATGCGAGCCAGAAATTCTCGACGCCCGCTCGCTTAACGGCGCGGTCCACATTTCCTTCGCCGGAGTTATAGGCGGCCATCGCCAGTTCCCAGTTACCGTGATAACGGTCTGCAAGGAACTTTAGATAACGAGCCGAAGCACGAGTTGCCTCGTCAAAGCTGTTTCGCTCGTCAACATAGGCGGTCCGCTGAAGGCCGTAGCGAGCCCCCGTGCCCGGGATGAACTGCCACAGGCCCGACGCGGCTGCCGTCGAAAGGGCGGTCGGCTTCCAAACGCTCTCTACCTGGCCGAGCCATGCAACGTTCTCCGGCACACCCTCTTCTTTAAAGATTCGGCGGGCCATTCGCATGAACATACCCGAGCGATAGAGACCAACCTCCATCGTCGTGTGTCCGCGGCCCCGGAAGTAATTGATGTACTGCTGTATCAGCGGATGTACCTGGAAGGAAAATCCGAGTGACTTGTTCGCAACCGCGTACTGAATGTACTGGTACTGCTGTTGGGCGATCGGGTCAGAATCGACCTGCTGCTCTTCCGGAGTAAGCTCAAGTTTAGAAAGCTCGTCAAGCGGCGAAGGTTCAAATTCCTGCGTGTTAAAGCCCATTCGCGAATCATTCGCGTTCGGGCCGCCCTGGGCCACCGTCGTAGTCGAAATCCCGCCGGCGACCGGCCTGGTCGATGAACTCTTGCTTAAGCTCGCAACCTGATCGGAGAGCTTTGCATCGAGATTCCACCCGCACGTCTGCGATAAGTTCTTCACCTGCGGGAGCTGCGAGTCAGAAGGAAACTCTATCCGATAAACGGTTTCGATAAGCTGGTTGTAGCAATTTTGAAGCCTCTGCTCCCGCTGAATATTCAGTGTGGAATAAAGAAAGACCTCGACAGACTTATTGAATTTCTCACCCGCCATCGAGCTTTTGCCGTCTACGAATGCCAAGAGGCCCTCGTTAAAAGAAACGCCAGCGTCGCGAAGCACCTTATTAACGGCCTCCTGTGCCCTCTGCACGTCGGGAGTGCTCGTATTATTGCTCGAAAGCGAACTTGTGACCTGAGCGCTCGCGCTAAGGCCAAATACTATGATCAGAGCTGAAAATGTGAGGAGTTTATAAAACAGTACTTTCATCGAACCAGAATAATTTCGAGATCTGAGGGTAAACGGTGGAAGTCAACAGAACGTTTGGCCTCAATATACTAACGCCACAAATGGGCAAAAGTTCCAGCAGCGGCCGCCGGGCGTATTTGGCGGCATATTAACCTCTATACGTTATCACGGCATAACAGCCGTGTCAATCGGCGAAACCTTTATAAAATAAGGGGATTCGGGTCGAATACCGGCCTTACTTTGCGGTCTTTGCTCTCACCTTTGGTTTGGGTGCGGGCAATTTACTCTCTCTCAGTGCGACGTCAAAGACCTGCCGCACATTTTCAACGAAGATAAACGTTAAATCGTCCCGAATTTCCTGCGGCAGATCTTCAAGGTCCCGTTCATTCGGCTCGGGCAAAATGACCGTCTTGATCTTAGCCCGGCGGGCCGCGAGAAGCTTTTCTTTGACGCCGCCGATAGGCAGGACGTTGCCGCGTAATGTGATCTCGCCTGTCATCGCGACGTCCTTTCGGACCGGCCTTTGTGAGAGGACCGAAACCATGGCCGTTGCCATGGTGATACCCGCGCTCGGCCCGTCCTTCGGAATGGCCCCCTCCGGCAGATGAATATGCAGGTCGAAGTTCTCAAAAACATTCTCATCTATGCCCAGCTCGCTTGAGCGGGCCTTCGCGTACGAGTAAGCGGCCTGTGCGGATTCCTGCATTACTTCGCCCAGCTGGCCAGTAAGGGTAAGCTTGCCCTTACCTCTGGTCTTAATAGCTTCGATAAAAAGAATGTCGCCCCCCACGGCCGTCCATGCAAGGCCCGTTACGATCCCGATCTGGTCCTTCTTTAGTGCGCCTTCAGTAAAAATCCTGGGGACGCGAAGGTAATCCTTGATGTTCTCGGCCGTTACTCTCATGGGCTTGAAGCTGCCGTCAAGCTCGGCTTTATTCCTCGCCACTTTGCGGCAAACCTTGCCGATCTCGCGCTCGAGCTGTCGAAGTCCTGCCTCCTGTGTGTATTCGCTGATAATGCGCGCAAGGCCTTTCCGCTCGAACTTCACGTCCGACATTTCAAGGCCGTTCTCCTCCACCTGTTTAGGGATGAGGTGGCGACGGGCGATCTCCAGCTTCTCTTCTTCCGTGTAGCCGGAGAGCGTTATCGTCTCCATGCGATCGCGAAGAGCGGGCTGGATCGTGTCAAGCATGTTCGCGGTGGTCATGAACATCACGTTCGACAGGTCGAATGTGACGCCGAGATAATTATCGCGGAAGGTCGAATTTTGCTCGGGGTCAAGTACCTCCAGCAATGCACTCGATGGGTCGCCGCGAAAATCCGCTCCCACCTTGTCGATCTCGTCGAGCATGATCAACGGATTATTGGTTCCCGCTTGCTGAATGGCCTGGATGATCCGGCCCGGCATAGCGCCCACATATGTCCGGCGGTGGCCGCGGATCTCTGCCTCGTCATGCAGCCCCCCAAGGCTCAAGCGAACGAATTTTCGATTCAGCGCCCGCGCCACCGACCGGCCAAGCGAGGTTTTACCGACTCCCGGAGGTCCCACGAGACACAGGATCGAGCCTTTCGGTTTCTCCCGGAGCTTTCGTACAGCCAGGGCTTCGACAATGCGTTCCTTAACGCGCTCGAGGCCGTAATGGTCCTGGTCGAGTATGCGTTCAGCCTTTTTCAGGTCGAGATTATCTTTAGACGCATTCGACCAAGGCAGGTCGGTCATGATATCGAGCCAGTTGCGCAAGGTGGCGGTCTCGGCGGTATCAGGATGCATACGCTCGAGCTTCTTCAGTTGGCGAAGCGATTCTTCCTCCGCAGTTTCGGGCATTTTCGCCTTGAGGATCTTGTCGCGATATTGCTCGATCTCCTCGAAAAGCTCGTTTCCTTCCCCAAGCTCGCCCTGGATCGCCTTTAGCTGCTGCCTAAGAAAATACTCCCGCTGCGAGCGATCGATGTCCGCACGCGCCTGTGAATTTATCTCCTGCTGTACGGTAAGTACATCGATCTCTTTACTCAAAAGGTCGTTTACACGTCGAAGACGTGCGATAGGCTCCTCGATGTCGAGGACGCTCTGCGCATCCTCGACCTTTAGTTCGAGGTTTGACGCTGAAAGGTCCGCCAGGCGCCCTGCATCATCGAGGTTCGCGATGATAGCTAGGACCTCTGGGGAAATGTTCTTTCCCATGCTCGCCGCACGGTCCATAGAGCTGCGAACATTCCGGACGAGGGCCTCGACCTCAAGCGAATTCTCAGTGCCCATCGGCTCAATGATCGGCGTGACCGAGGCCGTTACGTACTGGCCGCTCCCAGTGACGCTGTCGACGCGGCATCGCGAAAGACCCTGAATAAGAATGCGGATCCGTCCGTCGGGCAGCTTGAGCATACGCATTATGATCGCCACGGTACCGACCGTATAAAGATCGTCTTGCTCAGGCTCCTCCTTGTTAACGTCCTTCTGCGAAACAAGCAGGATCATCCGATCGTTGTTGAGCGCTTCCTCGACCCCGCGGATAGATCTGTCCCGCGAAACAAACAGCGGAACGATCATGAAGGGATAAATAACGATATCGCGCAATGGGAGCACGGGGAGTACCGGCGGCACTTGAACCATCGGCTCAACAGCCTCCGCTTCAGCCATTGCGACCGGGAATTCGTCGAGATCGACCATAAACTTTAATGTTAGCAAGTCGAAAGCGGGAGTGGTAGCGACCGGCTACTCTGCAAGGAAGGTGCCTGAGATACGGCTATTTCTTTTTCTTCTTCTTGTCCGCGGCAGTGCGGGCTGTTACGAGGTTCTTCAGTTCTGACATGAACTCAGAAACGTCCGCGAATTCGAGATAGACGCTCGCAAATCGAACATACGCGACCTTGTCGAGAGTCTTTAGGCGCCGCATGATGATCTTCCCGATGTCGGTCGTGTTGAGTTCGCGGTCGAGGGAATCCTGAACGTTCTTTTCGACCTCATCGACGATCTTCTCGAGCTGCGTGGTTGAAATAGGCCGCTTCTCGCACGCTCGAAGCAAACCCGACATCACCTTGTCCCGATAGAAGTGCTCCCGCTTCCCATCCTTCTTGACGACCATGTACGGGATCTCATCGATGCGCTCATACGAGGTGAAGCGGCGCCCGCACTCCAGGCATTCGCGGCGCCGGCGGATGGAATCGCCGTCCTTCGCCTCGCGCGAATCGACGACCTTATCTTCAAGATGTGAGCAGAATGGACAGCGCATTAGCTTTCAGGGACGAAATCGGGCGAATCAGATTCTATCTCGCGCTCCGCATTCTCGCTCGACAGCAGGCTGCGGAATCTCTCGATGCTAATGTCCCCGTGGAAAAAGTAATATAAACCGAAAACTACCGCGGGGGCAAAATACACCAAGTGCATAATGATCGACACGGCCGCGGCTTTGTCTGTAGCAATGCCAAGCAGCAGAAGGGCCCCGGCAGTAGCAGCGTGGAATGCACCCGCGGCGCCGCCCGGTGTCGGCACCAGAGACCCCATCGAGGCGACGCCCATGACGAATATCGAGTCCACAAAGCTCAAGGGCAAGCCAAACGCCCGCAGCACGAGCCACGTGGGCACTGAGATCGCAAACCATAGGCCAATGGTCCAAAAGGAGACCCAGAAGATCTCCTTCCAGTCCTTGAGCACCTTGAGGGAGGTGGCCAAGTGTTCGAGCAGCCCGAGGAATATCTTCCGGAGGCGTGCAGGAACGAAAGAGCGATCCGTGATCCTCGCGAAAAAGCTGATGATCGGTTCCGACTTCCACTGATAGACGACCAGAAACACGATAAACGCAATCGCTCCGGCAGCCATCAGGTTACCAACGAGCCGAATGTATGCGTATTCGGATTCGTGGCCTGCTCGCGTCTGGAACCACACAAGACTTACCGAAAAGAAGCAGATCAGCGATGCGAGATCAAAGACGCGCTCCATTCCGATCGTTACAACTGCTGCACTCGGCCGCACCCTTCGATCCAGCATTGGCAGCCACATCGGACGAAGGATCTCGCCCGCACGTCCGATCAAAAAGATTGCTGTAAAACCCACAGTAGTCGTCGCAAATAGATCTCGCAGGCGTGACGCCGTTATAGGCTTGAGCAACACTTGCCACCTGATAGCGCGCAAGAAATAGCCTAGACAGATGATCGCAGATGCCAGCAGCAGCTGCCACGGATCCGCTTCCTTAAGGCTCGAAGCAACCTCCTGCCAATCCAAGTTCCGGCCAAAGAACCAGAAAAGGAAGACCGTAAGGGCGAGAAGAATTATGAATTTGATGTACTTACGCAAATGTGTTCGTGCCTGGCCTCGCGCTACGCAAGCCGAGAGGCAATAAGCATTGAAGATACAGTGGCGCGGAATCGGAAACAAGTTATACCTGCGACCGTCGACCCGCTGCGTTCATTATTATTTCGTAGGCTAACTTACAGAATCAAAAGGCTTCCCCGTGCCAACCTTGTCCATATGAGAGAACAAGGGAGTCGAACGACTTTGATCGCGATCGGAGGCGGGGACCTTACCGCCGCCAAACCCGTCTTGAAACTGATCTTTGACGCGATGGGCCGGCGCAAGGACGCTCGCATGGTGGTCATGACCGTCGCAACAAATCAGGTCGATGGTGCCTATGAGAAATACAACAGTATTTTTCGAAAGAAGAGCATTTGTCACATTGAAATGGTCGATGTTTCAGTCCGCGAGGACTCGAGCAATCCGAAGTCACTGGAAAAGATCGAGCGTGCCGACCTTATCTTCTTTACAGGGGGGAATCAGCTCAACGTCACGAGCCTTTTCGGCGGCAGCCCGATGCATGAGCTCTT